>JAILOI010000037.1 GCA_024690885.1 Lachnospiraceae bacterium
TGTTACGCTCGGTGTAGATGTATGGAGCCATCTTAGGGTTCCATCTTCTAGTCTGATGTCCGAAATGAACACCTGCTTCCAGTAACTGCTTCATTGAAATAACACTCATTTTTTTACCTCCAAATGGTTATTCTTCCGCGTAATATCCTATCTGATAAACACCTGTAAACAGGCACCGGTTTATCAAATCGTTACGCGTGTTTTATTTTGAACCTTTGGTATTGTAGCACAGTTTCCCATAGGGTGCAATCGCTTTTTGTTGAAAAAGCCCCTATCTTCCCATGAAAAACCCAAAGGTTGTATGCAAAAAATAACATTGCAGCAAGCCAAAGGCGAAAGCAACCACCTGCTCCGGCAAGCATTTGCATGAGGATTTCCCTCCTTTTGCAGCAACGGGTATCAAGTAGCAAAGCCAGATGAGTCCCAAGCCAAACACCGGGAAAAAGTAACGTCCCTGCAAGCCTTCGATAACACTGCATCCCACCGGATTGTCTTTCAGAATCATCGCCGGTATTGTCAATGCCGCCACAAAGACCGGTAAGATCAAAGCAACCCCTTCCACCCAAGGCAGCGGCCGATGGATGCTAAGAGAATCGCGTCTTCGCGCGATAAATTCCGTTAGAATCATAAGCAACGTTGCTACATACATCAAACGTACAGAATTGATTTCCTCCAGGAAGCCAAGTACCGTACCGGTCATGCTGGCAAACAAAAACGCCCGCTTCTCCAGATACGTGCGAAGCAACAGCTCCAGGTACGCAAGGGGCTGTTCATAAGCAAATGCGGTGGTGTAATTGCTGCCGTTCTCTGTCCCAAGCTGAAACAACTCCCCCGGCGCCAACACCACGTCCGCACAATAGGCGCTTGCCGCCCCAACCAACAGGATGCTTACAAACTGCAGGATTTTCTTGCCTGTAGAACACTCCGAAGAAGGTGTAAAACAAAGCAGGGCTAACGGCAATAACAACAGGTATCCGCCGCCCTTGATCAAACCAAGAAGCGCTGCAAATACCAGCGTGTGCACATAAGGAGATCCCCCTTCCGGTTTTCTCCAAAGCCACAGCGCCGATGCAATAAAATTCACGCTGATAGCCACCACCATACCGTCATACGAAAAACCGCTGATGGTCTGAATCATCAGGGGGAGCATTCCTGCCAGAGCCACAATCCACTTGCCAACAGGAATCCGATACACGGCATAGGCATACAGTGCAAACACCACCAGCCACTGACACCCCCGAGCCAGCATGGTCATATAGAAAAAGTTCAAATGCAGCAGGCGTGCCAGCAAGATTCCAAACATCATGGGAGCATAATTAATATCCTGATAGAAGGCAAGTTCCGGCATCCGATGAGGATTTTCCACCAAGGTTTCCTCCACGGTCTGATTGCGGATAGCCCAATAGGCTTCATAATCCGCCCGACCCGGTCGATCACAATAGCAGGCATCATAGGCACTGCCGTCAGAAGCGCGCATCAAACCGCCATTGCCACCGTCCAGCAGGGATTCCACCCGGTCATAGGCACTCCAAAAATGATTCCCGCCATCCGGAATGGACCAGGGCGTGAGGGCTACCATCCCGGCCAAACCCAAAAACACTCCACCCAGAAGAAAGGCTCTAAGTGGAGTGAACATCTTACGTACCATATAGAAGCCGCTCATACAAACAAAAGCAGCCATCATTCCATAAACAAACAAGGTTTGCGTAAACATATCAGCTAGTCCTTATCGACCGTGCGAAACACCCAATGCTTCTGCACGTAGTAATTCATAAAATACAATGCGGTATCTACCACCATCTTCAGCAGTACCACAACGCCGGAAACCAATCGATCCAGCCATGTGACACATAATCCGGAGATGGTTCCGGAAACAATCACCAAAGCAATATACTTTAAAAACTGCCCCACCAGATGTCCCTCTTGTTGGAATACCACCTTGCGATTCAAAGTAAAATTAAACAAGCAGGAACAACCTCTGGCCACATAGGTGGCAATCAAAATTGTCCATCCCACATGTACAAACAGGGTAAAAAGCCCAAACTCTAACACCACCGACAACAACGATACCGCGGAGTATCGAAACAAGCGTCGATAGATGCGAACGGAATCCAACAGTGGATGAAAATGGGAAGAGGCGTTATTCTCCTCGTACACCGTGGTAATCGGCACTTCAAAAAATGCCACCCCTTGCTTACGTGCCGCAATGAGCATATTGGTTTCATACTCATAACGGTCACCTTCCGTATCGATGCAAGCAGATAGAAAACTTTGGGGAATGCCCCGCAGACCGGTCTGGGTGTCGGACACCTGAATCTGACACAGCAGGCGATACATCACCCGGGAAATCTCATTGCCAAACCGGCTTCTGGCCGGAACGGAGGGGTCGTGAAACTGCCGACAACCCATAATTAAATCCGTCGGATGTTCCATCAATGCATCCCGCACCTTACAAATATCCTCCGGTAAGTGCTGTCCATCTGCATCTACGGTAATGACGCCGGAAACCGATTCCTTGGAACGGCAATGGCAAAAAGCGGTTTTTAACGCAGCACCTTTGCCACGATTTTGTTCGTGGGTAAGAATGGTAACCTGTGGCATCCGGGCTAAATCGCGAAAGATCTCATCATAATCGCTTCCACTGCCATCATTGACCACCACAATATCCGTAAACGATTCACTTAACGTTTGTACAAAGGCGCACAGCTTCTTGGCCGGCTTATAAGCCGGAATAATAATCGTATACAAAGCAGAACTCCTTTATTGACGTTTCGTAATGATATTGGCAATTTCTTCATAGGTCGCACCCTTAGGGACCGAATACGTACCCGGCTGAATGATATTGTCGTAGTTGTTATTCTCAAGATAGGAATTGAATCGCTGCGCAGAATCCACCGCACCCACCTGGTACAGCTTCTCGCCTACACGATTGGAACCGTCGCCACCGGAAATGGTGATTTCAAAATGCTCACCGGTTGCCTGTGGAGTTTCCTCCGCAGCTTCCTCCACAGCATCATCCGAAGTCGCAGATTCCGCCGAACCATCCTCCTCTGCAACTGCTAAGGCCGCCGCTTCATCTTCTTCGGTTGCGCCCGGAATTTTCTCAACCGTCATCTCGTTGCCATCGGCATCCACCGCGGTTTCCTTCTCCGTAGATTTTTCGGAATCTTCCTTGGACGCCGTTGTCTCCTCGCTATCATCCGTTTGGCTATCCTGTTGTTCTGCCACGGTTTGCTCATCTTTTGCAGCTGCATCGGTGGTATCCAGCGGCTTTAAGAACGCTATGGCAATCAGAAAAATAAGGGAGGTCACAAAAATACCAACGCCCATCCCTCGCATATAATACTTCAGTTTCATCGTCTCTCCCCTATGCCCGGTAATCCTCATCAAAGAGGCCCAGCACCAATTTGATTTCACCTAATCCTCTGCCAAGCTTCTTGGCAATCTCAATCTCACTGTAACCTTCCTTGAACATCTGCAGAATCACTTCATTCTCATCTGCATCCGCAAGCTCCGCCTCATGGTCATCCTCTACTTTCTGCATAAATACCTGCTTCAGGGATTCCATGTTCTCTTCCACCGCTTTCCGCACATCCTCCGGAATTAAGGTGTCTTCCTCAGATACCTGTGTGTAAAGTGTTTCATCGATCGGTGCACCTTTTTGTTCCTCATAGGAAGCTGTCAGTGTTTTCACATCTTCCTTCATGGCACGCAAGGCAGATTCCGACTGCTGTAATTCTTCCGTTAATTTCGTAATCTTCTCCTGCTTCTCATTCAGCATGTTATAGAGAAAAAGCACCTCATCATGGGATTTATTCATAGAATCCAACACGGTATCGGAATACTCGTTGATTGCTAAAATCTTCTCGTTGGTTTCCTTATCCGACTTGTTCTCCAAATCCATAATGGCATGATCCAAGCTGTTTTCGATGCGACGATCGATTTCGTCAGCAGCACGTCCCATTGCTTTCTCAACGATGGTATGTACTTCCTTCTCGCTCATCTTCTGAATATGCTCGATATCAGAAGAAGACAGCTTCTCCGTAACGAAGAAGCTGCCAACAAAAATAGCCAAGCCAATTAATAACAGTGTAATTTCTAAGCCAGTCATTGTAATTCTCCAAATTTAGATTTTCATATCAAAGGAACCATGGTCGTTCTTCAGACGTACCGAGCCATCGGACACTTGAGATTTATCTTTCTTTTTCTTCTTGTTCCGATTGGCCTGATAGGTGTCCCCATTGCCACCACCTTCAAAGTCAAAGGGGTGATCTGCCGCTTCCTCCTTGTCCTTAACGGAATGCAAATTTAAGTCCACACCTTCCTTTACTGCATTGGACGCAAACTCCTGTTGTACGATGGGTTTGTGTTCCTCTGCCGCTTTGTTGGCGGAAACCTCCGTTGTATTTTGTATCATTCCGTTAAAATCAATGGGACGAATAGACATAACACTCACATCCTTTAAAGGTTGCTCACTAAAATTTCTCCGTTTTTCTTCTCAAACTGACAATAGGAACGCTTGTCCTTCATGGTCATCGAGAGATCGGAAATGGTAATCATAACACCGGAATGGATATCCCGCCGAACAATTACCTTGGCATGCTTGGAATTAATCAACTCCTGATGCAGCGCATTAAACTCCACGCGACAGTCTTGCAACATGTCCTTGGTGGATCGAAGTTCTGACATCAGCTTATTCAAGTACAGCATATTCTTGTGATCCAACGCTTTACCGGACTCCACAAAGTCATTGTAGGTTTTAATGACCGGAGTCAACTTATTGATTTTCTTGGTCAACGAAGAGATACTCTTGTGAAGCTGTGTGTATCGTTCCTTCTTCTCCGGAGCCATGCCCACTTCAATATGGGTCATCGCTCCCATTTCAGAACCGATGGTCATGGACTCTACCTTGCCGCCCGCACGTACATTACCTCCGGCAATAAAGCCCTTCTTATCGATTACAATAATATCCTCGGAAGCATTCACTTCGCTATAGATAATGGATCCGGTTTCAATATATCCGCCGGAAAAAACTTTGGCATTCTCAATAAACTGAACGATGACGTTGCCCTTGGCGTCTAAGATACCACGGCGCATACCATGAATACCACGCTTTACAATGATCTGGCCACCGGCCTGGACCAACGCATCTTCTACGACACCATCCACAATAACGTCACCCTTGGCAACGATGGAGAACCCTCCACGCACATTGCCGTGGATATGCACATTGCCGTCGTAATTAATATTACCAATGGAATTATCCACGTCCGCCGGTACATCATACACGTCGGATACAAACACCTTGTCATTGACAAGGGATACATGACCGGTAACCGCTGCAAAAATCTCGGTACGATCATCGGAAATCCGGATATTCTGACCAAATTCCAAATGTTTGGATTTTACCGAACGGGTTGGAATATCCTGTCCGCAAACATTCTTTCCCGGTTTTCCACGATCCTCCGGTGTCAATCGTGCCAGCAAATCGCCTTCTTTCACACCGCAAATCGTATTCAAATCGTGGTAATCCACGGAACCGTCCTCGTTATGTTTTGGTTTTAGGGAAGGATTGGTATTAAAGAAATATTCAATCTTAGCATCCCGGCCGATTTCCGGCTGAAGTCCTTCCGCAAAAACAAGATCCGTTGCATAACAAGGATCTTCTAAATATGCTAAAATCGCTTCTTGATCAATTCCATAAACGACACCACGCTTGGATAACTCACCCATGATGTCTTTCGCGTTCATGCGAGAACCCTTCAGTGAAGGGGGCATAAAACGACAGGTTACACGCATGCGATCAAGCGAAATCTTGATCGACATCATCTCGCTGAATTCCAGGCCATCGCAATTACCAAAGGAAAAGGTACTCTCCTTGGGTTCTGCCAGTTGCCGACGGAACTCCGATTTCTCATATTCCGAGATGCCATGTGCAGTCAAATATTCATCCACTTCCATCACATTGATTGGAAGTCCTCCCTCTTTCGGCGGATATATATGGCCGATTGCTTGAGAGCCGTTGATTTCTACTTGGACATAACCATTTAACTGATTGCTCATTGGCTGGCCAATCCTCCTCCCCATGTGTTAACCGGTCAAAATATTCATGTATGGTCCCATCTTCTTTTTCATTTTTACCAAGGCCTTGGTATGAAGCTGAGACACACGTGATTCAGAAACCTCTAAAACACGACTGATTTCTTTTAACGTTAAGTCCTCATAATAATACAATAGTATGACTTTCTTTTCCTTTTCCGTCAATGTTTCCAGAGCTTCTGCCAAAACTTCTTTCAGTTCTTCTCTGGAAATAACATCCTCCGGCTGTTCAAAATGCGTATTGCGATGGGCATCCATTGCCGGCTCGTTGCCCTGCTCCATAAATTCATTTAGGGATACCAAGTTGGTTACCTTCAACTGAGACTGCCAACCTAAGTATTCATCCTCTGAGATTCCAAGCTCGCTTGCAACCTCTGCATCCGAAGCAACTTTACCGGTTCGAATCTCTACGGTTTTCGATGCTTCGTCAATTTTCTTCTGCTTCTGACGCACGGTACGGGGAATCCAATCCATCTTGCGGATCTGGTCCAAAATCGCACCCTTGATGCGTAAGCTGGCGTATGTTTCGAACTTTACCTCCTTGGCAAGATCAAACTTGTCAATAGCATCGATCAAACCAAATACACCATATCCAACCAAATCATCGTACTCAACATTGCTGCCAAGATACATTGCCAGCTTGCCGGCAACCACCTTGACAAGGGGTGCATATTCTACGATAATCTGCTCTCTCAATTGTGGGGTGGGATTCTTACGATAATCATCCCAAAGTTTTTCCTTGTCTACTGTGTTCATATCCGTTCCCCATGTTCAAGTTTATTCGTCTTCTGATGCTTCATCCGACGTTGCTTCCTCTGAAGTTTCCCCCGCTTCATCCGAAGACTCCTCTTCCATATCCTCCGGCAACTCTGCCTCCGGGGCCAACGCCCAATCCAATACCATCTTCACAATGGATCCGATGGTTAAAAATAAAAGTGCAGAAACCACCAAACGAACGGTAAACGTACCAAACGCAACATGCTGTACAATCGATACAATGCATGAAATTGCGCATGCCATCAATGCAACAAACGGCGGTATCATTTTCGTATTCATGTCATATTCTCCCGTTAAATGGTCTTCGGCGGCTTGCCCACAGCTTTGATTAAATAGTCCCCGGTTTCGCTGTAGAACTCTACGGTTCGACCGTAGTTAAGTCCGGTATCTTCCGCTAAAAGCTTCACACCCAATTCTTTGAGTTTTGCCTTGCTCGCCTCTGCGTTTCGTGCACCAACGTTAATGGTGGGTGCCGCACCGCCGGCAAACATGGTGGCGCCTCCGGCAATCTTGGCCACCAGACGGGATTTGTTCGCCCCCATCTTAATCATGTCATCGTACAGTTTCTGAATGCCCGTGTCCGCAAACTTCGCAATATTGGTATTGTTACGAATTTGGGTACTGTCAGGTAACATAATATGAGCAAGACCGCTGATCTTAGACACCGGATCATACATCGCGATGCCGATACAAGAGCCCAGTCCAATCGTGGTGAGATTGTCCGGAGCCTTGCATGCCTTAAGATCTGCCATTCCGACCTTAATCATTTCTCCCATATATGCATTCACCTCTTAAACTGGTAAACCTAATGCTCTCAATATCTTCTCATATGATTCGCCTTCCGGCATTAAAATAAAGTATCCATCGATGCCCACATCATCGCTAAACTCTGTCTTGATAAAAAGTGCATTATCTCCTACCATACCGAACTGGATTGCCGGTACGCTAAGGATAGCTGCAGCCATATCAATGGACACGTATGGAATGGTTGGTGAGATATTCAAATTCGTAAGACCGGACAATGCAGATAGATAGGAGCCTGCAATAATATTACCGATTTCCCGAATCGCGGATAAGTCCATATCATCGAAATCCGCATCGTATTCCGGATCTCGCATCATCAGACGATTCACCAGATGATGTGCTGACGTTAAATCCATCAGAAACATCATGCTTCCCTCGATATCATTCTCAACACCAAGTAAAATACCAACCACAATCTGGTCTTCGCTTCCGATTGCAGAGCCGATTTTCTCGACTGCAATCAGCTCAACCTTCGGCACTTTCATATCGAGCCGAAGGTTCAGCATATTCGCGATTGCCGTTGTGGCATTACCGGCACCAATGTTACCGATTTCTTTCAGTACATCAAAGTACTTCTCATTAATTTCCTCAAAGGAGCTTTCTGCCATAATAGTTTTCCTCAAAAACGATAATTAGGATGCATCGACCTCATCCACCAATGCTGAGATTTCAAAAATAGAAATCAAATCATTGCCGTTCTTACCGATGCCATTAATAAATGAGTTTGCGCTTCTCTTGGCATTCTGAACGTTACGCTCAATTTCCGACTCACCCAAAGAAATAACTTCCTTCACTTCGTCTACCTGAATGCCAACCAAACCCTGTTCCTCAAGTTTTAAGATGATAATTCTGGACTTGTTGGTTAATACATCCTCGCCCAATTTCATCTTACGACGTGCACTCATAACCGGAACAACTTCACCACGCAAGTTGATAACTCCGTTATAATGTGCCTGTGCTTTCGGCACACGTGTAATCTTCTGCATACGAACAATATTGTCTACCAGCGCAATGTTGATACCATACTGCTCATCACCGATTTTTACAACGATATATTGAATTTTCTCTTCTTCAATTGCTTCTAATTCTTTATGATTCGCCATAAGAAACCTCCCTTACATCAATGCGTTTGCATCCAAAATCATAGCAACTTCACCATCACCTAAGATGGTTGCACCGCTGATAATCTTGTTATTCTCAATAACTTTGCCGAGAGATTTAATAACGATCTCCTGCTGACCGATCAAGTTGTCAACCACAAGGCCGGCATAGCTGTCGCCCTTCTTAACAACTACCACGATCAATGCATCCGGTTCCTCTTCCTTCGGTTCGAAATCCAAAAGCTCGTCCAAGCGAACCAACGGAATGACCATACCACGCAGATGAATGACTTCCTTGGCCTGTACGTATTTGATTTCGCTGGTCGGAATATCCTCGATGTTCATGATGCTACCAAGTGCAATTGCGTATTTCTCATCACGAACTTCAACCATCAATGCCTGAATAATTGCAAGTGTCAGAGGCAGGCGTACGGTAAATGTAGAGCCCTGACCAAGCTCCGTCTTTACTTCTACATCACCACCGAGAGCCTGAATGTTGGATTTTACAACATCCAAACCAACGCCTCGTCCGGAAATGTCGGTAATCTTCTTCGCCATGGAAAATCCAGGGTTAAACAAGAAGTCCACGATTTCCTTCTGGGATAAGTTCTCTGCTTCATCCGGAGATACCAGGCCGCGTTCAATGGCCTTATTCAGTACAGCTTCCGTATCAATTCCGCCACCGTCATCTCCAACCTGGATGATAACGTTGTTGCCTTCCTGGAACGCATTCAAGAAGATGGTTCCCTGTTCCGGCTTGCCGGCTGCAATACGGGTCTGCGGATCTTCAATACCATGATCTGCGGAGTTACGTAACAAGTGCTGCAACGGATCACCGATCTGATCTACTACCGTACGATCCAACTCGGTTTCCTCACCGGTCATAACCAGATCCATCGGCTTGTTCAGCTTTCTGGAGAGATCACGAATCATACGTGGGAACTTATTTACGGTGCTCTCAATTGGTACCATTCGAACCTTCATAACCGATTCGTGTAAGCTGGTGGTAATACGCTCTAAGTATTCAACCTGCTCACGGAAGGTCTGGTCCACATCTGCACCCTTGGCTTCCGCAGAACTAATGGATACGATGGAGTTCTTCGCAATGATCAACTCAGATACCTGGTTCATCAAGTCATCTAACTTCTCGATATCCACACGTACGGTACGTGCAGTAACCGGCTTATTGGCTGCCTTCTTATTGGCAGCTGCCGGAGTCTCTTTCTTTGCTGCAGGAGCAGGCGCTGCAGAAGCTGCAGGAGCAACCGGTGCAGGTGTGCTCTCAGATTCAGTAGCTGCCGGAGCCTCATCGCCGTCCTTATCATATTGCTCAAAGGATACCTTGGCACATTCCACATTCTGAATTTCAGAAACAGCACCAACCGCTTCCTTCATTGCATTTAAATCATCGCCGGCGCAACCTACGATACAACTGAAGGTGAGTTCAAACTTCTCATCTTCAATTTCCTGAGAGGATGGATGGTATACCAAAATCTCACCATAGTCCTCTAAGGCTTTAAATACCAGGAATGCACGAGCAGCCTTTAGTAAGCATTCCGGATGGATATGCATGGTAAATCCAAACAAATTCAGTCCGGACTCCTGTGCTTCCTTTAATCTACCCTTCTCAGAGTCATCTAATTTTAACGTCTTGAATTCTTCTGCGGAAGCATCCTCCGTCTGGGCCTCTTCTGCCTTCTCTTCCGCTTCCTCAGCAGGCGCAGCCGCTGCCGCTGCCGGTGCATCACCGCCGCCACCATTCAAGTAATCATTCAATTGCTTAATCAATACTTCGTTGTCTTCCGTACCTTCGTCCGAAGTATTCTTGACGGTATTCAGGTAGCCTTCGATCGCATCTAAGCACTGGAACAAGATATCAATCAGGTTGCTGTTTACCTTGATGGTATCGTTACGTACTTCGGAAAATACGTTTTCCATATCATGGGTCAAATGCTGCATGCGCTTAAAGCCCATGGTACCGGCCATACCCTTCAAAGAGTGAGCCGCACGGAAAATCTCATTGATGGTATCCTTATTTTCCGGTTCCTGCTCCAAAGCCATAATGTTGTCGCTCAGGCTCTGAATGTGTTCGTTTGTTTCGTCAATGAAAATATCAAGATACTGACTTACATCCATTGCTTCAACCTCCTATTTCTTTGACAATAGCGTTTGCAATGCCTGTAATCGGCGCAGACAGGTTCGAAAGCCCCATTTGATCCGTTGCTTTTGGCATTCCGTAAACAACGCAAGTATCCTCACTTTGTGTGATTACGTACAATTTCTTCTTGGTTTTCAATGATGCGATGCCTTTGGAACCATCTGCACCCATGCCGGTGAGTACCACACACAGAATGTTGTCGATGGACAACGATTCAAGGGATTGATACATCACGTCTGCACACGGTCGTAGATTGTTCACTGGCGGATCATCAAAAACTCTGGCCACTAGTTTCCCCTGGTTCTCAATGACCTGAAGATGCCGTCCGCCCGGAGCGATATAGACATAATCCGGTAACAGAATCTCGTTTGGTTCTGCCTCTTTGACTGTAAGTTTCGCTTTGGAGTCAATGCGATCTGCTAAAGAAGCGGTAAAACCCTTAGGCATATGCTGTACCACCACAATGGGCACTCCCACATGTTCCGGAAGCATGGGAAGAAAGGTATGCAATGCTTGTGGGCCACCGGTAGAAGATGCAATGGCAATCAAGCTATATTTACCTGTTCTTACAGGACGAGGTGCAACAGATTTGGAAGGACCACTCACATCCACTTTCGGCGGTTCCACCTTAGGTGCTTGTGGCTTCGGTTCGCTGGGTTGCGCGCTTGGAAGAGTATCCATCTTACCAACCATGGTAACAGAGCGCT
Source organism: Lachnospiraceae bacterium (assembly GCA_024690885.1). GTDB lineage: Bacteria > Bacillota > Clostridia > Lachnospirales > Lachnospiraceae > XBD2001. Next base: position 11,646 of record JAILOI010000037.1, read on the forward strand.
TGGGCATATTCACCGGTGACGCTTCCACATATGGTTTGCCAACTGCAACGTGCAGGGCTTTCTCAAGTTCTTGAGAAAAGGTAAGTTTATCCGGTCCAGCCAAACGGTATGGACGTAGAACAAATTCTACGGCGCCGGACTCTAATGCTTCCACCGTAATATCCTGGTCTTCCTTGACTGTGGAAGAAATCGCAACCACGGAAACCTTGATATTATTGGCTTTCATCCGTTTCAAAACTTCTAGTCCCGAAACTCTGGGAAGCATCATATTCATGGTCACAGCATCATACTGATTGGACGTCAGACAACGATACGCACTTTCGCCATCCGAGCAAACATCCGCTGCTTGAAAACCTTGGATTGAATTGATTATATCACACATGAGTTTTCTCATGAGTGCAGAGTCATCGACGACTAGAATCTTATACATTACGTATCCCCTTGTTCTTTTCTGCGTATCCTGCGTTGCTGTTCAAAAATATACTTAACGATTGTCTCTTGCCATTCTGAGTCACGATACAAAAATTTCACACGATACAAATGATTATCATTGGGTCTGTCATATTTATTTTCTAATATTTTACCAAATAATTCTACATTTGTCTTAACATTTCCTTCGTCAATTGTAAATTGTAACAAGACATACGGTCGATCACCGATATCCTTCCGGGAAACGAACCGGGCGCCACCACCACTCAAATCCAGAATGGTGCAGCTTCCGATGTCCTTCCGTAGGTTTCCGTTGTCTTGAAGCATGGCGTGAATACTCGGAAGTTTTAATATGGTCTTCTCATCCATATCCAGGGGCAGGAAATAGGATGGTAAGGCACATTGCAGGCGATAGTATTCTCTACGCTGGAATCGCTCGATTTTACTGGTCAAAACCGCCTTCATAATATAGAAGTTCCCACGCTTATAACGTTGTACAATTTCCACTTGGCCCATACGCATGCCGGCCTTGGAAGAAAAGATCAGCTCATAGCGAATATTCAGGGGTAATAAGACCAGCTTACCGCCAACGCTGGGTACATCCAACTCCAGTGATCCATCGTCCAATACATCAAACACTTTGCTGACAAAGGACTGCACTTCCTGACCGGTTGCCATACTACGGCTGGCTTCCTGCTGGATTCGAATATCTACTTTTGTACCGGGTAATATTTCTGTCATATGCTTCCTCTTATGATTTATTCATAAAATTCCGAAAAAAATCCGTCAATCCGCGCCGTTGATACTCTGGCTTGGATTCTCCAAGAATACTTTTTGCTAACTGTTCAAAGGCTTTGGAAGATTTTGCCTGAGGCTGTGTCACGGATACCACCTGCTGATGAATTACCGCATGCTCGAGGGCGCGATCCGAAGGAATCATGCCCAGGAAATCCACCTTGCCGTGTAAGAATCGGCCCACCACCGAATTCAATTTCTGATGGAGGTTGTTGGCTTCTTCCGCAGAGCTGACCTTGTTGGCCACCATAGAAATCTTGGTTGTGGTTGCGTCAAACTTAGGACTTTTGTACATAGCCTTCACCAGGGAATAAGAATCCGTAATGGAGGTTGGGTCCGGCGTGGTAACCAACAGCACTTCCGGGGACGCAACTGCAAACTCCAATACCGTATCCCCCACTCCTGCGCCGGTATCAATGATTAAGATATCGCATAGTTCATTTAGGGTAGATAAGGAACGAATCAGGTGACGTACCTGTAGCTCATCTAAGTTATTCAGACTGACAATGCCGCTGCCGCCGGAAACAAATCCAATCCCCATGGGACCTTCCGTCACAATCTCTGTGATTTTCTTATCGCCGTATATCACATCACTTAAGTTGTACTTCGGAACCCGTCCAAACAATACCTCTACGTTGGCCAAGCCAAAATCCGCATCAAAAATAATGACACGCTTGCCCATATTCCGAAACCATACACCTAAGTTGACTGCCAAATTAGACTTTCCAACGCCGCCTTTGCCACTGGTTACCGTAATTACACGTGCCTGTTGTATGTAGTTTAATTCCTGTGCTTTTACGATATTGCGCAAATGCTGTGCCTGATCCATTTAGTGACCTCCAAGCAACTGACGAACCATCTTCTGTGAGTCCACCACTTCAATATCGTTGGGTACGGTCTGTCCGTTGGTCACATAAGATAATTCCACGCCGGAATATAATTTCATGTTGTATACGTTGCCATAATTGGATGTCTCATCCAACTTGGTAAAAATCAAATCAAAATCGGTAAACTGCTTATAAGCATCAACGATGGCTTTTAAATCCACCGCTTTGGTGGTTGCGCTTAACACCAGATAGATATCTCTGGAGTACTTGGCGTCCAATGCATTTAACAGCTGTTCCAAATTCTCGCGCTGTTCCGTATTGCGATGAGAAAAGCCCACCGTATCCACCAAAATCAAATCGCAATCATTCTGTTTTGCAACCAGTTCATTCAAGTTCTCTGCTGCATAGCAGATTGCAAACGGCGCTTTTAAGATTCGGGCATATTCTGCCAACTGATTGGTGGCAGCAATTCGATATACATCCGATGTAATCAAGCCCACCTTCTTATGCATCCCAACCTGGAACATGGAAGCCAGTTTGGCAATGGTTGTTGTTTTTCCAACACCGGTAGGTCCAACCAGAAATACCACCTGAGGGCGGGAGTCCTCTCGCAGAGAGATGGTCTTCGGCTTGCCCATCTTCAATACCATCTTCTGGTAAACATTGGAAATCAAGTAATCCAAACTATTACCGGATGCAAGAATTTTACCCATATCCTCTAATAACTGATTGATATAGACTTCCTCCAACTCGTGGTCCAACAAGGTGTTATACAAAATCTTCAAGAAGGATCGATTGCTGGTGGCGCGATTCAAAAATGGAGACGTCTCAGCAGCCTTGGTTTGCGACGTGACAGAGGAAACACCTGTCGTCTTCGGCTGAGAAACCGGCTTTGCTTCCGCAGGGGACGCATCCGAAGTAAACAAAGGCTGAAACTCCGGTTTCGCCGCTGCAGTTGTTGCGGCAGCAGGCGTTGTCTTCACTTCCGGCTTCGGCTGAGGTGCCGGATTTGATATGGACGGAGCTTCATTCTTCTTAATCACTTCTGAAATCTCCTGAAAGGCGCTCTTCAAATCATCCTGAGATGCACCCAGGGAAATCTGTTCATCTGCAACCGCCGTAAAGTTAGAGGTCGGGCGCAGAGGTTCCGGCTTCAGTGGTGCTGCAGACTCCGATACCCGATCCAAATCCATTACAAAATTTGCGCCGGCTGCATCATCTTCTACCGCCGCTGTTACCTCATATTCAGATTTCTGGAACAACCCCAGAAATCCACCCTTGCCGACTTCCTTCACGTTAAGGATTACCACCTGGTTTCCAAGTTCATTCTTAGCCGCAGCGATTGCTTCTTCTTTTGTCTTACCCAAAAATTTCTTAATGGTCATCTTAGCCTGTCACCATCCCTACCGACTGCAGCTCAACGTTGTTCTCCACTTCGTTATAGGACACTACAATCAAATCATCAAAATAATCTTCACTTAATTTCTTAAAATACATACGAACAATTGGGGAGCACACCACAATGGCGGACTTGCCCATCTCTTCGATTTTGGCAACCTCTGCCTTGGCAGACTCCATAATTGCATGAATCCGTTCCGGATCCAAGGTAATATAAGCGCCCTGCTCCGTCTGTTTGATGGACCCCATAATCTCCTGTTCCACCTTCGGATCCACGGTAATCACACGGTTGACCTCGGTTGGTTCGAAATACTTACCGGAAATCGCACGCTTCAAACCTTGACGGACATACTCCGTCAACACATCCGTATCGCGGGACGTAGACGCATGGTCGGCTAAAATTTCGAAGATGGTCAGCAAATCGCGGATGGAAATACCTTCCTTCAACAAATTCTGCAATACTTTCTGGATTTCGCCCAAATTCAACAGGCTTGGTGTTAGCTCGTCCACCAATACCGGATTGGATTCCTTCAGGTTGTTCACCAGATTCTGAACATCCTGACGGGTCAGAAGTTCATCAATATGCTGACGAATAATCTCCGTCAAGTGGGTTGCAATAATAGATGGCGGATCCACAACGGTATAGCCCAAGCTCTCTGCACGCTCCCGCTGGCTCTCGGTAATCCAGAGTGCCGGCAGATGGAAGGATGGTTCCTGGGTTGGAATACCCACAATTTCCTCCTCCACATAGCCCGGATTCATGGCCATATAATGGTCAAACATAATCTCACCTTCGGTAATCTGTATGCCCTTGATTTTAATAATATACTGGTTCGGATTCAGCTGAATGTTATCACGCAATCGAATGATTGGAACGACTGTACCAAGTTCCAACGCAATCTGGCGACGAATCATTACCACGCGGTCTAACAAGTCACCACCCTGGTTAACATCCGCAAGTGGGATAATGCCGTAACCAAACTCCAACTCGATGGGATCAACAGACAAGAGAGAGACCACATTCTCCGGCCGTCGAATTTCCTCCGCCTCGGATTCCTCTGCCGCCACTTCCTGTTCGATGGATTCCTCCCCAATGGTTTTCTGCATGGAATAACCGGTAATGATAAAAGCAATACCAAATGCCAAAAACATCACCGTATTCAATGGTGTAAACGCGAAAAAAATCATAATCGCGCCAACGATATACAACGCCTTCGGCAAGCCAAATAACTGATGTACCAAAAGTCCGGAGAAATCTGCCTCTTTCGATCCCTTGGTAACAAGAATACCGGTTGCCAAAGAAATCAACAGGGACGGAATCTGGGATACCAGGCCATCACCGATGGTTAAGATACCATACTGACTCAAGGCATCTGCCGCAGACATACCACCGCGGGAAACACCCATAATAATACCGCCGATTAGGTTTACAAAGGTGATGATCAGGCCGGCAGCCGCATCTCCCTTGACGTACTTCGTAGCACCGTCCATGCTACCGAAGAAACTGGCTTCGTTCTGCAACTTCTCACGACGTGCCTTCGCCTCTTCGTCCGTGATGGCGCCGGTATTTAAATCTGCATCGATGGCCATCTGTTTACCTGGCATCGCGTCCAAGGTAAAACGTGCCGTAACTTCTGCAACTCGCTCAGAACCCTTGTTGATGACAACGAACTGCACAATCAACAGGATGATGAAAATGATGGCACCAACAATCAAGTCGCCTCCACCAACGAAGCTTCCGAATGTGGTAACCACATTACCGGGATTACCGGTGGTTAGAATCAATCGGGTGGATGAAACGTTCAATGAAATTCGAAAAATCGTCGTAAACAAAAGAATCGTTGGGAAATTCGACATCTCCAAAATCTCTTGGGTATAGAGACAACGAATCATAATAATCAGTGCAATAGAGATGTTGAGGGTCAACATCAAATCCAGAAGAACTGAATGGATTGGGACGATCAAAAATACGATAGCCGCCAGAATATACGCAGCGACACCAATATCTGTTTTTTTCACACCACTGGTAACGTCCACAGATGTATCTCCTTCCTAAAAACTTACTAAAAGCACAAAATGTATTACAAAAATCCAAAGTAACACAAGATATACTACCTATTATTATAAATGACTGCGAGTACCTCTGCAACCGCTTGATACAACTCCGGCGGGATTTCTTGCCCAATATCTACGGTTGCATACAAGCTTCGGGCAAGGGGCTTATTTTCAACGATTGCCACCGCATGTTCCTTGGCAACTTCCTTGATTTTCTGAGCCAAATACTGTTCTCCCTTGGCAACTACAATGGGGGCGTTGGCTTCATCCGCATCGTATTTGATAGCAACAGCCAAATGGGTCGGGTTGGTAATGACCACATCCGCTTGCGGAACGGACGCCATCATACGTCGCTGGGAAGCCTCACGCATACGCTGACGCTGTTGTCCCTTGATCTGAGGATCTCCTTCTGCGTCCTTGTACTCATCCTTGACTTCCTGCTTGGACATCTTAATGTCCTCCTTAAACTTCCATTTACGGAAGATTAAATCTGCAATACCAACGATGATGTAGACGATAGAGATTCGCATACCGGTATCGATCACCAGATTCCCCACCAGCGCCACGCCACGAAACAGGCTCAAATCATAGAGAATAAAAATCTCCGAAACGTGATCGCGCAAACTATAAAAAGCAATGAGACCAATCACTAAAATCTTTACAATGGACAAAAATAAGTTAAACACCGATTCCTTGGAGAAAAACATACGCTTTAAACCATTGATGGGGTTAAACTTATCCAGCTTCGGTTTCATTGGTTCGAAGCTGATCTTAAACTGAAACTGCAACCCGGTACTAAGGGCTGCCACAAGAAACCCACCGGCAAAAAACGGCGCGCAAATCAACAGAATCTGCAAAATCACCTGGGTAAAAAAACCCTGCAGCGTATCCATAGATACTCCATGGGCCTGATGAGATGCAAATTCCAAAATGGAATCCCCATATACCCATCGGAAAATCTTCACAAAACGATCTGCCATAAACGAAGAAAACAAGCGTAACCAGACGAACATAAACAACAGCTCCACGCCGAAGGCAAACTCCTGGCTTTTGCCCACCTGTCCCTTCTTACGGGTATCTTGAATTTTCTTGGCGGTCGCCGGCTCCGTCTTCTCATCCGCAAAAAACTGCAGATGATAGGAAAGCCGCAGGGCCCCACTATACTCCATGGTCATATAATCCTTCCGTCAGATTGATAATGTTATGCTTCATCTCCGTCACAATAAAATCCACTACTTCCGGAAACAGAAAGCTGACTAAAAGCAGCACTGCCAGGCCGGCCAACAGTTTAATTTGGATACCAACCGCAAACATATTCATCTGCGGAGCCACCTTAGCCATAATACCCAGAACACAGTTGATAATCATCAGCGTTGCAAATACCGGAAGCATAATGCGAAATGCCACAATAAAATAATTCACCATCGCCAACGTTACAGAAGATAACAACAACTCCCGATCCAATACGGCTCCGCCCAAGGGAATCAACTGGAAAGAATCCACAATGGCGCGAATCAAATACTGATGGAAATTCAAGGTCACAAGCATCATCAGCATGAAGTAGTTATAGATACTACCGGTGATGGTCACCTGCATACGCTGGCTTGGATCAAACTCTGTCACCATAGAAAAGCCGATTTCCATATCAATCAGGTTACCGGCAAACACAATAATGGTACTGGCAAGATAGGCTGCATAGCCCATAATCAACCCAACCAGTGCCTCTTTTACAATGAGTACCCCAAATCCAATGGCAGACGTATAGACTTCCTCTGTCGGATGTAAGGTATAAAGTACCAGAATGGAAACGATGGAAGCCACCCCAATCTTACTCATGGCCGGAATTCCTTGTTGATTAAAAAAGGGCGCAACGAACATAAAAGTTGCGATGCGCACCAAAATCAAAAGGAAATATTCAAAATATACAAGATTAAATGTAATATCTGTCATCGGTTATCCTAAGTAGACGCTGAAATTTCCCCATAAGCGCGTCATAAAATCCAAAAGATGATTTAAAATAAATGAGCCAAATACGATCAAAGAAACGAAAATCGCAACAATCTTCGGCACAAACGTCAGGGTCTGTTCCTGAATGGAGGTAATGGTCTGAAAGATAGAGACAATCAAACCAACCACCAAGGAAATCAAGAGAGGCGGCGCTGCACAGATAATGATGGTATAAAACGCATCACGCATAATATCCAAAATCTGACCTTCTGTCATGAGCTTCCCTCCTCTAATAGAACGTCTTGACCAAGTTTACAATTACCAAGTTCCATCCGTCTGCCAGCACAAACAACAAGACCTTGAAGGGCAAGGAAATGGTGGTAGGCGGGAGCATCATCATACCCATGGACATCAATACCGATGCCACAACCATATCGATGACAATAAACGGAATATAAATCAAAAATCCAATGATAAACGCAGTCCGAAGCTCACTGATGATAAAACTTGGAACCAATACGTAGAACGGCACATCGTCGTAGTCCTCGTAGGTCACTTCTGCAATCTCGCAAAAGAGATTTAAATCCTTGGTCTGTGTCTGTCCGTACATAAACTCACGGAACGGAACCTCGATTTCCTCCAAGGCTTCTTCCTGGGTGATGGTTCCCTCATCCAACGGCTTTAGCGCATTCTCATTAATCTGGGAAAAGGTCGGCCACATAATAAAAATGGTCAAAAAAAGTGCCAAACCAATGAGAACCTGATTCGGCGGAGACGTCTGTGTACCAATGGCTGCTCGCACGAAATGCAATACGATGATGACTCGGGTAAAAGACGTGAGCATCACCAAAATCGAGGGAGCCAGTGCAATGACCGTCAACACCAACAGGATTTGGACGGTAGAAGAAAGGCTACCCGTATCTCCATCAAAAGATAAAGTGAATCCTCTGCCGCTGCCTGTGGTCTCATCGGATGCATTGGGAGCCCGATTGGTGGCACCATAATCAGTGCTAAGCTCCGTCTCCTCGTCTGATTCCGTAGCAAAAACTGTCTCCGGTACGAATACCAGAGCCAGTGAAATTGCCAGCGCAATACACGCAAATATAATACTGATTTTACAATAAAGTTTCTTGAATCCCTTCATGTGCAATGCCTACTTATCTACATTCGAATTCTCATTCCGGAAGGAATCCATAAAATCCTTAAAATTCTTAGAAAGTTTCGTTACATCCGGTACCGTAACGTCTTCTGTCGAAAGATCAAGATCCTCGCCTCTGACTTGTCCAATGGGCGCAATTTCATCCTTGCCCACGCCAATCACAAAGTAGTCTTCCTTGCCGACACGTACCACCTGGATATATTTATTGTTGGCTACCCGCGCAGTCTCAATAATTTCAATGTTCTTATTGAAGGTATGCGCCTTCTGGTAGTTTGCAATAAATCGCGTTGTATAATAGGTTAGTACAAGTACTCCCACAAAGATAATGAGAACGACAATAAATTCAAACACATTCTCACCTGTTGAAGTTACATACATGGACTTAGCCTATAACTTTCTTAACCGCTTCTAATACACGTTCTGCCTGGAATGGCTTAACGATAAAGTCCTTGGCGCCGGACTGAATTGCCTCAATAACCATTGCCTGCTGACCCATAGCAGAACACATAATAACACTTGCATTCGGGTCCTTCTCACGAATACCCTTCAAAGCACCAATGCCGTCCATCTCAGGCATTGTGATATCCATCAAAACAAGATCTGGATTGCATTCAGAATACGCTTCAATAGCTTTGACTCCGTTCTCAGCTTCGCCTACAACATTGTAGCCATTCTTTGTGAGGATATCCTTAATCATCATTCTCATAAATGCTGCATCATCACAAATTAAAATATTCTTTGCCATCTTTTCATCTCCTCTTCGCCTATGTTATTTCATGATTTCCGTAATACGGATACCAAACGCTTCCTCAATGACAACTACCTCGCCCTTGGCAACAAACTTGCCATTCACGAGAACGTCAATCGGTTCACCGGCTATCTTATTTAATTCTATAATGGTTCCGGGAGCAAAATCAAGTATATCATGAATTGATTTATGAGTTCTACCCAATTCTACGGTTACTTCCAACGGTACATCCATGATTAAATCGATGTTTTCCGCAGAAAACGTTGGAACATAGCCCGGAGTAAATGACGTGAACTGCGCCTGCTGTACATTGTACTGCTGCTGTGGCGGCGGTGCCATCATCGGTTGTGCCATCATTGGCTGACCGGCCATCGGCTGTGGTGCCGGTTGTGCTTCCGGTTGTGGCGCCAATTGTGGCTCCGCTTGTGGAGCTGCCTGTGGTGCCGGTTGCGGATCAAAGGCATTGTCATCCACGGTGGAAGCAGAATCACTCTCCATATTAGAGGTAATGTCTCCGCACATTTCCTTGGCCAATTCAATAGGATACAGCTGCATAATCTTGCTGTCAATCAAATCCCCAATTAAAAGCTTAAATTCGATTTTGATGAAATTGCCACGAAGAAAGTCATCAACCTCTGCCCCATCCAAGGACTCGGACATATCAATCAAATCAGAGGATGGTGGAGAAATATCTACCATCTTGTTCAGCATGGAAGAAAGGGATGTGGCCGAAGAACCCATCATCTGGTTCATCGCCTCACTGATAGCAGATAAGTGAAGTTCACCAATCTCGCCGTCGGTGTTGGAGCCATCACCGCCCATCATTAAGTCCGTAATAATCTTGACATCGTTCTCCTTCAGTACCAAAACATTGGTACCGTTCAGACCCTTGGTGTAACCGATCTTGACCATAACGCAAGGACGAACGTATTCATCTGCGATATTCGACCAAGTCGAAACCGAAACCACCGGTGTGGAAATTTCCACCTTCTTGTTTACCAAAGAAAACAAGGTGGTGGCTGCCGTTCCCATACTGATGTTGGCAACCTCCCCAATGGTATCTTTCTCGTTGTCTGTTAAGTCACCGTCTGACGGAGCGCTAGAGCCTTGGGAAGCTGCTGCATCATTAAACAGCGCATTAATTTCTTCCTGTGACAGTGTGGTGTCACCCATCTTCTTGCTCCTCCCTCAAAATTGTTGTTACTCGCACCGCGTAATTCTTGCCGGATGAACCCGGTAATGCAGTGAATTTCTTGATATCACCCACATAAATTTCCAACTCATCGTCAACCTTACGGTCCAAGCGAATGATATCTCCTATCTGTAATGCCGCAAAATCACTGACATTGATAGAACTGTTTCCTAGAACAGCAGTAACCGGAACCGCAGCCTTCGAAATCAATTTCTCGATATCGTCACTGAAGGATTCCTCTGCCACGTCCTGCTGGGATGAGTACCAGAATTTGGTATTCAGCTTATCCATCACAGGCTCTAGTGTGAGATATGGGAGGCACACATTAATCAGTCCCTCTACATCTCCTATTTTAATATTTATTGTCACAATTGCAATCATTTCCGATGGGGAAATAATCTGTGCAAACTGAGAGTTGGTCTCGATTCGCTCCAATCGTGGCATGACATCCAAAACGTTTAACCACGGCTCGCGCAGAAGTTCTACGCAAGAGTTCATGACACGTTCTATGATGATCATCTCAATTTCGGAAAAGTCACGTACCTTATCAAGAGGTTCGCCTTCACCTCCAAGCATTCGGTCTACAATGGTGTAACCAATCTTGGTGGCCATCTCCATAATAATGTTGCCCTTTAAGGGTGCGAAATCAATAATTCCAAGAAGCACCGGATTGGACAGTGCGTTGGAAAACTCCATATAGGTAACGGCCTCAGAGTTCATAACCTCCACCTGGATATTCTTCCGCAAGAAAACCGGAAGGTTTGTGGAGAGCAATCGACCATAGTGTTCGAAAATAATCTCTAAGGTACGTAAGTGTTCCTTGGAAAACTTAGATGGTCTGGCGAAATCATAGTCTTTGACGGACTGCTTTTCGCCTTCTTTTTTCATTTCTTCGGCGTCTACCTCACCACTACTTAAAGCAGCAAGGAGATTATCTATCTCACTTTGAGACAGTACATCACTCATGAGATCTCACCACCCTTGTTTCAAAAATCATAGCAATCATTCCTAGTTAAACGTAACCTTGGAGAAACCAACGCTTACCACTAAGTTGTTGCCAAATTGCGCATTCAGTTCATTCTTAATCTCTCGCTGTACGCCACTTTGATCTGCGGAAATCTCCGCCAATGTATACTTGGATACCACAGAATTTACGGTACTGCTGATAATTCCGGCATAGTCATCCATCGCAGGCTGATAGGTCTCATAGCTTTCACTATTCTTGTTCAAAGACAAGGAAACGGAAATCACCGCATAATGTGGATTGCCGTCAGCATCCTGCTTCAAATTGATGGTCAAAGACTCCGGCAGGTTGTAAACCGTAACATTCTCCAAAGATATATTCTCGGTGGATTCTGCGCCGGTTGCTGCCTGTAAATCCAAATCAATGGCATCACAAATCTTGGTCACCAATTCATTCACTTTCTTTACTTCCGGCATAACCGTAATGGTTAAGATTGCAGTCAAAACAATGTTCACCAGAACCAACGCAAATGTAATGATGGTTAATAAATTCTTCTTCATGCTAATAAACCTCTCCCGCTATTCCAAACTGTCTGAGTTATAGGAATTATAAATCTTGATTTCAACCCTTCGGTTTCTGGCACGACCTTCTGCAGTGGAATTATCTGCAATCGGTTCGTAATCACCGCGACCGGAGGAATAAATATGAGCCGGATCAATATCCGTAACCTCTCGCAACTGGTTTGCCACGTTCAGAGCTCGATACATGGATAATACGTCGTTGCTCTCATATTTGGAAGAAGAAATGGGCACATTGTCCGCATGTCCTTCTACTTCAATCAGATTGTCCGAGTAGTTATTTAAAATCTTACCAATACGTTCCACCAGAGGAACCGCCTCACCTCGCAGGGTTGCTTCTGCAGAATCAAACAGCAACGCCCCGCTTAAGGTAATCCGCACATACTGGCCATTGAAATCCACTTCAATCTGGTCCTGGATACCATAGGCAGATGCCTGTTCCTGCACCTTCTGGGCCATCTTCTCGCTTTCCGACAGTGCCTTCTGTTCCAGAAGTTCTTCTGCTTCTTGTTCCGACGTAACACCGGACTCGGTACCATCCTGGGACTCAGATCCCTGGTTTGCACCTGTGGTAGACTGACCTCCATTGTTGGCGGTCTGAACCTCTCCGGTACTTTCCATCTGGGTATCTGTAGTTGCACCACCATTGTTATTCATGCTGGTTTCACCACTCGGCGTGCTTTCGCCGCCTTCTGCACCTTCGCCTTCACTTAAGGAATCACCAAAAAAGTTCGCAATATCCGGCAACTGACTAACACCACTTCCAACCAGCTGGCCATCCACAATGGTGGCCCCGCTTGGTGTAAAAATACTAAACGCTGCCGACAAGGACGCTGCTACCATCTCGTACTTTGCTGCATCTACCGAAGACATGGAGAAGAGCAACACGAAGAAGCACAACAGCAAATTCATTAAGTCGGAGAAAGTCGCCATCCAAGCGGGCGAGCCTTTGGGCGCGTCTTCCTGCTTCGGTTTTTTAGCCATCAGCCTTCACCTCCGCCGCCTTCTTCACCGCCCAAAGATTCACGTACCTTCGGAGGTAAGAATGTCTTCAACTTCTCTTCGATTACATGTGGGTTTTCACCGGCCTGAATGGAAAGTAAGCCCTCAACCGCAATGGTCTTATAAGCAACTTCCAGGCTATTGTTCACCGCAAGCTTCGCTGCGGTAGGTGAACACAACCAGTTTGCAATCAAGGAACCGTACAAGGTGGTCAACAACGCAACCGCCATATTCGGTCCGATGGTGGAGAAATCCGACAGGTTCTTCAACATGTTAACCAATCCAATCAGGGTACCGATCATACCCCAAGCAGGACCCATCTCTGCCCATTTCTCCCAGAATCCAATGCCCACCTTATGGCGTGCTTCCATGGAATCAATATCTGTCTCCAAAATGGCACGAACCAAATCTGCATCGGTACCATCAACAACCAGCATGATACCTTTCTTCAAAAACTCATCTTCGATGGAGTTTGCAGATTCTTCCAATGCCAGTAAGCCTTCCTTACGTGCAATGTTTGCCATATCAATAACACTGCGAATAACCGCTGTCGGATCCGTGCCCTGCGGTTCTTTCATTGCCAAACCAAGTCCACCGAATCCACCGGTGAAATTTGGCATCTTATTACTTGATAATACGGAGGTCAGGGAACCACCGATTGTGATAATGATGGATGGTACGTCAACGAAGTTTCCCAGCGCAACAACACCACCAGAGGAAACAATTCCGAACACTACCATGATTATACCGGCTACAATACCGCCCAAATATGCTATATCCAAAGCATTCACCATCCTATCTTCAACTCGGGATTACGATCATTGAAAAAAATTCAGTCGATTGGCGCAAAGACACCTACTTTTTGGTTTAATTCTACTAGATTTTGTGTATCTTGTCTACCGACTTTTGAAAACTTTTACCATGGAAAACCAAATAAATAAAAGATTTTTTGCTATTTTTGTCCAAATCCATAAACCACAAGAAGTAGGAGTTCCGTCTGGGACTCCTACTTCCGTAAGTTTCACGAATTTATGAAATTATCGCTTCAAGTTTGTCAATTCTTCCAACAGAGTATCGGAAACGGTAATGATTCTGGAGTTTGCCTGGAAACCACGCTGCGTGGTAATCATCTCTGTAAACTCTGTGGAGAGGTCAACGTTGGACATTTCCAACTGACCACTACTCATCTTACCGCCGTCTGCCGTAACCTCAACACCGATTCCATCGAAATCACCGGAGTTTAAGGTGCTGGTAAATACGTTGTCACCAAGTGCTTCCAAACCGGAGGCATTGGCAAACTGTGCAACTGCAATCTGGCCCAAAAGAACCGTATTACCATTGTCATAGGAACCGAAGATCTTACCGGTCTTATCAATGGATACACCGGTCATGGCACCAAGTTTCTTACCTGCGCCATCACTGGAATCCGCCACGGTACCACGCTCAATTCCAAGAGTAGAACTACCACCGTTGTTGTAGTTTAAAGATTTCGAAAAATCGATGGTAATATCACGGAACTGATCTCCCAGCAAGGATGCATTCAAGGTAACGGTCGAGCCATCACCATTGATGTTATTGAAGGTACCATCACTGACATTAAACTGCAGCGGAAAGTTGGTATCGGTATAGGAAACCATCAAATCACCGGTACCACTCACGGATACGCCGGTAATGTTATCCGGGAAGGAAGATGCATTCGCAAACATATCAGAAATCTTGGCGGTAATGGTAGATGTGGTACCATCGGTTGTCTTAGACAAGGTCAGCACGCTATCCGGAGTAATTCCGGTTCCCAGAGCCACAATACTGCTGACATTTACTGCATAACCTGCAGGGGATACAATCTGTCCATTGGAGTATGTATAATTGCTGTTTAAGATATATGGGTTAGTTGCGGAAGAATCTGCATCACCAAACAACTCTGCCAGGTTATTCACCTGCTCTGTGGTATTGGTGGTATCCGCAATTGCCTCTGCTAAAATATCCACATTATCCTGATCTAAGATACTGGTTAAAGCAATGGTATAAGCACCGGTCTCCACGTCCTGTGCCTTCACTGCAAACTTCGCGGTATATGCATAACCCAGATTATCATAAAAGGTCAAGTTCATGGCACGTCCGGCAACAGAGTTTACATCCGTATCGTTCTTGTCGATAATACCGGATACATTGGCCTGTGTGGTTGCTTCCGGTTCAGATGTTAAATTTGCTGCCTGCATAATACGAAGCGGACTAACCGTATCCTGACGGATAGCGTTGGTTTCTTCATCCACCTGCCATCCCATAACCAGATAACCGGTAGAGGTCATGGCAAGGTTTCCGTTACCATCCAAGTAGAAAGAACCTGCACGGGTAAACAAGTTCTCGGAACCGTTGTTTACGATGAAGAAATTGGTGGAATTGGAATCCGTTAACTTGATATCGAACGCATTACCGGTATTCTGTGCTGCACCGGCACTAGCGATGGATACCTTAATGGATCCGCTCTGAGTACCAAGACCAATCTGCGTCGGGTTCACACCACCGGTGGTTGCAGTCGCACCGGATGCTCCGGCTGTGGTCTGATACATGATATCTGCAAATGTGGTTGAAGATGATTTAAACGCTACGGTGTTAACGTTAGAAATATTGTTACCAATAACGTCCATTTTTGTCTGGTGGGTCTTCAGACCGGATACACCAGCATAAAGTGATCTCATCATAATATTGTTCCTCCAAATCACTGTAAGTATAAATTTCCGTCCATGGAGTGCTACTACTGATCCGGCATCCTTGCCGAATTTTTTAGGTTTGAAGGAGTTGTAATTCATTGCCGCTGTCGGTTGGCAATGAGAAAGCTTCCATAAGGTCCAGCTTAAGCAATTACAGCTCCGTCAATGTTGGTGAATACCTTCTCTAGGGATTCCTCCTGATTCATGGCGGTGACCACCGTTTGGGATGGTACATTTACAATAAATGCCATGGAATCTAATAAAACCAAAGAATCTTGGATTCCTTTTTCCCCAGCTTTTGCAGTTGCTGCTTCCAGCCGCTGACTCTGCTCCTGGGATAATGTAATGTTTCGGTCATCCAATCGCATGGATGCATGCTTGGAAAACTTTACATTAGAGTTATCGGCAACTTCCAACTGATTTTTTAGGATGTTGGAAAAAGGAGTTTGGGAAGTAATCGGGGTTGAACTTTTGGTTTTATTTAAGTATTGGTTGGTTACCTGCTCAATGGAGGTAAAACCGTTGACCATCTTGTTCATATCCTGCTCCTTTTATGCTTCGGTTTCACTTGCTTTCTTTGCAGCTACCAGTTCTGACATACGGGAAATGTACTTTTCACAGGTCGCCTGGTCTTCTGCAGAAATCATGGTTTTCTGATAAGCGTCTAAACTGGAATATACCGTTTCAAGAGCAACCACCTTCTTGTAATTATCGTCGGTGTAGGTCATGGTCTTGTAATCCGGTAGCTCCTTAATCATTGCGCTTAAGGTATCTTTTAAGGTTAATGCGGTGTGATAGGTATCATCCAAAATCGTCTCCACTGCCGTGACATCATAAAGCTTGCCATCCACTGAAATCTTGGTTCCGGAACTATCCGTCTTCACAAAATCCACATATCCCTCTGCGCCGCCGTTTTCTGCATTCATAATGACATACTTGCCGGATAAGGCATTGGCGGAAATATTGGTAACATCGGACTGCAAGGTCTGCATGGTCTCTACCTGGGTAAAGGTTGCAAGTTCCTTCACGTACTCCGAATTATCCGTCGGCTCCATAGGATCCTGGTATTTCATCTCTGCAACCAACAGCTGCAAAAACATATCTTTGGTATCTTTGGAAGCCTTCTGAGCTTTCGTAGATTCCGTTGCGGTGTTGGTATTTTCTACCACCTTACCGTTTTGAATTTGCTGTACATATGTTGTTTCTGCCATATTTTACTCCTTAATTTATGCCGTAAAATTAATGGAATTTCCGGCATCCTTCATCATACGAGCCACCAGTGTTTCCTCTTCACTCAGCGTATCTGCCAACTCATCCATCTGATTGAGATTGATGTTGCTGCGTCGTGTACTTGCGAATGGCTTGGATTCTTCCGGTTGCTGTTGATTCGGTTGATTCTGGCCTTCCTCTAGGTTCCGTTCAAACTCATGGGTTCCAACGGAAACTTCAACGGCTTCCACCTTAATGCCCTGCTGATTCAAGTTATCCTTCAATACAGACATCTGATATTCCATCGCCTGACGAACTGCTTCGTTCTGTAATGTGATGTGTGCAGTAACTTTGCCGTCATTCTCTGCAACATTTAAAATCATACGGCCCAAATTCTGAGGATTTAACTCCATCTCCATGGAAGTTACTTGCTGGCTAATGGTAACCTTGGCATTGTTTACAATCTGCTGAATAATATCTCTGGTATCAATACCGGAAGTATAAGTGGTACGTTCCACCGTAGCCTGAACTTGTTCTGCAGTTGCCGTAAAGGTTGGTCCAACAGGTGCTTCTGTTGATGGTGTGGTTGGTTGTGACGATGTGCTATGATGTTTGCCCATCATCTGGTCCCTGGCGGAATTGGTTTCATTTTGGGCGGTGTTTCCGGTTTCCTTCATCAGATTCTTCAATCCGCCTTCCACTTCGTCAGCCAAATCATTGGTTTCATCCACTTCCACATTGGATTCTTTTACCAATACCTTTGGTACCTCTGTTTCCTCGTCCATTGGAAAATCATGTAACAGCTCTTCCCCAGGTCCATCCATTGGCGCATCCTTTGGAGTTTGCATCTCCATTGCTACACCTTCTTGCGGCATTACCTCATGTCCTACCATCGGTTGTTCGTTACTTGGGATGTTCACAACGTCCTGTGAAATGTCATTGCCATCCATTGGTACAATCTCGCCGGTAAACATTTCTACATCCTTCAATGTTTCTATGGTCATCTGAGATGTTTCTACCATCTCTGCGCCCAAGCTTTGAACTTGATCCAAGAGATTGGAAACCGTATCCGATACCAATAGTGATACATTGTCCTGAGAATTTAGTTCCGAAATCAGTTTTGTGAGATTTGCGGGATTCAAAAGATCCAGGTAGGTAAGCCCTAAGGTTTCCATTGCAGTTGCGATTTCCTCTTCCGTAACATCCAGAGATTCTTCCAACAGTTCATTGGTTTTCTGAGAAAACTCTTCAATGGCATCTTGTCCTGCGCTTACAGTCTCAGCGTTTAAATTCTTTGGGCCTTCTTCTGCGGCCTGCGGAATCTTCTTTGCTGCGTCCATTGGTTGTATTTGCTGTTGTGGAATCGTGATTTGCTGGGAATTATTGAGATCGCGATTGGATGTTCGAAAATCCGTAAAAGAAATGCTATGGAACATCAAATCCTGGAAATTTCCCGATGATTGATCAGATTTCGCTGCGGATTGCACTTGTGTCTGGCCGAGATTCATTAGAACCGGAACATCTGACACATTTGCACTTGTCATATGTGTCCTCCTTTCTAAGATTTTTACCCGAAACATTGCCATCCGTAGCGATTGGGTTAAGATGTCTTCCTTGACCATACAAGGAAGTCTATAAGAACAATTAAGGCTCCATCAATTTCGTTAACGCAGCTGCGGTATCCACATCCATCTCTCCTAGGATTGCCGCTCTGGACTTGGTGTCCATGGCAAGCAGGATTTTGGAAACCAATTTCAGGTTATCCGTCATGGTGTTAAATATCTCAGCAGCATCTTTGGGATCCATGGTGGAATATGTCTTGGCATAGTCCTCAATTTGTGCATCCGCTTGAAGCTGACTGACCACTTGTTTGTATATCGCCTCTGCATTTTCCGGCTCTATACTCTCATAGTACTCCTTATATTCATTTATATCGGGCGCTTGGTCAGAAAAAACAACCTCTTTATAAAATTTTTCTTTGATTGCTTCAAATTCTTGTTCTTTTTGTTTGTACGTAGCAAGCTCTGCCGCCTGTGCTTCCAAATCAGCAATATGTGCAGAGTCCGAGCCGCTTTGTTCTTGCGCCGCCGCCAACTGGCCTTCTAATTCCTTGATACGAACCACCGCTTCATCCACGGTTGCATAATCATAGGCCGCATCTTCCTGGGCGTAAGTCTGAGCTTCCGGAAGGATTTTATTGATAATTGGCACATCCTTCAACCGAGGATAAAGTACAGTAGAACCAATACCTCCCACATCCATCTTCACCAACAAGGCAAAAATCGCAGCCCAAACAACCAGAATCAGAAGAATGGCTACGATAATCATTCCAACGCCGCCTTCTGCTTCCTCTTCGGTGCCTTTTTCTTTTTTCTCTTCTACTTCTTTTGTTTCGTCTGCCATATAAAACCACCTAATCAGTACTTAATGTTTGTGTTCTGAGCCATAGGTAAAGCTTACCAGCTCATCAATTTCCTTATTCTCCTGTCGCGCCGCCTCTTCCTTAAATTCATCCAAGGCATGCTCTCGCAAGTTTTCATGTGTCTTACGGTCTTTCATTACTGCATCTAAACGCATACGGGCCATGTCTAACTCCTTCTGGGCCCGGCGAATCGCAAACATTTGATCACGAATCTTCACTTTGATGCTATCGATTGCCCGCTTGATTTGTTGAATCCGCTGCAAATCTATATTGCCACAAGAAGCTTCCTTCAGTTCGTTATCATATCCTGCACGGCGTAGCAATAACTCCTGAAGCTTGTCCTGTTCCTCATGAAGCTTGGCATTGGCAATACCGAAGGCCATCTTCTCCTGGGTTTCCATCTTCTGTTTGAGTTCCAATATGTTTTGCATGCGATAGACAAACTTCGCCATAAGGCCCTCTCAATCTAGGCTTCTTCCTCCGGGAAGATGGCATTTAAGGTTGCAAGTGCTTCCTCAAATTCAACCTTCTCATCGGTTGCCTGCAACAAAAAGTCATTCACGGCATCGATTTTAGAAATTGCAAAATCAATGTTGCGATTGGATCCCATCTTGTAAGCACCAATATTAATCAAATCCTCCGCTTCCGCATAGGTTGCCATAACATTCTTCATACGTCCCGCCAGCATCTTGTGTTCTCTGGAGGCTACTGCGCTCATAACACGGGAGATGGAGGCCAACACGTCGATGGCCGGATAATGATTCTTCTGTGCCAACTTACGATTCAAGACGATATGACCATCCAAAATACTTCGGGCCGTATCTGTAATCGGCTCATTGAAATCATCACCGTCTACCAAAACCGTATACAAACCGGTGATAGAGCCCCGGTCGGAATTACCGGCACGCTCCAGCAACCGTGGCATGGTGGAATACACACTCGGTGGATATCCACGGGTAACCGGCGGTTCTCCGGACGCCAAACCAATTTCACGCTGTGCCATAGAAAAACGGGTTAAGGAGTCCATCATCAGAAGCACATCTTTGCCCTGGTCACGAAAATACTCCGCAATAGCCGTCGCGGACATGGCTGCCTTTTTACGAATTAACGCCGGCTTATCCGATGTTGCCACAACAACAACAGAACGACGCATACCTTCTTCTCCCAAATCGTGTTCCACGAATTCTCGCACCTCACGACCACGCTCACCAATCAATGCAATGACATTGACCTGGGCCTTGGTATTGCGGGCAAACATACCCATAAGGGTACTCTTGCCAACACCGGATCCGGCAAAAATACCGATACGCTGTCCCTTGCCGACGGTAATCAGTCCATCCACTGCCTTCACGCCCAGTGGAAGCACTTCTGAGATAATCTCACGTGACATAGGATCCGGCGGATCTGCATCCACAGGATAGATGGCATTCAACTCCAACTCCTCCTCGGTATCCGTCGGGCGGCCCAAACCGTCCACCGTATGTCCAAGCAAGGCATCTCCAACCGGTATACTTAAGGGGTGACCGGTATTTCGTACCAGGCAACCGATGCCCACACCTTCCACAGTTTCGTAAGGCATCAGCTGTAATCGCTTGTCCAAAAAGCCAACGACCTCTGCCTTCACCACGGTGTGATCGTCCACGATAATCTCACACAAATCATTGAGTTTCGCATCCGGGCCTACAGATTCAATGGTTAAGCCGACCACCTTGGTAACTTTCCCCAGGTGATTAAAATATGAATTATTTAATGTCGATAAATATTTTCGTCGGTCAATCACACCCGTACCCCTTCAATAAACAAAAAGGATTAAAAATCCTTACATGCTTAAAGATTTCAAATCCTTTACTAAATTATCGAGCTCAACATCCAAGCTACAATCAAATACACCACCGTCCGTTTCAATCAAACACTGATGTACTTCCAATACCGGATCACGAATAATATCCAGCTGCAAGTCAACGCCAACCTTCTCTTGCAATTGCGATTTGTACTGATTCAAAAAGTCAAAATTCTCATCGTTGACTTTAATCAAAAACTCACGGCTATTCTCAATATTCACCAATGCGTTATCAATCAAGTGTAAAAGCAAATCCTTCTTGTTGCCAAACTGAATCAGGAAAAAACGTTCCATCACTTCGGCAATAACTTCTACCAATTCGCCTTCCATGCCACGTTCCTTCTCCGCAAATTCTTCATACATACGACGACGTTCCACTTCCAGTTCGTCCTTCTTGTCGTTGTATTCATTCATTGCCTGGGAAAGGCCTTCCTGATAGCCCTGTTTCTTGCCTTCCTCTTCATAATGGCTTTTCAGCGCTTCCGCCTGGGTTTGGGCTTCTGCGATGATTGCATCTGCCGTATCCCTTGCATCCGCAAGAAGCTCATCAGCCTGCGCCTGAATTGCCTCCATATCTACGATAGCTTCTTCTGCCTCTTCTTCCGCTTCTTCCACCTGATTAATGACCGGATTGCCCTCATCATCAATCACAACCAGTGGCGTACCATCCTCATCCAGAGGAAGCAAAATACGTCCCTCTTCATCAGATGGAAAAATCGTATTTCCCTCTTCGTCCACTTCAATGGCCGCAAAAAAATCATCAATTTTCTGCTGGCGAAATCCATCCTTCTGCTTGATGATTTTCTGCTGGAATTCCTGTATTCTCGCCTGGATTTTCTCGTTGTAATCCAAACTTACTTTGTGATCCTCATCATCCGGGACTATCTGACCCTTGTACACCTTATACAATTAAGTCGTCACCTCCACCTCTGGAAATCACAATCTCGGAAGCATCCTCTAACTTACGGATAACACCAACAATCTTCTGCTGTGCTTCCTCTACATCCTTCATTCGAACCGGACCCATGTAATCCATGTCTTCCTTGATCATAGCTGCAAGACGGGAGGACAGGTTCTTGAAGATAACATTCTGAACTTCTTCGTTCGCACCCTTCAGTGCAACACCAAGGTCGGAGTTTTCCACATCACGCAACACACGCTGAATGGAACGATCGTCCAAAAGCAAGATATCCTCGAAGACGAACATCTTCTTGCGGATTTCTTCGGACAATTCCGGTTCTTCGATTTCCAAGGTCTCCATGATACGCTTCTCGGTACCACGGTCTACCGCATTCAAAATAGCAACCACCGCATCGACACCACCGGCAATAGTGAAATCCTGATTGATCAAGGAAGATAACTTACGCTCCAATACACGTTCTACTTCCTTGATAACTTCCGGCGACGTACGGTCCATCAACGCAATACGTTTTGCAACATCCGCCTGTTTTTCCGGAGGAAGTGCTCCCAAAATCATGGATGCCTGTGCCGCCGGTAGATAAGATAGAATCATCGCAATGGTCTGTGGATGTTCATCCTGGATGAAGTTTAACACCTGGGAAGGCTCCGTCTTACGAATAAACTCAAACGGACGAACCTGTAAGGAAGCGGTCAACTTGGTAATGACGCGCTGTGCCTCATCCGAACCAAGCGCCGTCTCCAACAATTCCTTGGCATATCCAATACCACCTTCGGCGATATACTGCTGTGCCAAACAAACCTGGTAGAATTCGTTGATAACGTCTTCCTTCACCTGAGGCGAGATGCTTCGGGTATTGGCAATCTCCAAGGTAAGTTCTTCAATTTCTTCTTCCTTCAGATGCTTAAAAATATCCGCAGACTTCTCCGGACCTAATGTAATCAGCAGGATTGCCGCTTTTTGCACACCTGTTAATTCATCAATTTCTGCCATGTCAACCTCCCCAGTCCTCGTTTAACCAGTTGCGCAATAATGCTGCCACGGCCTCCGGATTCTCATCAACAAATTTCTCAATGAGGATTCTGGTTTCGGATTTCTCACTAAAGCCAATATCCTCCAAATTCTCCTGCTCCTGTTCCTGCAGAAGATCTTCCACGGAAATTTCTTCCGCAACTTCTTCCTCTCGCTCCACACGCAAGGAACGGAATACCACAAATCCAAGCATTGCAAGAATCAGTACTGCAATGACAATCTGTAAGATATCCATCAAATCCGGGCCGCCCTCGGAATATTGGAACATCGGCTGTTCATACGCAATCACCGAGATATTGGCAACCGGAATACTGGTGGCATTGGAAATGGCATTGATGATATCCTCATCCACCTCCGTACGCACCTGATTCTTATTCTGTTCTACAAATTGATCAAAGGTCATATCATCGAGGGTTCCGTTTGCTTTCAAGGTATCCTCGTTGTAAACCACATAGTTGTAAGCCACTACGGAAATGGAAGAGGTATCATATTTCACATCTCCCACCGCATTTTGTGTCTGCGTAATGGTTTCATTCGGCAGATAATCCCAAACTTCATCACTGGTATGGGATTCACTGTTTGCAGAATCTTCTATCACATAGGTGGTATCATCATTGGAATCCGTACCCGGTGTTCCGGCCACTCCATTGGTACTATCCGTGGTAGACTTGGAATAGCTATCCAGGTAGCCTTCCTCACGGCCCTCGGCAACATCATACTCATATCTGGTTTTCTTCTCATCAGAGAAATCCATATCTAAGTTTGCTTCTACACGTACATTGTCGTACAAGGTAGAACCGTCATTGCTTCCGGCCAGGATGGTTTTAATCTTCTGGGCTGCAATTCGCTCCGCTTCCCGTTTCACTGCCTGATTGGAAGATGCAATACCGGCAGCGGTAGCTTCATCTCCACCGGAGAAAAGTACATTGCCTTCACTATCAATAATGGTAATATTCTCCGTGGTTTTGTTACCCATACCGGTGGCAATCATATGCGCCATGCCATTGGCCTGGTCGGTGGTAATCGCACCACCCAATTCCAGCTTGACGCTGGCATAGGAATCTTCTTTCTGGGAAATCAGGGTACCATCATATTCCGGAATGGATAATACCACTTCTGCAGAGTTGACCTGCTCCATGGATTCCAGAATGTCTTCGTACTGATTTTCCAAATATACCTGATATTTCTTCTGCTTATCAGCTTCTGTGGCGCTCAGGCCACCATCTAAGGCATCGCTGATGGTAAATCCCGCAGATGGGATATCATTCGAGCCTAGTAAAATAACTGCCTGTGCCTTATCTTCTTCGTGAATGGAATACGTCAATCCATCGCTGGAGACTTGATACGTAATGTTCTCACCTTCCAAAAGTCCCTGAATGGTTTTGGATTGGGTTGCATTCTCAGCAACCGCAATGGTGATCCAGGTAGGACGGGTTACCACGTAACCCAAAATAGACAGTGCCACTACAACCACTGCAGCTGCACTGATGATAAGCGCCTGTTGGCGTCGATTAAATTGTTTCCACCATGTAAGAATCCGATTTAAAATTCTTTGGATTTGTTCTGGCATTCCTTTACCCCTTAATCATTTGTATCCCTACGATTAAATCTGCATGTTCATAATCGTCTGATAGCTTTGTAAGAAACGATCACGGACCGCTACCGTATAATTTAACGCCACCTGGGCCTTCCGCTCGGCAATCATCAAGTCATGGGTATTGTCAGCAAGACCAAGCGCAAACTTCATCTCTTCAATCTGTGCCGTATTCTGTAAGTCATTGGTTTCTTTCACCATATTCTTGGCGGCATCCAACACTTGTCCGAAGCTACGATCTTCGGAAACCACCGGTGTGCGTTTCTCGGTCACCGGCGTCTTGGTATATTGCGCTAATACGCCTGTTACATCCATAATCTAACTCCTATCTATCAACCCTGTCCGATGGAAATTCCCTGTTGAGCCATAGATTTTACGGCATCAAAGGCAGTCACATTGGCCTGATATGCACGTGAAGAATCAATCAGGTTGGTCATCTCCGTTACCGTATTCACGTTCGGGTAGGTCACATAGCCATTCTCATCCGCATCCGGATGGGATGGGTCATATTCCATAATCATATCGGTTTCATAATCTTCCGTAACGGAAATAACCTTCACGCCGTTGCCCTTAAAGGAAGATGCATAATTTAACGTCTGGGCAAAGCTTGGATTCAAGGGTTTCTCTGCAAAGGTCACAATCTTGCGACGATATGCACCGCCCTCCTCCGTACGCGTTGTATTTACATTGGCAATATTCTCTGCAATGGTATCCATACGAAACCGCTGCGCGGTCATACCGGATCCACAGATATCAAACGATTGAAATAATCCCATACAAACTTACCTCCGCTTCATTAGGACTTGGTTACAATATCAAAGCGACTAAATTCCGCATTGGTTGCGGTGGTCAGCGCCTGATAATTCAACTGTTCGGAAGCCAATTCCACGTTCTCTGTATCCACGTCTACATTGTTGCGGTCAATACGATAAGAGAAGTTGGCGTAGTCCGTATACTGGGTACCGTTGAGTTTTGCAGTATCCATATTCTTCACCACACGGTTGATGGAGCCATCTCCCAACTGCATGGCAGTCGTCTTCATCTGGCGTTCTAATACGCTCTTAAATTCAATGTCCTGTCGCTTATAATTCGGAGTATCCACGTTCGCTAAGTTGTTGGCAATCATCGTCTGACGCAGCCAACTGGCATCCATGGTCCGATCTAAAACATTGATATAAGAAAAAGCATCGGATGATATCATACTTACTCCCTTCCGGTACAAACACCACTCTCAATTTATTATAGAAATATCGCAGGAAAAAGACAAGTGTTTTTAACATGATATTGTGGGTTTGTCCTTATCAAAAAACTAAATATAGCATCCTCTTTCAAAAGAGAATATAAAAAAGGGACTCATAGTCGCCTATAAATCCCTTTTCGCGTTTCATCCATGTTATGAACTTTAAAATGTAGTTACTTTAAATATCGGTATCATTCTGTAATTTCTTTAATTCATCGAATACCGCATCGTTTAATACCTTAATGTAGGTACCCTTCATTCCGGAGGAACGAGACTCAATGACACCGGCACTTTCGAACTTACGAAGTGCATTTACGATAACGGATCTGGTAATGCCAACCCGATCAGCGATACGGGATGCAACCAGGATACCTTCGTTGCCATCTAACTCATCAAAAATATGAACAATTGCTTCCTGCTCAGAGAAAGACAAGGTATTGATTGCAGATTTCACGATACGCTTCTTACGGCTCTCCTCTGCATTCTCCTCGTTCACGGAACGCATCATCTCAAGACCAACCACGGTGGTACCGTACTCGGACAAGATAATATCATCAATGTCATACTGCTTGTCATAACGATAAACAAACAAGGTACCAAGACGCTCACCTGCAATATCGATTGGGGTAATAATTGCAGCATAACGCTGAATATCATCCTTCTCAAAACCTAAGGTTTCCAAATTCACATTCTCCTTGGTGGATAAAATACCAAGTAAACGTTCATTGAGCATCGGATCGATAAAACCGCCAACCTTGTCAACGATCAATTCTGTCAAATCCTTGGTTCCGTCCGCATGGCTAAGGCCAAGTGCCTTACCCTTCTTGGAAATAACCAGGATACTGGAATCCAAAATCTCAGTCAAAACAGAACAAATATCGTTAAAGACAACCTTAGAAGAATTATTGTTATGTAATAATTTTCCAATCTTACGGGTCTTATCTAAAAGCTGTACACTCATATACTTCCTCCAAAAAAACTAAAAACAGATACAGACTTATCTTACAATATCTGTCGAAAAAATTCAATAATTATCAAAAAATTTATACAGAATCCGTGATTGTGTCCAGACTATTAAGATTTTGATTCTGCAATATAGCCGCATTGTTCATTGGCACAAACAATCCGATTGCCCTTCTGCACCATATAAGAACCACACTTCGGGCATTTCTGTTCCACCGGGCGTGGCCAACTCATAAAGTCGCAATCCGGGTAATCTTCACAGCCATAGAACCGACGGCCCTTCTTGGTCTTACGTACCACAATATCCTTCCCACACTTCGGACATGCAACACCAATCTTCTCCAAGTAAGGCTTCGTATTACGGCAATCCGGGAATCCCGGACAAGCTAAGAACTTTCCATGTGGGCCATACTTGACCACCATGTTCCGTCCACAATTCTCGCAGATGACATCCGTTACTTCGTCGGAGATTTCCACCTTTTCCAATTGCTCCTGGGCAATTTTGACGGATTCCTCCAAATCCGGATAGAAGTTTCGAACGATGGACTTCCAATCCACTTCGCCCTCTTCCACACCATCCAACAGGCTTTCCATATTTGCGGTAAAGCTCTCATCCACGATGGTAGCAAACGATTCCTTCATGATGTCATTGACCACATCACCAAGCTCGGTCACGAAGATGCTGCGGCCTTCCTTGCCGATGTAACGACGCTTTAGAAGTACCGTAATGGTCGGCGAATAGGTACTCGGTCTGCCGATTCCAAGTTCTTCCAGGGTATGAACCAAAGACGCTTCGGTAAAATGTGCCGGCGGCTGAGTAAAATGCTGCTTCTCCTGGAATTCATTCAACGTCAGCTTACTCTCTTGTGTCAGTGACTCGGTTACGGAGTTCTTATCTTCCTCCTCATCGTCTGCAGATACATACACACTCATGAAACCGTCAAAAATACGTTTGGAAGTAGCAAGGGAGAATACGTAATCTCCTGCGCCCACACGTACGGTGGTGGTTTCAAATTCTGCAGATGCCATCTGGCTTGCCATAAAGCGACGCCAAATCAACTGATACAAACGGAACTGATCTCTGGACAAGGATTCCTTGATATCCGAAGGGATCAGATGCAAGTTTGCCGGACGAATGGCCTCATGGGCATCCTGAATGTTCTTCTTGGACTTCTTGGTTGCAATGTCCCGATCATCGGAAAACTCTGCACCGTATGTCTCGGTAATGAATGCCTTGGCATCTGCCTTGGCTTCATCGGAGATACGAACCGAATCCGTACGAAGATAAGTAATCAAACCTACGGTTCCACTGCCCTTGATGTCCACACCTTCGTACAACTGCTGAGCAACCTGCATGGTCTTCTGCAAGGAGAAGTTTAATGCCTTGGATGCTTCCTGCTGTAAGGTGGAAGTGGTGAATGGAAGGGGTTTCTTCTTCTCGCGCTTGGATTTCTTGGTGCTGATGACATGAAATTCTTCCTTTTCACAGGACTTCATGATTGCATCCAAGGTTTCCTTGTCGGAGATATCCATCTTTCCATCCTTGTCGCCATAGAAGCTGGCAACAATTGGTTTCTTTGCACCCTTGACGGATAATTCCACGTCTAAGGTGTAGTATTCCTTCGGAATAAATGCATTAATTTCGTCTTCGCGATCACAGATGATGCGTAACGTAACGGACTGCACACGTCCGGCGGAAAGTCCTCGTTTTACCTTGGCCCACAACAGTGGACTAATGCGATAACCAACCATACGGTCTAGGATACGACGTGCTTGCTGTGCATCCACCAGATGCATATCAATGTCCCGGGGATTCTTGAATGAGTTCTTCACTGCATTCTTGGTGATTTCGTTAAATGTAATCCGGGAATAAGATTTATCTTCCAGCTTTAACGCCTTGGTTAAATGCCAGGAAATTGCCTCTCCTTCCCGGTCCGGATCTGTTGCAAGATATACGTGATCTGCTTTCTTTACCTCCTTACGAAGGGACGCCAGCAAATCGCCCTTGCCACGAATGGTAATGTAGCGCGGTTCGAAATCATTCTCCGGGTCGATACCCAGTTGGCTCTTGGGCAAGTCTCTTACGTGTCCGTTACTAGCAACGACTTCGTAATTCTTACCTAAGAACTTCTTGATTGTTTTCACTTTGGTAGGGGACTCTACGATAACAAGATTCTTAGCCATTTGAAAACCTCTGATTATTATTTACATCGAATGTATTGATTCTTAAAGCTTTCCCGGATGAGACCCAATTCACACAAACGCATCACAATAGAAATCAGCTTTAAGAGATCCAAGCCAGTTTCATCCGCTACATCCTGAATGCTTCTGGCATAGAAATCGAAACAACTATACACCATCGAATCTTCTTTTTCAAGGGAAAATTCAGGTGAATTATCTGATTTCTTATCTTTTTGGTCTTCTGTTTTACTTATTATACCCGCTTTTTCCGGTTCATAATGTGTCAATTTTGGCATGTTTTCCATTTCTTCTATATAAGTACCAAGCCCGCTTTCCCGGTATTCCTGCCAGAAGGTTTCCGGATTTTGCAGGATCCCCGCACCCTGTCGTATGAGATTATTGCATCCCGTACTCATCACGTCCGTAATCCGCCCCGGCATGGCATAGATATCCCGCCCTTGTTCGAGGGCGAAATCCACAGTGATGAGGGAGCCACTCTTCTCCTTGGCTTCCATCACCATCACCACATCGGATAATCCGGAAATAATACGATTTCTTGCAGGAAAAAAGCGTGCAATGGGCTGTGTCCCCGGACAATACTGAGAAATCAGCAACCCCTTGGTTCCAATTTGCTCATAGATATCCCGATTCTCTCTCGGGTAGCAATACTCCACACCGCCACCTAGGACTGCGATGGTTTTGCCTCCTGCCGATAGGGCCCCACGGTGAGCTGCTCCGTCAATACCCCGAGCCATCCCACTGACAATCACCGCTCCCTCTTCGGCCAGGGATCTGGCAAAATGCATGGACATGGTTTTCCCGTAATTGCTGGCTCTGCGAGCCCCCACCATGGCGATGGTTTTTCCGTTGGCGATGGATAAATCTCCTCGATAGAACAAGCCATATGGTGCGTCCACCACCCCACGCAGCCGCAGGGGATAATCCGTCATGCCCAGGGTGGTCAGATAGATGTCTTTCTCCACCATGGTTTGTGTGTCTTTTAGAATCCGTGCCTCACATCTCGAATCCAGGATGCCCTGAATTTGTGCCGCACTTAAGCCCTCCACGCCCTGCAGAGCAGTTTTGGATGCTTCATAGATGCCCCTTGCAGAGCCAAAGTGTTCAAATACCAGGCGCTTTTTCAAATCCGTCAGACCATAGTAGGCGGCCCACCAATATTCATAGCTTAACTCATTCATTGCAGTTCCACCTCCCAGTACTTTTTGTCCATACTCTTGTAGGTGGTGGCCAGCATCAAATGCGGTAAGCCAATGGTCACAGCTCCTTCCAAATCTGCTATGGTACGAGCTACCCGTATGACCTTATGGTAGGTGCGGGCCGTCAGTCCCAAGGAGTCAAACTGCTGCTTCATAAAGGCCTGCTCCTGTTCTCCCAACGGGCAATACTTAGGGATATCCCTGGCCGGTATTTGACTGTTGAACTGGTAGGGTTCCTTGGCAAAGCGGGTCTGCTGGATCTGTTGGGCCAAAACCACCCGCTTTCGAATCTCAGCAGAAGGCTCATTGGCGCTGGTGTTTACGATGTCGTTGTAACGGACCTTTTCCACCGAGACACAGATATCCATACGGTCCAACAGGGGCTGGGAAATCCGGCTTAAATACCGGTCAATCTGGGGCTTGGTACAATGACAACGGGCCGCATCCTCCGAAGCAAAATATCCGCAAGGACAGGGGTTCATGGCTGCCACCAGCATGAAGTTCGCCGGAAACGTAAAATCCCCATTCACACGGGATACATGAATTTGCTTATCTTCGAGGGGCTGACGCATAATTTCGATGGTCTCCCGCCGAAACTCCGGCAACTCATCTAGGAATAAAACGCCCCGGTGGGCCAGGGAAATCTCCCCGGGATGCGGCGTCTGGCCTCCGCCTGCCAATCCATTGGCGGAGATAGTATGATGGGGTGCCCGGAAGGGACGTTGATTGATTAAGCTCTGTCGCTGGCCAAAAAGCCCACAGACACTGTAAATCTTGGAAACCTCCAGCTGCTCCTCCATAGTCATGGGCGGTAGAATCGATGGAATGCATTTGGCTATCATGGATTTACCGGCCCCCGGTGGTCCGATCATCAGAAAGTTGTGCATACCGCTGACGGCGATTTCACAAGCTTTTCGCAGGAAGGCCTGGCCCTGGATGTAGGCAAAGTCATTGCCATTATCCCCCGGCAGTTCTCCTTCCACCGCTTCCGGTTTCAACGGTTCGATTCCGTCATTTAAGTAGGCAATCACATCCGATAGATGCGCCACCGGGACGATGTCCATCCCCGGCACCAGCATGCCTTCCCCGTAATTGTCCCATGGCAAAATCACCCGGGTCATATTGGCATCCCGGGCAGCCAGAACCATCGGCAGAATACCGGAAATCGGGTGCACCTCTCCGTTGAGTCCCAGTTCCCCGATGAAGACCTTCTGTTCCAATGCTTTCGGATGGATTTCTCCATTTGCCGCCAATACTGCAATGGCGATGGCCAAATCAAAGCCACTGCCGTTCTTTTTGATATTGGCCGGGGATAAATTGACGGTGATGCGTTTGATGGGCAACACATAGCCACTATTGCGTAGCGCGGTACGCACCCGGTCTCTTGCCTCCCGCACTTCCGAGGATAGAAAGCCCACCAGTTCAAACATGGGCATACCCTCACTAATATCCGCTTCCACGCGGACAATACTACTATCAATGCCACGCAAATTCGTGGACATCACAGCTTTATACATATTCACTCCTAACCGGGAATGGATTCGTCGAATGACGATAGAAATAAAATCGATGGATGTATCATAGCACAAAAATGGGTATAATAAAACCCATGAATCGAGAAATCCTATATACCATTACAAAAGAATATCCGAGTATTCACCATTTTTTCAAGGAGCATCAGTATCCGCGGGGGTTGGTGGCTGCTTTAAAAAGAAATCCCCTGGTATTCAAAAACGGCAATCCCACCATGGCGTATCAGCCCTTGTCTCCGGGAGATACCCTGCTGATTCGCCTCCCCCTGGAGTCGACCCATTCCTCCATGCAGATCATTCCAACCGATGTGCCCCTTGATATCGTCTATGAGGACGAGGATTTACTGGTGGTCAATAAGCCGGCAGGCATGTCCATCCATCCGTCTTTGCATCATTACGAGGACTCTCTGGCCAATGCGGTTGCCGGATATTATAAAAAACAAGGTACTTCCATTGTGTTTCGTTGCGTCAATCGTCTGGACAAAAACACCACCGGTCTTACTATCATTGCGAAAAACCAGCTGGCTTCTGCCGTATTAAATACCCAGGGCAAAAACCGGGAGATTCATCGCACCTACTATGCCGTCGTGGAGGGCGCCATTACGGAGGATGGCACCGTTGATGCGCCCATTGGACGTCTAGGAGATTCTGTAATCTTGCGCACCATTGATTGGGAGCATGGGCAGCAGGCCGTCACCCATTATCATCCCCTGCAACAGGCCAATGGCTTTACCCTAGTGGAATGTCACTTGGAAACCGGTCGTACCCATCAGATTCGGGTGCATATGAACTATATTGGACATCCCATGCCG
Organism: Lachnospiraceae bacterium; assembly: GCA_024690885.1. Taxonomy (GTDB): domain Bacteria; phylum Bacillota; class Clostridia; order Lachnospirales; family Lachnospiraceae; genus XBD2001. Next base: position 44,412 of record JAILOI010000037.1, read on the forward strand.
GGCGATTATCTTTACCATCCGGATTTTAGCCGGATTGCAAGACAGCCTCTGCATTCCGCACGCCTCGTCTTTCACCATCCCATTACCGGAGCCGTCATGGATTTTCGATGTCCCATGCCAAAAGATATGGAGGAGCTTCTATCATAGAAGACTCCTCCATTTTATTTCTTGTTATGTAAAATATGTTTACGAATAAACGCTTCTGTTTTCTCTTCTCCCTCTGTTGCCAGCTTTTCCAGCATAAACTCCAGGAGCGCTCCACTTTGGGGATGCAGCAGAAGTTTGCTTTTGCCCTTGTTGTAATAATCGAGGGCACTCCGATTGGTGTAGTGTTCCTTCATGTAATTCTTGCAGGCAGAAACCCGATCCACATACATCTCCACCACATACTTCACCGGCATCTTCATACCGCCGAAAATCTGCTGATCATCCAGGGTGTAATCCATCCAATATTCCAGATGATGGAGGTTTCGTCCCTTGTGATGCAGCCAGGCTCGAGAGCAGCCTTCTTCCGCACGTTCCACATTGTTTGGACTTTTGTTCCCCTGATAATACCGACAACCGGCCAGAAATTCCACCGGGTGATACTTACTTAAATCATGGAGCAATCCCTGCTTGTATAAACCTAAACGAAAGCAACCCTTCATCACCAACCACTTATGATGATTGATGGTCCGAAGATGTCCCCAGGCCTTCTTCCAGGAAAACTTTCCCCGCGTTCCCGGAATCTTCTGATATTCCTCTAAAAACCCCTCCAAATCCTCTCTTGGATCAATCATTGTCTGTACTCCTGTTATTTACCTACCAATATGGTCACCGTACCGCCCGGCACGATAGCCAGCGACTGCTTCGAAAGCGGCTCTGTGTCCGGCTTCCATTCCGCATCACCGGTATTGGTGACAAAATACCACTTCCGTCCACCCAATAACTTCGGCAACGCAAAGGATTCCTCACCATAGTAGAAGTTGATGCAAACCATCACATCTTCTTCCTCATCGCCCCGACCGTAGGCTCCATTGTAGAGAATGCCGATGGCTTTCTTCTCTTCTCCGATGCCCATAATCCAAGGCTCTCTGCCATGGTAGGACAAATCCGGCAAGCCGGTGGTGCGATAATCGCTCTGCTGCATCGGTTCCTCTAAGGACAACACGGTATGCGCCTTACGGAAGGCAATCAACTGTGTCACATATTCCCGCAGCTGCTGGGCATTCTTCCGTTTATTGAAGTTCACCCAACCCACCTCGTTGTCCTGGCAGTATGGGTTGTTGTTGCCCATGGCGGAATTTCCAACCTCATCCCCGGAAAGAATCTGAGGTACCCCCTGGCTCAAAAGCAACAGTGCCATAGCCGTACGCACATTGCTGTTGCGCACCTTCTGAATCATCCGATTGTTGGTAGGGCCCTCCTGGCCGAAATTAAAACTGCAATTATAATTGCTGCCGTCCCGGTTGTCCTCCCCATTGGCCTCGTTGTGCTTCTCACCATAAGTAAACACATCCATGAGGGTGAATCCGTTGTTGTTGGCAATGAAATTAATATAGCCGGAGTATTCCTCCTGACGACGCATCATATTGGCCAGCTCATTTACGTTCCCATCCATGTGGTTCTGTAAGCGGCGCAGCGGATACTGGAAAAAGTCATTGTACGTAAATAAGTGCTTACTTCCGTCGTCCTTCAGCAAGCATTCCCGTGGGAACTGATCATAGAAAACCTTGGTATTGCCAAGCAATGGTTCCTCGGCAATCCGCATGCCCGGAAGCGGTGCACCTAGAAGATGGAATCCATCGATGTGGTATTCCTTCACCCAAAACTTCAGTGCATCTAAAATCACATCATCCGACGCTTCTCCGGTAAAGGAGAACTCCATAATCACTTCCATCCCTGCATTATGAATGGCTTCCACCATCTCCTTGCAGTGTTTTCTGGCCTCCTCGCCACCAAAGTAACTGGCCTTCGGAGCAAAATACGCTGCATTGCCATAACCCCAGTAATTGGGCTTCATCGGCGGTTCTGCCACCAATACGGAACGATAGTTTTCATCCAGTTCAAAATGGGTATGATAAAAGATATCTTCAAAATCATAGAGGGGCATAAACTCTAAGGAGGTAACCCCTAACTGCTGTAACTCCGGCAACAATTCCATGATGCCCCGATAATTGCCCTTCATGGAAGCCGGCAAGCCATGCTGCATGGTAAATCCGCGCATATGCAGTTTATAGAGAATCATATCACCGGTGGCAATCACAGGACGCTGTTCCTGCCACGCATAACTTCCCGCATCAAATCCACCATACACCCGATACTTCGCTTCCATGCGGCGCTCATCCATCCAACGATCCCGTCCAATGATTTGGGTAGCATAAGGATCAAGCACATCTTCGCCGTCAATCTCATACCGATAGCAGAGTTTCTCCCAGGGATATCCCTGTAAGGACACAGAAATCACACGTCCCATATGATAGGTCTGTGGCACGTGAATTTCATACAAACATTCGTAGGTTTTCTTGTGGAATAATCGGATTTTGCTATCAGCTAACACGGGTAACACATACGTGAAGGTCACCGTATCCTCTCTGCGGCTTGCACCGTAAGTAGCAAAATCTCCAATGGTCATTGATGTTTTCATGCGTTTCTCTCTCTCAAACAAGCTATGGACATTATATCATTGTTTCCCCGGAAACCGAAAAAAACATTCCCAAAATATTGAAAAAATCTTCCATCCACCCTATAATGAGCGAAAGTACCCCAATAAAGGAGAGAAATATGGCAGCAAACAATGATGTATTCCCAATTGATGAGAATGATACCGATGTCTGCGTTACCTTGGAATTAGATAACGGAGAAACCTTAGAATGCGAGATTCTTACCATCTTCGAGGTGGAGAACCAGGATTATATCGCACTTCTTCCGGTGGATGAGCAAGGAACTCCATTGGATGAGGAGGTTATCATCTATCGCTATAGCGAGGATGCCGAAGGTGCTCCAATTCTGGATAACATTGCTTCTGACGACGAATTTGAAGCCGTATCCAAGGTCTTCGATCGCATGTTAGAGGAAGCAGAAGCATCCGAAGAAGCATAACAGTTGCTTTCTTGCAGAAATCGTGATGGATACAGGAGCTCGTTTCCGCGCTGTTCAATGGTGCAGATAACGAGCTCTTTTTTTGCTCGTGTCAAGGCCACATAGAACATCCGGCGTTCCTCCTCTAAGGCCGTTTCTCCCTCCGCACGCTTGGAGGGTGTAATACCGTCGTTTACGTCCAGAAGCACCACCCGATCAAACTCCAATCCCTTGGCACCGTGGTAGGTATGAAAGCAGATAGAGGCCTTCGTTGTTTTTGCAACAGACTCTGTATCCTGAAGCAGAAATTCCACGAAGGAAGTACCATCGGGAAAATCCTTGGATAAATCTCCCAACTCTTCCATCACACGTAGATATACATCCATATCCATGCCGGATTTGGTGGCATATTCCCGTACAAATCCCTCATATCCCATGCCCTTCCGAATGAAATTAATGGCGGCGTAAGGCCGCATCTTCCCCAGCAACGTCAAATTCTGTTGCAATTCCAACAGCTTTCCATAGGTAGCGGCATCCTGTCGATATTCCAGCGCCAATCCGGCCAAATCAATATACCGATGATCCAATCCATACCTGGAAATTCCCCGATTGGGTTTATTTGCCACCAATAGAAAATCCTCCCGATACACCGTATCATAGGCCATCCGCAAATAACTGCGGATATCCTTGGTAATCCAGTGACAAAGCAGAGAGGAACCGTTGTCTGTGAAGGAATACTGCACCTCCTTCTGCTTGCATTGTTCCGCCAAAATCAACGCCTGCATGCGGTTTCGAAACAACACACCGATGGTCTCTTCCGGATATTGTTCCTTCCGCTTCTTCATCCAGGAAACAACGTAGGCCGCTTCGGTCATAGGATTTTCGAAGTTTTTTACTTCTACCCTTCCATCCTTGCCACTGGCCGACTGAATCTCCTTGGCAAAGCGATGCTTGTTATGGGAAATCAGCTCCATGGCACACCCTAAAATCTGTTTCCTGCAGCGGTAATTGACGTGCAATACAATCTGCCTGGCATCCGGATAATCCTTGGGAAAGCCTAGCATAATCGATGGATTGGCCCCACGGAAGCCATAGATGGCCTGATCGTCATCCCCAACCATATACAGATTGTTCCTCGGATAGGCCAGCATCCGCAAAATCTCGTACTGCCCGTCAGACATATCCTGCATCTCATCCACCAGGAAGTATTGAAAGCGGTCCCGCCACTTCTCCAATACCGGTTGGTTTTCCGACAACAGCTTGCGGCATTTCACAATCATATCATCAAAATCCAAGAGATGGAGCTTCTCCTTCTTCGCCTCAAAGGCATCCTTCAGTAACGCCTCTTCCTCTTCCGATAACTCCTGCAGAGACGCCTCAATGCCAAGTTCTTTCCGACAGGTTTCCAACAACTTATGTTTCTTGTTTCCGGATATAATATCATCCGTCTGATAGCCTTTGGCTTCTTTTAAAATTTGAAAAAAGATACGATGAAACGTGCCAAAGGTCACCTTGGTTTCCTTGGCTTTCGCTTTCCATAGATAACGGTTCTGCATCTCCCTGGCCGCTTCCCTGGTAAAGGTCACGACAAGTATTTGTTCTTCCGGGATGTGGAGTTCTTCCACCAGATAACAGATGCGTTCCGTTAAGACTGTAGTTTTACCGGATCCAGGTCCGGCAATAACAAGACAAGGACCGCTGCCATGACAGGCAGCGGCCTGTTGTGATTGATTTAACACGATGATTCCTTCCCAAGTTCTCTTCTTACTGGGCGGGAAAGAGACATCACAAATTAAGCAAGTGCCTTCTCCAGACGGGCAATACCATCCTGAATCCGGCGTAAGGATTCTTCCTTACCGAAAATTTCCATCAATTCCGTTGCACCACCCGGTGTCATCTGCTTACCGGATACCGCAGTACGGATTGGCCATAATACATAGCCGTTCTTATACTCATGCTCTGCAGCAAACTGCTGAATGGTTGCATAAAGTGCATCGTTGGAGTAATCCTCTGCAGCTTCTAATACCGGAAGTACCTCACGCAGTACGGCAAGCGAAGACTCGGTATTGGTCTTCATCTTCTTGTGGGTGTACATTGCCACATCATAATCCGGCAACGCTTCAAAGAAATCAATGTGTTCCTTAATATCCGGGAATACTTCGATTCTGGTCTTTACCATGGCAGCAATCTTCTTCAGATCGTAATCCTTAGTGATTACATCCTTTATGTATGGAAGTGCCATCTCGTAGAAGGTATCAAAATCCATGGCCTTCATGTACTCGCCGTTCATCCAGCGAAGCTTCACGGTATCGAATACAGCCGGAGACTTGCTGATATGATGATAATCAAAGTTCTTCACCAACTCATCCAAGCTCATAATTTCCTGATTGTCTTCCGGGCTCCATCCAAGCAATGCAACGAAGTTAATCACCGCCTCGGTTAAGTATCCCTGCTCAATCAAATCCTCGAAAGAAGAATGACCGCTACGCTTGGATAACTTCTGATGCTCCTCGTTGGTAATCAACGGGCAGTGAATGTAGGTTGGAACTTCCCAGCCGAAGGCCTCATACAGACGGTTGTACTTCGGTGAAGAAGACAAATACTCGTTACCACGAACCACATGGGTGATGCCCATCAAGTGATCGTCTACCACGTTGGCAAAGTTATAGGTTGGATATCCGTCGGACTTAATCAAAATCATATCGTCCAATTCGGAATTATCTACGGTAATATCTCCATAAATCTCATCGGAGAAGGTGGTGGTACCGGTGCGTGGGTTATTCTGACGAATAACAAAAGGCTTACCGGCTGCTAAGTTTGCCTCTACCTCTTCCTTAGATAGACCAAGACAATGCTTGTCATAAATGGAAATCTCCTTGCCGGCAACTACCTGCTTCAAGGAATCCAAACGACACTGATCACAGAAGCAATAATAGGCCTCTCCCTTGTCAATCAACTTCTTGGCATACTCCATGTAGATGCCGGCCTGCTGACGTTCACTCTGAACATATGGGCCAACACCGCCGTCCTTGTCCGGACCCTCATCATGAATCAATCCGGTTTTCTCCAAGGTACGATAGATGATGTCTACAGCGCCTTCCACATAACGTTCCTGGTCTGTATCCTCGATTCTAAGAATGTAATCTCCATCTTCATGTTTCGCAATTAAGTATGCATACAATGCAGTTCTTAAATTACCCACGTGCATACGGCCGGTTGGGCTTGGTGCGAATCTAGTTCTAACCTTCATGTTATCCCTGCTCCTTATATATAAAATCTCAATATGATTGAATTGCTTTCGCAACTAATCTATCATGCCTTAAGTCCGCACAATTTGTCAACCGAAGAAATGATCTGCATAATCTCCGGAACGTAGTAATTGTGCTCTTTCATCAAGTGATCGATTTCATCACGCTCACTCTTTAATGCCTTGGTATTCTCCTGAATACGGGAACGTACTTTGGCACGGCGCTCCACCAGGTTATGGTTTACGCGCTTCATATCCTCCGGGTTTACCAGCGCCCGTACCTGCTTTAACCAAATCTTGCGATCATAGAGATCGATGGCCTCTAACAGGCGGATATACAACTTGTAGAAGTAATCCAAATCCGTATTGTCCGCTTCGAATCGCTCCTGGGATTCCACGGTATGGATATAACACTCCCATACATAGTTTAACTCATGGGAATTGGAAATCTCGTAACGCTCCTGTTCATACCGAATGGCTCTGGTGACATTGGCGTATTTCATCCGCACCACATTCAACAACGCAATGGTATCGTTTAATTTCCGCAAGGTCTTCCGACGGACCTTCTGATTATGGTTTAATCCCAGCATCAGCAGCATGGCAATCAGCGCCCCTACGAAGAAGACACCCATAAACACCCCACGTACCGAGGATAACTCCTCCCATAAAAACAGTAAGACCACCAGGAAGGAACCAAATACCACCAGCGATAGAATCGCCAGCAGGCGGTACCACTTCTTGGAACGGCTTAGGTCATGATACTCCATATCCAGGCGGCTCTTCTCCGCCTCTAAATACTGCATATCCTTCTCCACCGTTGCCTGATAACGCTCGTTCTCCTGCATCCGGTGAATGGTGGACGGCAGAATCTCTTCATTCTCCTCCATCAGGGTATACTGAGCATCCGAAATCAGCGGATCCCGATTCAAGAAGTTCTGTCTTGAATGGGTCAACTCCTCGATGTTCTTGGCGCAGGTCCGCAAATCCTGTTGCTGCTTGTCCGGCAAATTCTGCAAGGTCTGGATATCCTTCAGATAGTCCGTGATGATACGATATTCGGTTTTCTGCGCTTCAATCTCCTTGGTGGTGGCAATAATCTGTTCACAGGAATCTAAGATATAATGCTCCAGCTTCTTGGGATTGTCCCAGTCATCAATGCCGCGAATCTCCTCATAAACCTTCTGAAACGCCGCATCTAATTCCGACTCTTTCTTTTTTTTGCGACTAAAAAACATGTATCCTTGCTCCTCTAAATTTTACACAGCCGCGTGTAATCCTTCTTCCAATCGTCCACGACTTTGGTTAGCTGTTCCATATAAGCAAAGGGTTCCCGATAGTCCACCCGCATCTGGTTGACGGTATCGGAAAAATCCGAAATCTCCCGACTATGAAATACTTCTTCTACGGCCGACTTTACCGTCGCTACGTCCGCTTCGGCCACTTGGAAGCGGGTGACGGCATGTTCAAATCCATCCATATCCCGGCCGCACAGATACGCGTAGAGTAAGCTGCGCAGGGAGCCACTGTTATGATTGGCCAGATAAGCCTTCTCGAAGCAGGTGGCTGCCTCCTTGAAGAAGAACAACCGACTGTAGGCCGTTCCCAAGTTATGGTATACATTGCCCTCCAGACTCTTGGTCATCTCCAGTTCCCCATCCAAAATATTCTCATATTCATAGATGGCATCCACCAGACGTTGTTTTTCCATCAAACGATCTCCGCGGATTTTCTTGCATTCCGCCTCCGTCTTATTCTCGAAGGTGGTAATCACTTCCATCAGTTTCTTGATTTCACTGGCAGTCAGATAGCCACAGGCCGTCAGAATATGACCCACAAAGATGTGCAGCGGCGTATTTTCCTCAATGAGGTGTACCAGCTCCGTCTCCAACTCCTTCATCCCCAGTTCTTTTCCAATCCAACGGCACAAATCCATATTGGAAAACGATGCATTCAGAAGGTACACATTGTGAGAAATATAATAGCTTAACTCTTCCAGGGAATAGATATTCAGCGAGAGTTCATCGATAAAATACGGCGTTGCCGCAATGGGTCTTTTGCATAGAATTAATTCTCCCATGTGTCCTCCTTTCTCTAGGCGATGGAAACCGTATGGCTCCAGGTTTTATTGGTGGCCGGAACCAATTCTCCAAACCCCAAATCTTTGATTTCAATTACCACTTGTTTATCGTTGGATGCCTTGGCACTGATCCGCAACCGGGTCATCCGGCTTTCTCGTTTCGGTAAATCCGATAACTCCAGCACTTCCACCCGGGATTGACGATTGTCGAGGCGCTGTACCCAAACTTCAATCTCCGGCGAACCCTCTAAGATGACTTCACACTCTCCGTGGCTTTCGTACCAGTTATCACCGGCATTCACCAGATTCACAAACTTCAATTCATTCTGGTCGCTGACCTTCAAGGAGACATTCAACTTCAGTTCGTTGTCCCCAATGTAGATAAAGGGCCAGTCTCTGCAACCATCCTTGATGGCGCCCGCATAGCAGGCCCCCTTGGAATAGAGATTCTTGCCTAAGAACACCCGACGTCCCTGACACAGATGCTGCAAGGACACCTTCATCCAGTCATCATCGAAGCCATCTCCAATGAGATACACCGCAGAAATATAATCCTCCCCGAACGTCTCCGTAATCACCCTATCAAAGGCCATATCCCTGTTCTCAATCAGACTGCCGTGGTTGCCCTGTTCTAAGGTCACCACCTGAGGCTTCTGGTACATATCCCGCTTCAGACGGCAATGCAAGAGATTCTTGCCGGTGAAGTCAAACATCATCACATCGTGTAGGAAGATGGAAGGTTCCTGGTTTAACACGTAATAATAAAAACTCTCCCGATAGTCAATCACCACCAACTGTTGAGAGGATAGCCCCATACGGTTGGCCACCATGTTAAAAAGCTCCACTACGGTCAGATTCAACTCTCCCACCGTCACCACCAGTTTCGCCAAGTGACTGCCGGCCTGATAAGTTCCAGGCATGGAGAGAATCTTGCGGATAAAAATCATGAACAGTTCCCGACTGTCATAGTCCTCTCCATCCACAAACACCCGCTTGCCACTGAGGGCGTTCTCATACAAATCCTCCACCGCTTCGGCTTCGTTGGATTGAATCCGCCGTCTGGCTTCATTCCCGAAAAACCACTGTCCCATGCCCTTGCGCTTTGCAAGCAAGGTGGGAATCTGATATGCTTCCGTTCCCATCACCGTACTTATGGTAGCCGGTTCTTCCATATGCAATTGATAGTAGGAAATCAAGGTATACCTATTGCTGATATCCAACCCGAAATATACCCCATCCTCTTTCTTCGTCTGCTCCATAAGTGTGATTCCTTTATAACAACGTAAACAACTGCTCGGTTGCAAAATCAAAGGACTGATACTGCTTCATGGAAGCCACCAATTCCTTGTCATTCTGATAAACAAAATCGCTTTGCATGCGATTGAGAAGCAAATAACGGCTAAGTTCCCCGTTCTCCACAATATCCTGGTAGGACAATTCCTCGTGGGCAAGCACTTCGGTGGAATTGTTCACTTCCCGGTAGATGTCATAGGTGATTTTCTCACCGAAAAACATCATAAACTGACGGACGTAGATGCCGTCATACATCTCAATCATCTCTTCCGTCTGTTCGTCCCCATCATCCTTCTGATAACGAATAAACAAACGCTCCCGCGGCATGCCCCGATACTCGGCAAATACCTTGTCGTAGAGGTGATACTTCACCACCAGACGATCGTCCATCCGGCGGAAAAAGCCAAAGTAGGTATTCCTTAGAATGTATTCCCGCACCAGCTCGTCCAATAGCTTAAATTCGTGGTTCTCCAGGGAATCCTGTAGGGATAAATACTTCATCATGGCAATCTGACAGCATTCGTTGGTCTTCTCCCCACGCCGCAGCATGTGGTAGATTTGTTCGAATACATGATCCGGCACCGACGTATCTTCCAGGATATACTGATGTGCCAGGTAGGTCAGATAGGCCTCCACAATCATCTTGTTATTCTTGTGTTCCAGGTAAGACTCAAACACACCATAGGCCCGCTCGTCCAAGGCATCCATATAGAGCATCTGAGTTAAAATCCGCTCCTCCAGCGCCGAGGTATCCAACTGTCTGGCCGCCGCAAAGGTCCATAGGGTTATCATCTCTTCCGTCGGACCGGCGAAGTGATAATTCAAATAAAACAGCGTCTCTTCCGTGGACAGATACTGCTTCAACAGAGCCGCACAAACACTCACCAAAAAATCATCCGTGGTATCCAAATCAGCCTGTAATTTCTTGGTCACCAGGCGCAGCATCAACTTCTTCGACGCGTTCCACACATGATAGTGGGAAAAGATTTCAAAGGCCTTATCATAGGCATCACTTAACACCAAAAGTTCAAAGATAAAGCACATGGTCTTCGAATCCAGATGTTCATAATCCCGCTCCTGCATCAGATGTTCATTCAGAAGCGCTTCCTGGCCGTGGGCCTGTAAGAACTTAATAAAGAACGGGTACATCTTGTGCTTGTAAGCATCTGAAATCCAATCGGAATTATAGAATCCCACCACCTTGTCCATATCTTCGGAGGATAATTCCAGAGACTCCTCAAATTCCGTAAGATCATGGACAAAATAATGCAGCGGTTTCGTGGTCAACTGCTTAAAACGATCAATCAGTTGCGGTCCCTGGAGGAGCGTTTCTATGAAGTAGGCATGATCATCGGTAATTAAGTTGCTGCCCTTCTCCTCCAAGAAAATCTGATAATGATCTGTATAGAGCGGTACGTAAGCCACACGGTTTACCACCGGTACAATCACCGGCTTGTCCAACGCCTCTTCAAACACCATCACCCGGGTAATATCCGGGTAGATGCAGATGATCTTCTTGGTAAAAAACAAACTTGCCATGGCATCTGCCACGTCCCCATCAATCATCTTATGATCCAAGGCATCCTGGTAGATAATAGCCCGGTTGTCATCCATCTTGCCCAGCTGCATCTCTTCGAGCGCAAAGCGTTCGATGGTCTTCTGATACTGCTTATAAATCTGCTCCTGGGAGCGCTTATTGGTAATGATATTGGCGTATAGAAAGGCCCGCATATTAGCCGGCAGCTTGTTCTGATAGCCGAAATACATGGCCACCGCATTGGGCAGCGGATCAATGGAATCCTTGGGCAGGGACAACAGGAAGGCTTCGTAAAGTCCCGTCACTTTAATCTCATGCTCCACACCAAGCGCATACCAATGATGGTATACTTCTTCCACCTTCTGCGCCGTAATCAAATACCGAAGGATGGCCGCCAGAAGTTCTTCTTCCCCAAACTGCTGATAGGTTTGTCCCACAATGGTAAATACCCGATCCCGGAAGGTTTTCTCCTGTTCCAGCAAATGGGTAATCTGGATAGCTAAGTTGCCGGTAATGCCATCGTGTTTTCTGGCCCAGTTTAAAATCTTCAAGGAGAAGGCATCGAAGGATTGTACCAGATACGGATCCTGGCAAATCAAATCATAGGCTTCAATATACAAGAACGGCGAGTCCACTCCGGCCATCACCCACTGGGCAATTGCCTTTAATTTCTGGGCGCGGTCGTTGATGTACTCCTTTCGTAAAAAGGTCAAAAACCAAAAGATACGAACATCTTCCGGATGCTCACGGAAAATCAGTTCAATTTCCCGGGTCAGACGATCCACATAGTTTTCTTCCGGTTCAATCAAGGTGCACAGATAGAGCAAATACGCCCATTCCGTAGACTTCTTATCACTGATATCCTGCTTCAATTGTTGGATTTCCCACAACGCATCCTGGCGCTGCTTGTTGGCAATCAAGGCATGGGTTTTGATCAGATTAAAATACGGATTCTGCTGAATCTCCTCGCTCATGGTGGACATGAGGGCGATGGTCTGGTTACACCAATCACCGGTGGTCATCTTCCGCAGACGATAGTTTACATACATGGAGAGCAATTGATACTTGATTTTCTTGGTCTCTAAGCTCTTCGATTCCACCAAATCTTCTTCGTCACAAGTAGCGGCCATAATATGGATTTCCCGATGTTCCCCGCCACCGTCAAAGGTGATTCTGGCATAATTCTTGCCGGCATGAAGGCGATTCTTGTGAATGTAGTAATTCAAGGACAAGGTACTGCCCACGAAGAAATCAGCTGTAATATAGGTATTCTCCAAGGTAATAAACTCCGCATCACAAGCAATGCGAATATCAATATTGCCCCAGGTGTTCTTCGTAATTTCAATGGACTCCTTCTGGTTTTCGTCCACATGATAATACACCCGATCCTTGGTATCCAAGGTGTAGGTCACCGCACTTTTTTGGTTGCAGGCAACCAAAAAAGCCTCCAAGTTCCGAGACGTTGGCGGCACACTGATAAAGCCACGATATAATAATTGGATGTTACCGGATTGGTGTGTGATAAACTCAGAAAATTCCTTGGAATAAAACAACTGCATCGCTTCATTCCAATGTCCGTTGGCCAGGGACGCAAAGTCCGAAAGCTCACGGATTTCCCCAATGGAAGAGGTGGGGTATTTTCGCACATAATGCACATCAAAAGGAAGGTGATACTCACAGCCGTTTCCAATAATATCAAAGGAACCGGAAATTGTATCCCCCTCATAAAAGCCCTGATGAATTACCTGGAAATGAATCTTGGATTCCAACCCGTCGAACTGCGGTGTCCCGATATAAATATAGGGATTGGTACAGTACACCATCCCTCGTACAGGCACCTGATTGGTACTACGTATAACAAAATCTCCTTCACAGCCTTCGAATGCGTGACAAGAGATTTCGATTTCGCCCGGTTGAATATCTAAAATCGGCTTTTCATCATCGAATTGTCCTTCCGACAATCGCCAAATTCTTCTGCGCACAATTTGCTCCTTAACGTACTGGATCGGTTGATTTTGCGACCCAAAAAGCTATAATGATTATAAACCATTTGCCTAGGACAGACAAGGCGAAACACCCAATTGGAGGACCAAAATATGATTGAGCACAAGGACCACTTTCACGGAAGTGACCTCGAAAAAATAGAAGCCATCTATGGCATTCCCAAGGAGGAAATTCTCTCCTTTTCTGCTAACGTCAATCCCCTTGGAATTTCCACCAAACTTCGGCAGGAATTATCCAATCACATTGATGTCATTACCAGTTACCCGGACCGGGAATATACCGCTCTGCGTACGGCAATCGCCAATTATTGCGGCACCAAGCCGGAACATATTCTGGTTGGCAACGGTTCTACTGAGCTGATTGCACTTTTTATCCAGATTACCCATCCAAAGAAGGCCCTGATTCTCGGCCCTACCTATTCGGAATACGAGCGGGAAATCTCGCTCGAGGGCGGTCGTACCACCTATTTCCCACTACGGGAGCAGCAGGAATTCACCCTTCAATTAGAAGACTTCAAAAGCAAGCTCACCGACGACTTGGATTTGGTGGTATTGTGTAACCCCAACAATCCAACCTCCACTTGCATCAGCAAGCAGGATATGCGAGATATCTTAGATGTTTGCAAGGAGCATTCCATCTATGTAATGGTGGATGAAACCTATGTGGAATTTGTGGATGACATTGCAGCCATCACGGCCATTCCACTTACCGCTTATTACAACAATATCATCATCCTGCGCGGAACCTCGAAGTTCTTTGCCGCCCCGGGGCTACGTCTTGGCTATGCCATCACCGGCAATACCGATTTGTTACATCAAATCAGCCAGTACAAGAACCCTTGGATGATCAATTCCCTGGCTGAGAAAGCGGGCGAGATTATGTTCTCCGATATCGATTATATCCAACAGGCCCGCGCCTTAATTATGACGGAGCGGAAGCGCTTGTATGAGAAGTACAATGCAACCACCCGCTTCCATGCTTATGCGCCCACTGCCAACTTCATGCTTCTGAAGATTTTGGATGAACAGGAAACCGCAGAATCCTTGTTTGATCGGGCTATTCGCGAAGGCATGATGATTCGCGATTGTTCCACCTTCCCATTCTTAAGCGATCGATTCATTCGCATCTGCTTTATGTCACCGGAAGATAACGATCGCCTCTACGACTGTTTAACCCGCTAAAGAAAAGCGTTGCACCATCCGGTGCAACGCTTATTTTTATACTTGCTGTTCTTCTGTAACTTCTGTTGTCATCTCATCCTCTAACTTAAAGTTATTGACGATGTCATTCAAATTGGAGGATACACCTTGCTGGTTTTCGGCCATCATACTGATGTCGGTGACCATATCCGATACTTCCTCAATGGTTTCCGTTACAGAGGAGGATGCTTCTGCGGTCTCGGTTGCACTTTCTGCAATAGAGCCAACTGCGGAATTCACCTGTTCCATGGACTCCTTGATATAGGAAACCATGTCCGCCGTCTGAGTTGTTAATTCACCGAAGGACTGGGCATCCGTTCCATACTGCTGTCCCACATGAATGAAGTTCTCATAATCCGGAGCTACCGTGTCTCGTACAAAGGATAACAATTCACCGGAGCTTCGATCGAGGGATGTAAACGCATCCTGGATCTTGTCGATGGTTTCCTGAATCTGGGTAACCGCCTCTGCCGTCTCGCTGGCAAGCTTATTAATCTCTGAAGCAACCACCGCAAATCCACGACCATGCTCACCGGCACGTGCCGCCTCAATAGATGCATTCAAGGATAACAGGTTGATCTGACCGGCAATATCCGAAATGGAGTCTGCCAGTGTGCCGATTTCACTGATGACCGTCGCCTGCTTACTTGCTTCCTCCAACTCCATACCACGCTGCTTGGCAATGGCAATTGCCTTGTCGCAAGATTCTCTGGACTGCCGCTTTATATCCTCGGCACGACGCTTAATCTCTTCTACCTGTTCCTTGGTATGTTCCGTATCTTCCGCAAGCTTCTGTACCGAAGAATTCACTTCATTTGCCGAAGCAGAGACCTCTTCGGTGGCTGCACCGGTATTGGTCATAGCATCGTTGACCTTGATCATGGAATCCCGAATCATCTCAAACCGATTGCTCAAATCAGAAGCCACCAGATTCAACTTGGAGGAAGAATCCGACACTTCATCGGAACCATGAGAAATATTACGAATCACAGTGGAATTGGATTCATACATCTGGTTCAAGGACTCCGACATCTGTCCAATCTCATCCTTCCGATTCACTCGAATCTTATCGATGGTAAAATTGCCATGCGCCAATTCTCCTGCAAACTGCTTCACCGCAATAATCGGCTTTGCAATACCGCCGGCTACAAACCAAATAATGATGACACAGATAACCACGGAGAGCAAACAAATCGGAACGGTCACCTTGGTCATCGCCATGGCAGCATCCTTAATTTCAGAGGTGGTCATAGAAATCATCAATTTCCAATTCACCCCCGGAATGGTGGTATAGAAGCCATCATAGGCGCCATACTTCACTTCGCCCGATTCCTTGGAAATCACTTCGGAAGCCACCTTGTTAATACCATTGTCCGTATCATCCGCAATATTCACGGAATTTGTATATTTGGCAGCATCTGCGCAATAGATATAGGTTCCATCTGCCATGGTTAAAATTGCACGACCGGTATCCCCAATCTGAATACTTCCAATCACCTGGGAGATGGTATCCAAACTGATATCCACTGTAATACAACCGAGGAATTTCCCATTCAAAATAATCGGCGCCGAGCAACTGGCCATAATGGAATTCGATGCGGAATCAAAGTAAGGGTCGGTAATGGTTGCTGCAACTTCTGACATTGCTGCCGCATTTTTATAATATGTTTGGCTGAAGTAGTCATATTCCGCATTGGAATATTGCCAGTCTTCTACAACGGAAGAACCATTCCGGTACCAATACGGGCCTACGTATTTTTGATTGGCATAGGCCTCATCCCCGGTATAAACATTGGGTTCAAACCAAATACCGGAACCGAGAATTAAATCATTGTTTAAAACGGTGGCGGAAAAAATATCCTTATAGGTTGCCATATCCGTCTCCGTATAGGTGTTGGCTACCATGAGCGAGAGATTCTCGCAGGTTAACCGAATTTCCTGCAGCGAACCGTCTACTGCATTCGCATTGGCATCCAGGGTTGCCTCCATCTTATGTCCCACTTCTGCAGTAATCGCGTTGCTGGCCAGCTGACCACTGACAAACGCAACCACGTTGACGGCAATGATAACCACCGGAAGTATCAGCACCAGCAGATGCCCCTTAATTCCCATACCCTTCTTAGATGAGTTTGCACCACTTTGTTTTCGACTTGCTTTCTTTGCTTTCGCCATAGTGTAAATCCCCTTCATATGTCGTATTTCTCTTCCCCATCAACTGGTTCTATTATACCTTTTTTGTGCGAAAATATCGATATGGAAAGTATTATTTACAACAAATTTATATAAATTTTCTTGCTATGGCAAAAAATTAAGCCCCATACCCAAAGGTATGAGGCTTAAAAGTAGGAAACAAAATTTATGCGTTAACGATCTTGCCGAAATCTGGCTTCAAGCTAGCGCCACCGATCAAACCACCATCGATGTTTGGCTTGGAAAGAAGCTCAGCAGCATTGCCGGCATTCATAGATCCGCCGTACTGAATACGTACTGCATCAGCAGTTGCCTGATCATATAACTTCGCAATCAACTCACGGATGAAAGCGCAAACTTCCTCTGCCTGATCAGCAGTTGCAGTCTCGCCGGTTCCGATTGCCCAGATTGGCTCATAAGCGATGACTAAGTTCTTCACCTGGTCAGCAGTTACACCGCTAAGATCCCAAGTAATCTGACGCTCAATCCACTCCTTGTAAGTACCTGCCTTACGAAGTGCAAGAGACTCACCGCAGCAAAGAATTGGAGTTAATCCGGCAGCAAATGCTTTCTTCACCTTCGCGTTGATTAAG
This sequence comes from Lachnospiraceae bacterium, assembly GCA_024690885.1. Lineage (GTDB taxonomy): Bacteria > Bacillota > Clostridia > Lachnospirales > Lachnospiraceae > XBD2001. The sequence goes on from JAILOI010000037.1 coordinate 61,612, forward strand.
ATATCATTCTCGCCGAAGATGTCTCTTCTCTCGGAATGACCCATGATAACATACTTCACACCAGCATCAACCAGCATTGGAGCAGAAATTTCACCGGTGAAAGCACCCTTGTCCTCGATGTAGAAGTTCTCAGCACCAATTGCAACGTTGGTACCCTTAACAGCTTCTACAACAGGAACGATGTCGATTGCAGGTACGCAATAAACAACATCAACTGCATCATTAACAACTAAATCCTTCAGCTCAGCAACCAACTTAACAGCCTCAGATGGAGTCATGTTCATCTTCCAGTTGCCGGCAATAATTCTTCTTCTAGACATATTTAATTATATCCTCCAAAATTATCTAAATCTGTAATAAGCGTTAGATGGATGTTTATCTACAAGGCAGTGATTGCGACGATGTACTGGGTACATCGAGCAAACAAGAACGCAGTAGATAGCATGCAGATAATGCTTATTTGTCGTTTGCTGCAGCAACGCCAGGTAATTCCTTACCCTCTAAGAACTCAAGGGAAGCTCCACCACCGGTAGAGATATGGCTCATCTTGTCGCCATAGCCCATCTGGTTTACAGCAGCTGCAGAATCACCACCACCGATAATGGTTGTAGCATCTGTATCAGCAAGAGCCTTAGCAACAGCTAAAGTACCTGCAGCAAGGGTTGGGTTCTCGAATACACCCATCGGTCCGTTCCAAACAACGGTCTTTGCGGTCTTAACAGCCTCAGCAAAAAGTTCAGCAGTCTTAGGTCCGATATCGCAGCCTTCACGGTCAGCAGGCATCTTGTCAGAATCAACAACAACGGTATCCACCGGTGCATCGATTGGGTTCGGGAATTCCTTGATGGTAACTGCATCAACCGGAAGAAGTAACTTCTTACCAAGCTTCTCAGCCTTAGCCATCATTTCCTTACAGTAATCCAACTTCTCGTTGTCAACAAGGGAAGTACCAATCTCAAGTCCCTGAGCCTTCAAGAAGGTGTAAGCCATACCACCACCGATGATCAAGGTATCGCACTTCTCAAGAAGGTTGTTGATTACGTTCAATTTGTCAGCAACCTTAGCACCACCGAGGATTGCTACGAATGGACGTACCGGATTCTCTACTGCATTTCCAAGGAAATCAATTTCCTTCTGCATTAAGTATCCAACAACAGCGGTGTCTACAAGACCAGCAACACCTACGTTGGAGCAGTGTGCTCTATGAGCAGTTCCGAATGCATCGTTAACGAATACATCGCAAAGAGAAGCAAGATCCTTAGAGAAAGCCTCTCCGTTCTTGGTCTCTTCTGCACGGAATCTGGTGTTCTCAAGCAATACAACATCTCCGTTGTTCATTGCTTCTACTGCTGCACGTGCGTTTGCACCTACAACTTCCGGATCAGCAGCAAACTTTACTTCCTGTCCAAGTAACTCAGATAATCTCTTAGCTACCGGTGCAAGTGTCTTGGTCTGCTTGTCCTCTTCGGTCTTTACCTTGCCAAGATGAGAGCAAAGGATAACCTTGCCGCCATCAGCGATCAACTTCTTAATGGTTGGAAGAGCTGCTACCAGACGGTTCTCGTCGGTAATCTTGCCATCCTTCAAAGGTACGTTGAAGTCGCATCTGCAAAGTACGCGCTTTCCGTTTACGTTGATGTCATCAACAGATTTCTTATTTAATCCCATGTTTCGTCCTCCATGTGTTTAATAAAAAAGGGTCCGGTCCAAAAGACCGGACCCAATTTGAGTCTAAGATTCGTTCGATTATGCTAACTCAGAGAAGTACTTGATTGTACGAACCATCTGAGAAGTGTAGCTGTTCTCGTTATCATACCAAGAAACAACCTGAACCTCATACTGGTCATCAGAAATCTTAGATACCATAGTCTGAGTTGCATCGAATAAAGATCCAAATCTCATACCAACGATATCAGAAGATACGATCTCGTCTTCGTTGTATCCGAAAGACTCGTTAGCAGCAGCCTTCATAGCTGCGTTGATTCCCTCAACAGTAACATCCTTCTTGTTTACTACAGCAGTAAGGATGGTAGTAGAACCGGTAGGGGTAGGTACACGCTGTGCAGAACCGATTAACTTACCGTTCAACTCAGGGATAACAAGACCGATTGCCTTAGCAGCACCAGTGCTGTTAGGAACGATATTAACTGCAGCTGCACGGGATCTACGAAGATCACCCTTACGCTGAGGTCCATCAAGAGTCATCTGATCTCCTGTGTAAGCATGGATAGTTACCATGATACCGGACTGAATAGGAGCAAACTTGTTCAAAGCGTCAGCCATAGGAGCTAAGCAGTTTGTTGTACAAGAAGCTGCAGAAATGATGTTATCAGAAGCCTTCAAGGTCTCATGGTTAGTGTTGTAAACGATGGTAGGAAGATCGTTACCTGCTGGTGCAGAAATAACAACCTTACGTGCTCCTGCATTGATGTGAGCCTGAGCCTTCTCCTTGCTGGTGTAGAAACCGGAGCACTCAAGAACAACGTCAACCTTTAACTCACCCCAAGGGCAATTGTTTGCGTCTGGGAATGCATAGATCTTAATCTCCTTACCACATACAGTGATGGAATCATCACTTGCGGTAACCTGATCTGCATGCTCATACTTACCCTGAGAAGAATCATACTTTAATAAATGTGCAAGCATCTTAGGGCTAGTAAGATCGTTGATTGCAACAACCTCATATCCCTCTGCTCCGAACATCTGACGGAAAGCCAGACGACCAATACGACCGAAACCATTGATAGCTACTCTAACTGCCATTTTGTTTCCTCCTAATTA
>JAILOI010000057.1 GCA_024690885.1 Lachnospiraceae bacterium
GCCGTCATAAGCGCCATCCGATACTCGGCATAATAGCGCTCCAAACTTCCGGTTGACCACTCTTGATAGATTTGCGTAAGCGTTGGATTCGACTCCTGATTCCGTGCTATCGGTACATAATAAACATTGGCAACCGTACCAATCACCAGGAACAAGCAGCCAATCATAACCGCCACCTTGGACGTAGCCCATTCCAGGTTGTAGTTGGCTTTCCACCAGAACATTAGATAGGTCCAGGATACAATGATGCCAAGCGTAGCCACTTGCGTAAACGTAAACATCGTCCGCTCCTGAATGTAGCCACCCGGAACCATGTTGTAACCTAGAACCGTTGGAAACATCGCAATGTACGCCAACAGATAGCTTCCTACAAAGAAGAACAACGGATGTACGCGATATTCCTTATCATCCAATTCCCGCTTGGAAAAAAGGACCACCAATGCAATCAGAATCAGCGCAATCAGCACATAGGTCGTGGAGAAGATCCGTCCAAACTGCTCATTGGTTACACCCAAGGTATTCAGCAATGCACCTGCCACATCCGGACGTGCTACCTCATCTCCCACATAATTACGGTAACGATTGAAGTTACCGGGAGCCAGCGCATTCAACAGAGCACTGGCAAGGGCAAAGAGGAACGGCACCAATCCCCGCAATGGGAATTTGTGATTCCGAAACCACTGATGCAGAACTGCCAGCACAATCAACATGTTCATCATAGCCGCTACCATCAACACACCACCGCAAGCGAGGAATGCACATCCGGCAGAAACCACGCCACAGAGCATCATCTGCCACACCCGATTTGCTTCTAGCAGAAGCAGATAGAAGGCAAAGCTGAGTACGCAGAGTGCAAGCGGTAACCCATACACCGCAATTCCGGTGATAAACATGAGGGATTCTCCCGGCCCAACGCAGTCTAACGCCGTCCAGATAAATGCGAATAACACCAATCCCCAGATGGCATTCATGCGAAAATACTTTGCAATCACATACATGGAGAATGCCCACGCTACGAAGAAAAAGGCAACAAATGCCATGACCACGTAACGGAACTTCACCACATCAATGCCAAGCTTCAGCATGAGAAACGTTGCAACAATGCAGGAGAAGAAGGTTCCCTGCTGATTATTGTACCCGTAGATCATCGTCCGCCATGCGGCCTCCGATGCAACTCCACTCTCACGAAATCGTCCGATTCCCTCAGCCAGATTGCCGAAATCATCGGTCTTTGGCAAGGCGTATCGCGCCAACCAAACAAAAACAACTGCTACCAGTGCGGTGAGCACCACAAAAACCAGGTTACCAATTCTATCCTTTACACTCATCCATCATCTCCCCAAATATCTTACGCTAGTCCAACTTATCATGTGCCGCTGCAACAATCGCCGATACATCCACGGTTGCAGCCTCCGGTGCTTCCACCTTCTTAATGTGCACCAGATACTCAATATTTCCTTCCGGTCCCTTCACCGGAGAAAAGTCTAAACCTAAAACCTGAAAGCCATTATCTGTTGCAAATCCAACAATCTTCTCAATGACTTCCTCGTGCACCTTCGGGTCACGAACGACGCCCTTCTTACCAACCTTCTCACGGCCGGCTTCAAACTGTGGTTTAATCAGGCATACCATCTCCGCGCCATCCTTCAGAAGTTCTCTTGCCGGAGGTAATACCTTGGTCAGTGAGATAAAAGATACGTCCACGCTGGCGAAGTCCAAGGCTTCTCCGATATCCTCCGGAGTGACGTAGCGGATGTTGGTCTTCTCCATACAAACCACACGAGGGTCCTGGCGAAGCTTCCAGGCAAACTGGCCGTATCCTACATCTACAGAGAACACCTTGGCAGCTCCGTTCTGAAGCATGCAGTCGGTAAATCCACCGGTAGAAGCACCGATGTCCATACAAACCGTGCCATCCAACTGAATGGGGAAGGACTGCATGGCCTTCTCCAACTTCAAGCCACCGCGGCTTACATATTTTAAGGTCTCTCCGTGGATTTCAATGTTGGCATCCACCGGAATGTTGGTGCCCGCCTTGTCCTCTCTTTGGTTATCTACAAATACCTGTCCTGCCATAATCATGGTCTTGGCCTTCTCCCGGGAAGGAGCCAGACCCTTCTCCACCAGCAAGACATCCAGTCGTTCTTTCTTCATAAGTTATCCTTCATAAATCTCGCGCACAGTTTCTGCAACGCCCTCGCCATCCAGTGCCAGCTTGTGCTTCAACAACTCTGCATCTCCGTGCTGAACAAACTCATCTGGCACCGCAATGTTATGCACCAGGCCCTGATAGCCGCTCTCACATAAGAATGCAGCCACATGCTCTCCAAATCCACCGGACTTCACATTCTCTTCTAACGTAACGATGGCATCGTACTTTACCATCTTCTTCTCTAAATACTCCTTGTCAAAAGGCTGTGCAAATCTTGCGTTTACTACGCTGACTGCAATACCTTCCTCTGCAAGGATATCCTTGGCCTCCATGGCAGATTTCACCATGCTACCCAAGGCAAAAAGCATCACGCGCTTGCCATCTTTGCTCTGCTCATTCTTACTTGGAATGTAGAGTTCTTCACATTTCCCAAGCTCAATTGGCGCACGCTGCTCCTTCCAGAGGGTACAAGCCTCTCCACGTGGATAGCGGATAGCAATCGGGCCGTCGTACTTCACGGCAAACTTCATCATATCGGAGAGTTCCCACTTGTTCTTCGGCGCCAGAATCGTCATCCCCGGCATGGAAGATAGAAACGAAATATCAAATACCCCCTGATGGGTCACTCCATCCTTGCCCACAATACCGGCACGATCCACTGCTAGAATCACATGCAAATGCTGTACGCATACATCGTTCAACAACTGATCGTAAGCCCTCTGTAGGAAGGTAGAATACATGGCCACCACCGGAATCAAGCCTTCCTTGGCCATGGCCGCTGCAAATGTAATCGCATGCTCCTCTGCAATTCCCACGTCGAAGAACCGCTCCGGGAACATGTTGTGGAACCGCTTTAATCCGGTACCATCCATCATGGCTGCCGTAATGGCAACCACCTTCTTCTCCCGGTCGCCAAACTTACGCATGACGGTGGAGAAAATATCCGTATAAGTCGGGTCCTTCAGCTTCTTCGGAATGCCCTTACTCTTGTCAAAAGGATCTGCACCATGGAATCGGGCCGGATGATTCTCCGCCGGCTTAAATCCATAGCCCTTCTTGGTCATGACATGCACCAGTACCGGGCCCTCCACCTGGGAAGCTTCCTCAAATACCTGACGCATGCGGGCCACGTTGTGACCGTCCACCGGGCCTAAATATAAGACACCCATCTGCTCGAAGGTCATCCCCGGAATCAACAACTGCTTGATACCGCTCTTGGTTCGATGAATGGAAGCTGCAATGCGCTCGCCGTACACCGGAATCTTGTCCAGTGTGGTATGAACGCTTTCCTTCATACCCTTGTAGACGGTAGAGGTACGCATCCGCACCAGGCCCTTGCTCATGCCACCCACGTTCTCGGAGATGGACATGTTGTTATCATTCAATACAATGATGTAATTCTTCTTCAGCATGGAAGCGTTGTTGATGGCTTCGTATGCCATACCGCCCGTCAGGCTGCCGTCGCCGATGACGGAGATGACATGGTGGTTTTCACCCTTCAACTCTCTTGCCCAAGCCATACCAAGGCCCAGGGACAGAGAGGTGGTCGCATGACCGGTCACAAAGGTATCATGCTCGTTCTCACAAGGATTTGGGAAACCACTTAATCCCCCAAACTGACGCAGAGAAGAGAAGTTCTTCCAGCGTCCAGTGAGAATCTTGTGGGTATAGGACTGATGTCCCACGTCCCAAACAATCTTATCCTTCGTCACGTCGAAGGTGAGATGCAACGCCATGGTAAGTTCCACCACACCCAGGTTGGATGCAAGGTGGCCACCCGTCTCAGAAACCGTGTCGATCAGTAATCGACGGATTTCCCGTGGGAGACGCGCCAGCTCATCCGGCGTCAATTTTTTTATATCATTTTCCTTTTGGATTTTTTCTAAAATCATAACTTCCTACTTCTGACGATGCACCAAACTCTTCAACAAATCTTCCAGGAACATGTTATGTCGCGGCAAACGATACAACTGTCCCAATGCACTTTCCGTCAGTTCCTCCACCTTGGCCTTGGCTGCATCCATGCCATAGTGTGCGACATATGTCGACTTCTGATTCTTCTCATCGGATCCGATGGGCTTACCAAGTACCTGCTCGTCGCCCTCCACATCCAGAATGTCGTCCTGAATCTGGAACGCCAGGCCAATCTTGGTTGCTACCGATTCCACCAGAGTAACCTCGGCTTCCGTGGCACCGCCCAACTGGGCACCGATTACCATGGCTGCCTCCAGCAATGCGCCGGTCTTCAATCGATAGATGAAATCCAACTGCTCCGGGGTCACTTCGTCCCCCTTCTTCTCGCATTCCACGTCCACCACCTGGCCACCAATCATGCCATACACGCCGGCTTTGCGGCTCAATACGGCTAGTGCCTTGGCAATCCGCTGATGACGTTCCACAAAAAAGCCCGAGTCTCCACGATATGGCATCATCTCGAAGGCCCCGCAGGCTGTCTCGTATGCCAGATTCAGAAGACCATCCCCCGCAAGGATTGCCATAGCCTCACCATACTTGGCATGGGTGGTTGGCTGTCCGCGACGGAGCATGTCGTTGTCCATGGCCGGCAAATCATCGTGCACCAAACTGTAGGTGTGAATCATCTCCAATGCCAACATGAACTGAATCAATGCCCGGTCCGACTCCTTCTGAGAAAAAATCCGGTAGGTCTCTTGCATCAACATGGGACGCAAGCGCTTGCCGCCCACTAATATACTGTAATTCATCGCCTCCAACACTGTCTTCTGGAAATCTTCTTCCTTCGGCAGTGCCATCCGCAACAACGCCTCAATCTCTGATTGCTTCTCGCGAAGCGTTTCCTCAAAGGTCGTTGAGTCGTATGTTTCGCCCATACTATTCCTCCTCGAAATCGCTCAAAGTATTGTCCGAGTTCAACTTCTGTACTTGCTTTTCCACCCGGTCAATCTTATCGTTACACCCTTTTAAAAGTGCGACTCCTTCTTCATACAACTGAAATGATTTCTCCAGTGGGATCTCTCGATCTTCCAACTGGCCGATAATCTCATCTAACTTTTCAAATCCCTGCTCTAGGGTGAGTTCTTCCTTACTCATTTGGTCCCTCCATTCGTTGGTTGGTTCCATACAGTTTCCGGCGATTGTACTACATTTTCTAAAGACCCTTAAGCAGCGTCCCTACTTAGTGAACGAAGTGAACTTACGTAGGGCTACGCTGCGACAGGAGCGAGAGCGCGTCTGCGGAAAATCGTAGTACACATCGCAAGGAAACGTCACTTGCTGGTAACTTCTACGCCCAGCTTGCCTTCCCGCAAGTATATCTGCAGCGAATCACCAACCTCTACATCTGCAACATCGGAAACGTTCTTACCGGAATTATCAACCACATAAGAATATCCCTGTGCGAACTTCTTCACCGGCGATGCACCATCCAACTTGGCAGCTACCATCTCCAGACGATGGCGTCGGTCTACTAACTTGCGATCCATAGCGACCGGAAGTGCGTCGGTAAAGCCGGCTAATCGCAGCTTTGCATCCTCTAACCGGCGCTCCATCAAATCCATCAAACGACGTTCTGCTTCAGCCGCCGTCTGTCGCTTACGATTTAACAGGTTCTCCGGGCTTAGGATACTTAAGTGCTTGCCCCGCTGGTTGATGGCATTACGCGCATCGGATAAGTGCTGCATCATCGCACCCTGGATACGTGCGCCCATATCTGCCAGGTTGGCATCCAATAGGCCCATATCAAACACCGCCAACTCTGCTGCTGCAGAAGGGGTCGGTGCCCGTAAATCTGCGACGTAGTCTGCAATGGTGGTATCCGTCTCGTGTCCCACTGCCGAGATAATCGGCGTGTTACAACCGAAGATGGCACGCGCCACTTCCTCCTCATTGAAGGCCCATAAGTCTTCAATGGAGCCACCGCCACGGCCCACAATCAAAACATCTAAGCCTAAGGCATCCATCCGGGCAATGCTCTCACAGATGCTGGCCACTGCGCCCTCGCCTTGAACCAGGGTCGGACATAACACCAGCTCCACATAGGGATTCCGTCGCTTGGAAATCTGAATCACATCCCGCACTGCAGCACCGGTGGGTGCTGTAATGATACCCACACGCTTGGCAAACTTCGGAATGGGCTTCTTGTATTCCGGCGCA
>JAILOI010000066.1 GCA_024690885.1 Lachnospiraceae bacterium
TTTCTTATTGAAATGATCTGCGATTCGCCCACCCAACAAATTCGCCGGCAAGAATGCGATGCCGGTTACAATCGTAAATGTTGCAGTCTCTGTTGCGTTCAGTCCTAACTTCTTATTCAGAATCAATGTCATCATGGGCCAGATCATGGCGCCAAGATTGGTCACGATTCGTCCAATAAACAGGATATAGTTATCCCGTTTTAGGCCTCGATATTGATTTATAATTTTCATCTTTTTCTTTCTCTATTTCTCTAATTCACCCATCAATACTTCATACAAGTCCGGATACTCCTGCTTCATGCGAAGTGGGCGTCCTTCTAAGTTAAAAAAGGCATGGGAGGTTGTTCCTACACATACCACATCTCCTGCAGCGTTCTTCATCTCATAGGATAGATGAAGCTTCACACCCTTAAACTCCTTCACCGATACAAGAATCGATACCTCGTCGGAAAAGGTCGTGGACTTCTTATAATCGCAAGTAACGCCCAAGACCGGCGATGCAACGCCCATCTCCTCTAACTTGGCAAAGGGATATCCCAGCTGCTCCAAATAAGCAATTCGCGCCTCTTCCATCCAACGAATATAGTTGGAATGATGGGTAATTCCCATCTTGTCTGTCTCGTAATACTGTACCTTGTGAATGTATGGTGTCATAATTCCCCCTACGCTGCTTTTTTCTCCAGAATCACCTTGGCAGAATCCGCCAAATGCTGATGATGTACTGCGGTTGCATCAAAATGTACCAATGCAAAAACCATATCCATAATCGGCCCCGTAACAAAGGCACAAATCAAAGTTCCGATTCCAACCGGACCACCCAGCAACCATCCAATCAGGGTTGCCGTACTAAGTAACATAATACAAACCACGCCATAAGGAATTCTCTTGGCACGCTTGGTAAGCGCCACCAGCAAGGTATCCCTCGGTCCGCATCCCAAAGATGCGCTCATATATGCAAATCCCGTAAAAGCCAGAATCAACAACCCCAATAACATCATTGGAATTCCTGTCCACAAGGACTCACAAGGCTTCACCACTTGCAGATGATTAAATAAATCTACGGATTTACCAACCACCACCGCATCGATAAACATAGCAATACCGATAGGCTCCCGCAGTGCAATATCAATGCCTAGAATGGAATAAGATACAATAACAGATGCCGTTCCATATAAGATGCCAAAAGTCTTCGATAACCCCAGATTCAGCACATCCCAAGGTGCTGCTCCAAGGTTGGCCTGGATGGTAAGATACACACCAAATCCGTTTACAAATAAGCTAACAGCCGCCAACAGCACATTGGCCATGATAGCTCCGGTAGTCTGATTCTCTTTTAACTTGCTAATACGTAACACTTCTTCTAACAGCTCCAATTTTTACAAAATCAAGAATTTGTCTCATTCTAACATAGTACAATCCCAATAAACACCCTTATTCTTCATGTTCCACAAAAGAAGCACGCACCACCGAATCCTCACCAAACCGATTGCGAATGGAATCGATGGCCCGATCCAATTTCTTCATCTTCTCGGACTTGCCCATGTCAAACAGATTCAGCTGTTCTGCATCGTTGTCTAAGTTTGTCGCCGATACCCGCAACAGACGAATGGGCTCATGGCTCCAAAGCTGTTCAAAAAGCTCCACCACCGTTTCATAGATCTTCTGAGTCACATCCGTAGACGAATAGAGCTTGGTCTGTCGTGAAGAATGCACGAACTCGCAATCCGTAATACCAACCGCAAGGGTACTGGCCTTCACCCCATCCCGTCGCAGCTTCGCTGCCACCACTTCGCATAGGGATAACAAAATCAGTTTCGCCTTGGCTCCATCTGTCACGTCATTGGGTAGCGTAACCGAGTGACTGTACCCCTTACGCTCTGCATCATGGGTAATCTCTCCGGAAACATCAATTCCGTTGGCATAACGATACAGCATATGCCCCTGGCTCTTGAACCGGGCCACCAGCATCTCCTCCGGCGTCTTAGCCAAATCTCCGATGGTTCGAATGCCCATCTTCTGCAGCGCCGCCGCTGTTGATTTTCCAACAAACAGAAGCTCCCCCACCGGCAGGGGCCACATCTTCGTCGCAATTTCTTCCGGAAACAGGGTATGGACCCGATTGGGCTTCTGAAAATCCGATGCCATCTTCGCTAGTAGGCGATTCCTTGCCACCCCGATATTCACCGTAAATCCTAAGGTCTCATAAATCTCATCCTTCAACCGATGGGCAAACGCCACCAAATCCCCATAGAGACTGGTGGTTCCACTCATATCACAGAATGCCTCATCCACGGAGAAGGGATCCACCTCAGGCGCATACTTCCGAAGCAATTCCATAAATTCGTGGGAGCGCCTGGCATACAGCTGATAATCTCCGGGGAATAGCTGTAGGGTTGGGCACTTCCGTAGGGCCTGCCCAATCGGCTCCGCCGTTACCACACCGTATTTCTTCGCAGGAGTAGACTTTGCCAAAATAATCCCGTGGCGCTTCGAGGGATCACCGCCAATGGCCGACGGAATTTCCCGTATATCCTGGGCATTCGGGTCATGTTCTAAGATGTCACATGCTGTCCAGCTTAAGAAGGCGGAATTCACATCCACATGAAAAATTACCGGTTCACCCATGGTCTCACTCCTTTCTCTCTCATGCTTCTTATTCTATCAAATATCGAACATATTTTCACTATCAGAGCAAGAAAAAAGCCCACGCATCTGCGTAAGCTTTAAAATTTCAATCGTTTGAGTGCTTGATTCACCGGATAAAAAAGTACCAGACAGATGGTAAAATTACCAATGCAATGCACCAAATCATATGGAATACCGGAAATCCACCAGGTAATCTGCATTCCCACGCCACCAATCACCAGGGTGTATAAGGAACACAAAAATCCAAAGGACAACCCGAAGCATCCGGACAACGTGGCATAAAACAACGGGTGCTCGCCGCCAAATCGTTTGAGTAGCATCACCGCAATAATTAGAATGGGCCATACATAAAAATACGTAATGGTCCAGGGTCCAAACCCGAAATATAGGCATTCCACCAGACTAAAGGCCCAGGTTAGGATAAGAATTCTCCAGCCGAAATGCAGGGTAAAAACAATAAACAGAAAACTCACCAATTCAATATTGGGCAAAAAATCCAGCGCATGCTTGCACACTTCAACAATTGCCAGCATGAGTCCCATGCTGGCAATGTCAAACGCGCTCCAATGCTTATTGTGCGATTTCATATACAAATCCGAATTTATCTCCATCTGCTACCGGCTGGCTGTCAGCACCATACTGACCGTATTCCCCGTTGACATAGATGGACCAGTAAGCACCATCGGTATCGTAATCTGCCTTCAATCCATTGATGCTTTCAATGAACAAACCGTAGTCTGATTCAGATCCCTCATACGTGAAGTCTTCCTCTTCTACCAATTCATCCATCAGTTCCTTCAAATACTCGGCATCGGTTTTACCCTCATAGGTGGTAACCTCACCGTTGTTATCGGTAACCGTCACCTCATATGCCTTGGTTCCGGCAGAAGCCTTCGGTCCGAAGGTAAGCCAAACAGCAACCAATAGAATCGCTACGACTACCATGGCAACAACGCCAATGATTATCCCTTTTGTATTCTTCTTCATCTTTTGTTCTCCCTCTCTTGTCATTAATTCTTAAAACTATGAATTGGAGCCGGAATCCGTCCCTGACGATTCACAAAATCATCACAAGAGAACTCGTTCACCGGCATAATCGGTGCATAACCGAGTAGTCCACCAAACTCCACCGTCTCTCCAACATCCTTACCGATGACCGGAATCAGACGAACGGCTGTGGTTTTCTGGTTAATCATACCAATTGCCATCTCATCAGCGATAATACCGGAGATGGTCTCAGCCTTGGTACGTCCGGGAATTGCAATCATATCCAAACCTACGGAACATACGCAGGTCATGGCCTCTAACTTCTCCAGTGTCAGTGCACCATCAACCACTGCATCAATCATGCCCTGATCCTCGGATACCGGAATGAAGGCACCGGAAAGTCCGCCTACGTAAGAAGATGCCATAATGCCGCCCTTCTTCACCTGGTCATTGAGCAGCGCAAGTGCTGCGGTAGTACCGGGAGCACCGGCTCTCTCCAAGCCCATCTCTTCAAAAATACCGGCAACACTATCACCGATGGCCGGAGTCGGAGCAAGGGATAAATCAATGATACCGAATGGAATTCCCAGTTTCTCGGAAGCGGTCTTAGCAACCAACTGGCCCACACGGGTAATCTTAAATGCCGTCTTCTTAATCGTCTCACAAAGCACCTCGAAGCTCTCGCCACGCACCTGCTCCAATGCCGTCTTCACAACGCCCGGTCCGCTGACACCCACATTGATGATGGCATCTGCTTCCGTTACACCGTGGAACGCACCTGCCATGAATGGGTTATCATCCGGCGCATTACAAAATACCACGAGCTTGGCACATCCCAGGGAATCCTTCTCCTTGGTAGCTTCTGCGGTTTCTTTGACAATCTGTCCCATCAGACGAACCGCATCCATATTGATACCGGTCTTGGTAGAACCTACATTAATGGAACTACATACAAAATCCGTGGAGGCAAGGGCCTGTGGAATGGAACGAATCAACAACTCATCTGCAGCCGTCATTCCCTTGGAAACCAAAGCAGAATATCCGCCGATGAAGTTAATTCCTACGGTTTTGGCTGCGCTATCTAATGTCTTAGCAATGGTCACAAAGTCTTCCGGGCTCTTACACGCAGCACCACCAACCAAAGCGATTGGGGTTACGGAAATTCGCTTATTCACGATTGGAATCAAATAATCCCGCTCGATTTCCTTACCAACCTTCACCAAATCCTTGGCAACGGTGGTAATCTTGTTATAAATCTTCTCATTCAATCGATCCAAATCGGAATCGATACAGTCCAACAAGCTAATACCGATGGTGATGGTACGAACATCGAAGTTCTCCTTCTCCACCATCTTGTTGGTTTCATTTACTTCAAAAATATTAATCATGCTATTCTCCCCGCTTAGATCCGATGCATCATCTCAAAAATTTCTTCCTTCTGACACTTGATGTCAACACCGATTTCTTCACCAATCTGTGTCAACTCCTTCTGTAATTCGTCAAAAGGCTTATCGGATGCATTCAAATCTACGATCATCATCATGTTAAAAAATCCACTGACGATAGTCTGGGAGATATCCAATACGTTGACGTGATTCTTGGCAAGATAGGTACATACCTTAGCGATGATACCTACCGTATCCTTACCAACGACAGTAATGATTGCACGACTCTTTGTTTCCATTTCTTTCTCCTTAAAAACTTCTTTCTTTTACATCCCGCTCATTATAAAACGTTACCCATGGATTTTTCAAGGGTTCACGGGAATTTATACCACAATCCGCTCAGAAACATCACTTCGGCTGGCAACGGTAATATCAAAGTCGGTGCCCTTGTACGGATTCTCACCTAAGGTGACTTCTGCGCGTACACTCTCCAATGCCAGCTCCGGATAATTGTTCTCCTTACTTAAGTGGCCAAGTAGTACCTTCACCACATGGTCATTCAATACTCGGCCCAGGAGTCTTCCACAGGTCTCGTTGGCCAAGTGTCCGCGGTCCCCTAAAATCCGCTGCTTCAGCGGATACGGATACGGGCCCACCTGGAGCATGTGCACATCGTGGTTGGCTTCAATGAGCATGGCGTCCAAACCACTGATGTTCTCCACGATGTAGTCATCATAATACCCCAAATCGGTGATGACACCCATCTTCTTATCTCCATCTTTTACGATGTAAGCAACCGGATCGGCCGCATCATGCGAAATATGAATTGGGCGAATGGTAAGACCCCCGATGGCAAATTCCTCATCCGGGCGAATGATATGAAACAGACACGGATCGATTTTGCCAATGGATCCGCTCATCATGATGGCATCTGCGGTTCCCTGGGTGGTATAAATCGGGAGACCGTAGCGCCGTGCAATGACACCCAGCCCACTGATATGGTCGCTGTGTTCGTGAGTCACCAGAACACCGGCCATATCACGGGTGGTTAAATTCATTTTGTTCATGCCGTCCTCGATGCGCTTTCCGCTGATTCCGGCATCAATCATAACGTGGACCTCGTCGTTGCCCACACAAATACAATTGCCACTACTGCCACTGGCAATACTAAACATTTCCATCTAAACTTAGTCCTTCCAACGGATATCGATGACATCCCCCTCATGCAGAGGATCTGCGAATCCGCAATCATGGCCATTGATCTGGGTGCTGACCCCGCGATGACCACGTTCATTCACATCAAAATCAATAAAATTGAAGACATCCACGAAGATATAATCCTTCTTGTCATTCATCTCAATATACTTGCCGTTGACCGTTACGTGGATGCGTGACTTCACACTCACGTCCGGAGCTACAGTAAAAGGCGTATTGGGGCGATCCCCGGCAGCAAACTCACTACGCTCATAGGATTCACCGGCGGCCTCTGCCTTCATCACCGCTTCCGAAATGATGGCTTCTTCCTTCCGTTCTTC
>JAILOI010000077.1 GCA_024690885.1 Lachnospiraceae bacterium
CTCCACATCCTTTAAGTTCTCAAGGTTGCCTGCATAGGTCAGCTTGTCCACGTTGATGATACGAATCTCGTTATCATACTTACGGAACATGTAGTGAATGTAGTTGCTGCCGATAAATCCGGCACCTCCGGTTACTAAATAAGTTCTCATTTTATCCTCCAATGAAAATAATCATAATCTATGAATGGGAAACACTTCGCATTATGACCGAAGTGTGTCTAGGTAAGCATCTAGGGCATCGGACCAGTCGGCCATCCGAAATTCGCTGGTCAACTGACGCAACTTCTCATTCGCAAGAATGGAATACTTGGGACGATTGGCGCTAGCCGGATTCATAGCCGCATATTCCTCGCTGGTCACATGATGTACCGTCACAGTTTTATGCATGCGTCGGAAAATCTCCTCTGCAAAGTCTGCCCAATTGGTGTCTCCCTCGCAAGTGGCATGGTAAATACCATATGCTTCGGTTTGTTCCAAAAAGTGAATCATCTTCGCAAGTTCCACCGCACTGGTCGGAGAACCAAGCTGGTCGCAAACCACGGAAAGTTCCTGATGGGTTTCCGCCAGGGACAACATGGTCTTCACGAAGTTTTTGCCTTCACCATAGAGCCATGCCGTACGAAGAATGAAGTAGGTATCACAGTTCTCCTGGACGAACTTCTCTCCTGCTGCCTTGGTTCTACCATATGCACTCACCGGATCCGGAGCATCCGTCTCCACATAAGGGCGACTTCCTCTACCGTTAAATACATAGTCTGTAGAAATATGGATAAGCTTGGCACCGCAAGCCTTGGCAGCGATTGCTAAGTTCTTGGGTCCGATGGCATTGGCCTGATAAGCAACGTCCTCGTTGTTTTCACAACCATCTACGTTGGTATAGGCCGCACAGTTGATGATCACATCCGGGGATGTTTTCTCCACCATCGCCTGCACATCCGCTAAGTTGGAGATATCTAAGGCTTCCACTCCATCCCCGGCCATCATGTCCGTACGAATAAAGGTTACCGTATCTCCATATTCTCTCTGAATTTCCCGGCCCAATTGTCCATTGCATCCGGTAATTAAGATTTTTCTCATTGTGTTACATATTCTCCTACACGTAGTCTCTTCCGCGCAGCGCTAATCGATTGATGGCAGAAAACATTCCGCGAATGGAAGCACGGGTAATGTTGGAGCTTAAGCCCACACCAAAGGTGGTGTTACCATTACGCTTGTCTTCCATCTCGATATAAGCTGCAGCTTTGGCATGGGATCCGGTACTTAATGCATGCTCCGAATAATCACATACCACAAAATCCACTTCCGGTACACACTGACGAATTGCAACCTTGACCGCATCGATTGGTCCGTTGCCGTCTGCCTCGGAATGGTATTCCTGGCCGTTGTACTTGAAGTCTAAGGCAACATGGGTATCATCGTTGCCGGTATTGTCGTCAATATCTACAAATACTAACTCAAATGGATCCTTTAAATCAAGGTATTCCTTCTTGAAGGCATCCATAATGGTCTGTGGCTGAACTTCGCCACCTTCCTGCTCGGAGATGCGCTGAATCACATCCGCAAATTCACGATGCATCTTCTTCGGCAGCTTGTATCCGTAAACGGTATCCATGATAAAAGCGACACCGCCCTTGCCGGACTGACTGTTGATACGAACCACCGGCTCATACTTCCGTCCGATGTCTGCCGGATCGATTGGCAGATACGGAACCTGCCAAATCTGGCTGTTACGCTCACGCATTGCTGCAACGCCCTTGTTGATGGCATCCTGATGGGAACCGGAGAAAGCGGTAAATACCAGCTTGCCGGCGTATGGATGACGCATATCCACATCCATCTTACAGCAACGTTCAAACACTTCTACAATTTCATTGATATCTTCAATGTGAAGTTCCGGATCAATACCCTGAGAGAACATATTGTATGCTACGGTCAAGATATCTACATTACCGGTACGCTCACCGTTACCAAGTAAGGTTCCTTCTACACGATCGGCACCTGCAAGTAATGCAAGTTCTGTCGCAGCCACACCGCAACCACGATCGTTGTGCGGATGGATACTGATGATGCAGTCCTTGCGGTTCTCAATGTGCTTGGAAACCCACTCAATCTGATCTGCATACACATTCGGTGTATTCATCTCTACGGTATTTGGTAAGTTGAAGATAATTGGAGCATCGGTGGCGTGATTCCACTCCTTGGCAACGGCGTTACATACCCGTGCCGCAAACTCCACTTCGGTTCCGGAAAAGCTTTCCGGAGAGTACTCTAACTGTAAGTTGCCATCATACTTGTGAAGGCCTTCCTTCACCATACGGGTTCCATCGATGGCAATCTGTGTGATGGCATCCTCATCCTTATGGAAAACCACGTCGCGCTGTAAAGTCGAGGTGGAATTGTAGATGTGGAATACCACATTCTTGATTCCCTGAATTGCTTCAAAGGTACGATCAATCAGTTCCTGTCTGCACTGAGACAATACCTGAACCTTCACATCATCCGGAATCTTGTTCTCTGCAACCAGGCGACGTAAGAAATCAAATTCAATCTGGCTGGCAGCCGGAAATCCGATTTCGATTTCCTTGAAACCAAGCTTGATTAACAGATCAAACATCTCCATCTTCTCATCCACATTCATCGGTTCGATGAGCGCCTGATTACCGTCTCTTAAATCCACACTGCACCAGATTGGCGCTTTTTCGATTTCTTTGTTGGGCCATTCACGTTCCGGATAGTTTACCACCGGATTCTTACGATATCTCTGATAATTCATAATCCTTTCCTCTTTCTTTTTCTTCTTTTCCTAATCCTAGGCTTCTCCGAAGCCACTTTCAACTAAAGCAACCAATGTTTGCAAAGCCTCTGCCTCATCGTTGCCGTCACAGACAATCTCAATTTCGTCTCCCGGGCGGATGCAAGCACCTAAAATGCTAAGAACGCTCTTGGCATTGGCTTCACAAGTTTCCCGATAACGAAAGATAATGTGTGATTTAAAACGCATTGCCTCCTGGCAAAACATACCGGCTGGTCTTAAATGCAAACCGGTAGGGTTACTTACTTTAACTACTTGGCTTACCATTGCAGGTCTCCTACTACTTACTCCTCTGTGTGCGAATTATTACTGTTCTCGGACTCCGTATTCTTGTCGTCCTTCTTCGTTTCTGTTGTATTTGTGCCACCTTCCCCAGCGGAATTCTCCGCAGCAGCACCCGGCTTCTCTAAATTCAAGGTAACCATCTCCGTACTGGAATGATACTGCTCATCCAAATTAAAGGTAATCACCAAAGAATGTGTTCCGGCCTTCAGCCCGGTGGCATCCACATATCCGGTAATGAGGTTCTGGCTTAGCTCCGATAGGGAACTTTCCGTTCCGGAAATAATAACGGATACGGAACTCTCTTCGATTTTCGCATTGAGCCCATCGCCCAATCCGTTAATGGTGATGTTGCTGGTTGGCACACTAAACGTCTTAGTCACAGCCGCTGCCAATTTAATGGTGACGTTTACCTGGGACTGCTCTCCATCCAACAGGGTTACACCCTCCGGTAGGTACTGAGAAATATCTACGGTGGTGGTAATGCCCTCGGTTTCATTTGCCAAATCAAATACGTTGGATGGGATACTAATCTTAGTAATTCCATTCAATACGGATGCCTCACCCTTGATATCCACGGAACCCGGATCGATGGTCACTCCATCAATCTGCATGCCGCTTGGCAAGCCATCCGCTGACGTAATGTCGATTGCAACGGACTTGGTGGAGGTCATGTTTACGGACACCTCTACGGTGGACACGCTGAGTTCCAACTTGGTGGTATCTACCACATTGCCATCAGAATCATAGAATACCGGAACCACGTTCTCGGTAATGTCCGCATTCATCCCACCTACATCACAGGTAGCAATCACGCGATCGATGGTGGAAACAATCTCATCCGGTCCCTTCACGCTTACCACGTTCGGTGTAACCGAAACCTTGGCAACGGCAGAACCGGTTGCCGGCTCTCCTGTGGTCTTACCGGAGATTACAAATTTTGCAGACATCAATTCGCCCACTTCCACATTGAGGTATCTGGTTCGCGGTGCAATGGAAATCGATCCACTGTATCGGGTGGCAGAAATCTCAATCGGAATCTGACTGTCATTCTCCAATTGGTTCATATCTGCGGTTGCAACGAAGTCCGAGCTGGACAATCGCTCAATCACAGAACGCTTCGCTGTCACGCGGAAGGTCACCGTATTCTCACCGTCAATGCTGTAGTAACGTCCCTGGTTCGCCAACACCTCTGCATTGGTTACCTGGACGGTTGCGGTAAAGTTCTTGGACTGATTCGGATCATCCACATTCACCACAATAATCCACAAGGCGATGGAGAATGCCAGCGCCATCAACTTCAATCCAATGTTATTGGTCAATGCTTCCTTAATCCTCTTCATGGCGGGACCTCCTTTCGAAGAATCCTAAGCCCTTCTTCTCTTCTCTGCCGGTTGTTTCCGGTTGTTGTACTCCCTTGAGAATATCAGAAAGCTGCTCCGGTGTTACATCTCTGGTCAATACACTGTCACAGGCAACGGATATCTTGCCGGTCTCCTCGGATACTACAATCACTACCGCATCCGATACTTCACTTAAACCCACGGCTGCACGATGACGGGTACCCAAATCCTTGGAAAGTTCCAGATTGTCCGTCAATGGCAGGTAACAGGTAGCAGAAACCACACGATCCCCACGCACGATAATCGCACCGTCATGTAGGGGTGTATTTTTCTCGAAAATATTGATCAACAGCTGTCTGGTTAGCACTGCATCCACCGGAATGCCGGTACGCTCATACTCACCCAACTGTACATCCTTCTCAACTGCAATCAAGGCACCGGTTTTCACCGCACCCATCTCAAAGCATGCCTTCACCAAATCTCCCAGGGTACGATCATCAAAACGATACACCGAGCCCCGTCCCTGATTGAAGGCAGCCAAAATCTGCGAAAAGCTTCGCCGTCCCAAGGACTCCAACGCATGTCGGAGTTCCGGTTGGAATACTACAATCAATGCAATCATTCCGGCGCTGAGCAACTTCTCGCCCAACCACAGAATGGTGTTCATCTGGAAGTACCACGCCAACATAAAAAACGCCATAACGACCACGATACCGCGAAACAGCATCCATGCTCGTGTGTTCTTAATCCAGAGCAAAATCTTGTAGATAAAATATGCAATTATCAGCACTTCCAAGATGTCCGTAAAACGAACGGTCGGAACTGCCACGCCAAATACTTCGCTAAAAAAATCGCTTAGTATGTTTTGGAATTCTTCCACGCGCGTTACATCCTTTCTATGAGTCTACGTGATGACGTCTCCGGCGATGTTTGTCGGAAGCTTCCTCATCCGTGATACGCTTCACTTCGATTGTTTTCTCCGTCAGCTGAATCTTAGGGATTGCGGTTACATAATAGGTGTAATCGTCATCCTCAAACTGCAACTTCTCGATTCTGGCATAATCCAAATCCTGAAATAGGTAATTGGTTACAATTCCCACTGCCAAAGCAATCAAGTTGCTGATAATCAAGGTTGGTATTCGGTCCTTGTTCCCCAGCAGCAGATAACCTGCCACCATAATAACAAATTCCACCAGGATACCGTAAACCACAGATAGAATCCAGGAGTAGCGAATTGCTCTGGTACGAATCTGTGAAATTACCAGAAACATGGTAATCATTGCAATCATATATACATAGAAAATCTGATTGCCAAACACCTCTCCCTGGATGATTTCCAGGACGTTCATGGTACCATCGGTCAGTGCTGTGGCATCATCCCGCACCTGACGTAGGAAGAAGGACAACAGAGAACCGGAAATAATCAATGTAATCTCCGCCGGCTTGCCCATAAGCGCAGCCTCTACCGGCAAGATAAACGGTGCATGAATCTGGTAAAAAAGCGGAATTCCCACCAGGTGGTACATCTGCTTTCCCTGATAGGTTCTGGCAAAAATATAAGCCAATACCAAAATCACGCCGGTTACCAAAGCCACCTGCAAAGACAGATACGCCATATGAATCAACAAGCAGATGCTGAGTACCAATGCAATGGCATTCATCGGAATGAAGGCACACAGCACGGAAATTGCCAACACAATCCACGCGCTCTTCAATGCGGATGCGTATCCAAACTGCTGATTCATAACGGTTAAGGAAAATAAGGTCACAAAACCGTTCCACAGGTGTTCAATTATGGTTTCATAGGTTCCTAATATGGTACGAACCCGGTCTCTCATTGCAATAAAAAAATTCATTCTCTCGTCCCCAGTGTTTCCTCGACGTCCTCCAGTTCCTCCGTCGGATGTTCCAAAGCCTTCTGCTCTTCTGCAAGCTTCGGTGCCTTGTCCAATTCCTCCTGGCGATAGAGGGCCTCTAACATATCCCAAGCTCGGCGGTAGTTTTCAATCTTACGAGTCTCCCGCTTGAACTTCCGAGTTGCCCGACGTTGTACGATTAATAAATACAGGTAAATGAATAAGAGATATCCTATCACACCTACAAGTAACATTAACAGTAACGTGATGCGATCGATGTTGACAATCACCGTAAAGCACAATGCCGCAATAGAAACGCCATATAAGCCGCCATAAAGCACTGTACCGATAAGAAACGCAATGAGCTTGCGTGATGAAACATAATCCTTCTTGGTATAATTCAGTATGGGAGCAATCTCCTTGCCCTCTCTTTTTTCAAACATCGCCATCTTCGTCATCAGGCGTACGCGTTCTTCGTTTAACATATGAACTCCCCACGCTAAAAATCGTACCTATTATAACATATTAAAAAACGCCTTGCACCCTCATTCCCGAAAAATGCAAGACGTTGCGTTTCCCGAATCCCGCGGGATTTGCCCATTATAGAAATTCCTTACGAATCACCCAGAACAAATTCTCCGTCATCTTCGGATTATGTCTGGTTCCAATTTCCATAAGCATCAGCACGTCCCTCTGCCGTGTCGCATCCGAAACATGTCCCAGTTTTTCATAATCCAACACATCAAACAGCATCAAAAACTGGGTGTAGAGCAAGGCCAACAACACCTGACGCAAAACAAAATAGTTTTCATACGCCTGAGGGTATAACTGTTGCAGATTATAAGACAGATAACTGCGATACTTATCCTCCAAATCCGGTTGTTCCCGCAGCATCGCCTCCACACGTTCATGAAAAAAGACATCGGCCCGGGATACTTCCATCTTCCGAAAGCATCGATTGTAACGGCGAATCAAGTCATAGAGTTTGGGATTTCGCAGCCACAAGCCACCATAATTCACATAATTCAGCAACATATGATCCATGGTTGCAATGGAGAAAAAGGCATATCCCCCCGGTCGTCGGATATAATAATCTCCCTGTTCTATGGGATCATAGGATAACTTCGTCTCAGCCAGATGCTCCATCCGGTTCCGTGAAATCCAGTCGTTCTCCTGACGCGCATAGGCATAGATTGCCTGCATCTGTTCGTGTAGGGGGCGTTCCTTTTTCCAAAGGAAATCCAGAATACGTTCCCGATCCTGCAACAGAAATTCCAGGAACTTCGGATCCTCATTCTCCATCACCCAGACCGGTTCCACCGTTCCCGTAAACTCCTGAAACGACAAGCGTTCCCGTTGTTTTACCAACAAATCGGCAATTACCGGGCAAGAGGCTTCGAAGGTAACCTCCTCAACAGCACCATAGGAGACTCCATGTCTCGGATACACCCGGCAGACCAGAGGCATCAGTTCCAACTCTCCGTTGCATTGATGCTGACAGAGATGATCGGAGTTCTCATAGGGGCAGCGTCCCAACACCCGGCGCAGCACCGTCCGCTCTCCGCGCTTTAAGAAGAAACGCATCCGGCGACCTCTTAGCCCCGGCATCTTCTCATAACATTCAGCCGTTGCCTCATCCACCGGTATCATCCAGCCATTGCAGCAAGTGTGCGGGCACTGATTTGCCAAACAATGAAATTGTTCATAAAAGGATATGACACGTGTTTTCATAACAAAATAAGTATAGCAAATTCATAGGGGATAAAAAAGGAAAAGGGCAACCGCTAGGTCGCCCGAAAAAGAAAAAAGATTACTCAACATTTGACTGTCTTCGATTATTATATTATCATGTACCCATGAAGTAAAGTTCAAGTTATTCATTCTTTGATTGAATTTTGCTCAATGAAGGAGGTGTCGCTATGACGCTATTATCTTATGAAATTTTCCAGACCATTTTGGATCAGGGTTCTTTTGCAAAAGCCGCTGCTGTTCTGCATTTAACACCATCTGCAGTCAGCCATTCCATCTCTTCCATGGAAGAGGAATTGGGTTTTTCACTTTTTATCCGAAACAAGAACGGTGTTCAGCTCACCAGCTCCGGTGAAGAAATCTGTCCTTACATCCAGAAGATTGTTTCTTCCAACAACAGCCTGATGCAGGCCGTTGCTCAGATGCAGGGGCTTAAGACCGGTAACGTGAAGGTCGGCTGTACCAACACCGTGTGTCTTGCCTGGGTGCCGGATATCATTCGATCCTTTGAAGAGAAGTTTCCGCAGATCAATGTGGAAATCTACCAGGGATCTTACACCGATGCTATGAATTGGTTGAAAAACGGTGTCATCGATTTAGCCATCGTTTCCGAAGCGGCCAACGAAGGCATGCCGTTTATTCCACTTTGCGAGGACAATCTGGTTTGCGTTGTTCCCAAGGGTTACATGCCCAAGGGCACCACTTGCATTACCCCCAACGACCTCAAGGATCAGCCTTTCGTAATTCAGCAGGACAGCTGCGATATCGATGTGATTAACTTTTTGAATCGCAACCACCTTTCCATTCGTGCCAACTGTCACATCTTGGATGACCAGTCGGCCATCGCCATGGTAGAATGCGGCTCCGGTATTTCCATTATGCCGGGACTTCTTCTGGAAACCATGAAGTGCAACGTGGATGTGTTTCCAATCGAACCCAATCCATATCGTACGCTGGGCATTGCCTGCCAGAGTAAGGACTTCATGTCCCCTGCCACCAAAGAGATGGCAGAACACATTGTGAATTATACGAAAGGTCGTTACAAGAAATGATGCAAGCAGTACTTTTTGATATGGACGGTACCATCACCGACACCGAGAAGATTTACCAACACTTCTGGTTCCAATGTGCCCAGGATCTCGGTTACTCGGAATTTTCCAAGGAAGATTGTCTGGACCTGCGCAGTCTCAACAACCAGGACGCTGCCCAGATGCTTCTTCAGCGGTTCCGGGGTCGCATCGACTACGAAACCCTTCACCAGAATGTCAGTGATACCGTCGCACACTACCTTGACACCCATGACATTCCGTTAAAACCCGGTGCCTTTGAAGTTTTAGAGGAGTTACATCGCCTCGGAATTCCTGCCGCCGTTGTAACGGCCGGTCGATTAGAGCCCGCCCGTGAGCGCCTTGGTCGCGCCGGCCTCCTTGACTCCTTCGATGATGTCATCAGTGCCCACGACATGCCCA
Organism: Lachnospiraceae bacterium; assembly: GCA_024690885.1. Taxonomy (GTDB): domain Bacteria; phylum Bacillota; class Clostridia; order Lachnospirales; family Lachnospiraceae; genus XBD2001. The sequence goes on from JAILOI010000077.1 coordinate 9,512, forward strand.
AAGGCAAGCCCTACCCGGACCCGTATTTGCATGCCTGCAAGGAACTTGGGGTAGCACCGGAGGATACCATTGCCGTGGAGGATTCCCCTAACGGAGTGAAATCCGCAGCGGCCGCCGGATGCAACGTTATCATGGTGCCGGACTTAACCGAACCGGACGAGGAATTATCCAAGCTGCTCTTCGCCAGAGTGGATGATTTAACCGGAATTATTCCATACGTAAAATAAGAACGACCACCGGCAACACCGGTGGTCATTTCGATTCATTGTTCTAGGCAATTTCTATCTATTCTAAAGTCTACGAACGGAGACCACCTTGGCCTTCTCATCCGCTATGACAAAGGTGATATCTACCGTGTTGTAAGCAATCTTGAATTCCCGGTCAATCCCCTTGTCGTAGCCCGGGCGGGGATCCTGCTCAAGAATTTCTAATACCGCCGCCTGATCGGATTTTGGCACCAGGTTTAGAAGTTCTTCCGGAAAAACAACCTCTAGCTTTTTGAATTCATGGTCGTCGGTAAATCCGCTGCGTGCACCC
>JAILOI010000104.1 GCA_024690885.1 Lachnospiraceae bacterium
TTCGCCTGGACCAGTTTTGCCTGGGAGGACGCAATGATACCCTCGTATTTCTTGCGATAGGCCTCATCCGTGGCCATACGTTCTAACTTTTCTTCGTCAATTAGGACCACCATCTTGCCGGCGTTACCGTATGCTGCGGCATTCTGCTGCACCTGGCCTTTTACATCCTTGCTAACCGCTATAAACTCCAGGTTATGGTACTTCTCCTTCAGCGTTTCATAGTATTCCTTCGCCTGGTCGGAGAGCTTCACGTCGCCGATGGTCATGCCATATTCGGTTTTGGTTGGTATCAGTGAACTTTTGACATCCAGTGGGGTCCATTCGCGTACATCGACCTTGTCTCTGGATTTGGATTTGGACGCAGGCTTCGTGCCCTTATCCGTCTTCTGATATTGATTGGTCTGCTGATATGCAGACACACCGATATGATTGATCATAATGCCACCTCCCTGTAGCAACTCATGAATTCCGTTTCACCTTATGTGGGGGTAGATGTTCCCCTATCTTATATTTTATATCGGACGATTCTCGGAATAGTTTAGGGGAATTTTGGCCCCCGGGGACGGGGTTATAGGGTCATTTTGTGCCAACTTGATGGATATACTTTAAGTTGTCTGAAAAATGACCCTATAACCCCGTCCCCGGGGGCCAAAATTTTAGGTGAAGTTGTTATATCGAATTGCATTCTGATGATTCATATCAATGGAAAGCACCCTGGTAAAGTCCGTCTTCGCAGCCTCCAAATCACCCAAGCCCAGCTGTCCTAAGCCCATCAGATAATAGCAATGCGCCTCGTTGCGCGCATCCATATCTGCGTCAAACACCGTCATATCCGGCATGGACACTGCGAAGTAATCCATGTGGAAGGTATCCCGCACGTGATGCTCACCATAATCCAGCAGCTTATAGAAGCGCGCCTTGGCTGCCTTCTCATCGCCCAGTGCCTGATATGCCAAGCCCTGGTAGAGAATCATATCTGCCGGTTGATCGTAGTAATACATCATGCCGGCAACTTCCATCGCACCCAAGGTTGCCTTCTCATAATTTGCCTTGGCTTCCTTCTCATCTCCCATCTTCTCGGCAATCACGCCCAGATAGTAGTAGAGGTCGTTATCCTTGGTTCCTTCCAGGCGACCCTCGCCCAAATTCTTCGGATAGGACAATGCCTGTTGGATATCTGCCTTAGCCTCTTTCCACTCCTGTCGCTGCATCTTCTGCTTTGCAATCTCTAACAGTGCCACCTTAAACTGGGTAGTAATCTTGCCCTCGGCCCCCTCCCAGGTACGGAAGTTATGTCCTGTGATAAGTTCTAATGCCCGCTCATAATCCCCATGATTATTGAGTAAGGTCACGTATTCCGTATAGAGATCATCCCGCTGTTCAATAAGTTCCAGATGTTCATCATACTGGTCCAACCTTTCCTCAAAGGACACACCCAGCTTCTGATACAACTGATCCAACTCCAGGAAGACTCTGGCATCCCGCTGGTCCAGAAGGAAGGCCTGCTCCATGCATTCCCGTGCTTCGTCCTTCTTACCCTGCTTGTTGTAGTATGCAATCGCTAGATTGCGAAGCAGCGTCGGATAATGATCGTCCAGCTTCCGGGAGGTCTCCCACAACCGGATGGCCTCTTCAAACTGCAACTTGTCGTAGAACAGGCATCCTAAGTAGTAAAAAGCCTTGGCTCCCTTCGGATTGATTTCTGTTGCACAACGCAAGATGGCAATCTCCTCCAACTTATTCGGGAAGGTATACCGCGGATTCACCGATTCGCCACAAGCGAAGGCTTCTCTCGCCCTATCCCGCTCTCCTAACTGCATTGCATAGTAGCCCATGTAGTAATACACCATCGGTCGCTGTCCCGGATATGCCTCCAACAGGTGGACGGCCAACTCGTATGCGCCAAACTCCGCCAAGTCTCTGGCCGCTTGCAGATAGGTCTCTATGAAATCTCTGGAGACTTCATGGAATGTGCACTCCTTCTCCTGGGTTGGTGCCATTACAAAATCCAGATACCGGCTGACATAATCAAAGCAGTCCACCTGCAGATTTTCAGCAATCTGTTCCTTGGCCTCTTCGATTTTGCCCAGGCGATAGAGGATGTATGCCTTCAAACCTAAGGCTTTCACGTTGTGAATATTTTTGACCAGTCCCTGGTTTATCAACGTCAGTGCCTGTTCATAGTCCCCCTGCTTGCTGGCAATTGCAGCCAGATAATAGAAGGACATCTCCTGTAGTTCACTCTTCCAGGTTGCTTTGTAAAAAGCCTCGAACGCCTCCTCCAATCGATTCTGATACATCAGCGCCAAACCCAAATGGTAGTATGGTTCACTGTCATACGGGTTTGGATGCATGGCGGTTAAGCGCCGGATAGCCGTGCGGAAATATCCTTCTGCCTTGGCAAACTGTCCACGGCGCATCAAAAGGGCACCATAGGCATTATTGATACGGATATCCGACGCATCACGCTTTAAGCCTTCCAGATAATAATCATCCGGCAGGAAGGTGGCGTGCCGATACTGCTCGATGTGCTGTCCCGTCAGATACAACTCCTCATTGGTCAGAATCTCGGCCGGGTTCTTGGCTGCCTTCGCAGGCTCTGCCAACTCCGGTATGCCCTGATCCTTGGCTTGATAAGAAACCAGTTCCTCGGTTCCGTTTTTTACAATAATTTTTAACTGATATCCATCTTCCACATCCACCGGCAATACGGCATCGTATACTTCGGTAGGGGAAATACTGCAGGTGTCCCGATAGACTTCCTTGCCATCATAGATTGCATGGATGGAAGCCTTAGGGTACGCCTCAGTTGCATAAACCACCACGTGGGCCTTGCCGGAGGTTACTTCCACATTTAATACGGCGTGGATACTGGCATTTTTTACTTGTCCCACTTCCTTGTACGGCATGAAATACTGGTAGAACACCTTTTCCTCCTGGGGGGAGAGCCAGGTAAAATCCGGTTGATTGTCACAGTACATGCCCGTCATGAGCTCAATATATGGGCCATCTTCGTCGGTTAAGTTCCGATCCCAAGCCTGGCCGAAATCCCCACATCCCCAAGTCCATTGTTTCTTTCCCGGGGACACGTGATGGTCTGCCACATGAAGTAGGCCGGCCTTTTTGCCATAATCATAGCCGCCTACGAAGTTATATTCCGATTTCTCCGCCATATAGGACGTAGGCACCGGGATGTTCTTATAGCGAGAGATGTCTACGCCCTCGCTGTAGTCGTATTTATAGTATTCCCCTGTTGCAATTGGGAATCGGGATACGGCGCGCTTGCCGTGATCGTACACACTATGGACATCCGGTGGAAAAATCGACTGGGTGTTGTCGTTGACTGCCACCGCCGGGTTTGCCCACCACAGGAAGGTCTGTGGCAGGGAGGTGCGGTTATACAGCTGTCCGCGAATCTCGATATAGGCCTTCCCCGGATACAGGGTAAACGTCGTATTCTCCTTGGTTCCGTTCATTTGGTCCACATCCCCGACAATCAGGGATTTACTGCCATCTTCATGCTCCACGATGGTATGGTCCACTGCACAATAGGTGGTTGGACGATGGTGCTGCGGCCAGTTAAACTCAATACCGCCGGAGATCCATGGGCCCGTTAAGCCTACCAGTGCCGGTTTGATGACATGATTGTAATAAACAAAGTCATAGTCATTGGTCTTGTCATAGGCCCGCTGGATACGGCCGCCCAACTCCGGCAATACCATGACCTTGATATATTCGTTTTCCAACCATACAGCATTCCACACATGATCACATTTTTCTCTTGCAATCTCCTGGGTGGATGGATATGGATAAATTTTACCCGTGCTTCCCTGATACACCCGCTTCTCCAAAAACATGGGATTTGGATCCGGGGAACCCACTTCATAGGTGGGAATGATAACTTGTTCTTCCCAAATGTTTACCGTACTCATAGCTGCCCTCCATTTATGTTTCTTGCTGCTTTTATATTTTTATTATAAAATGATATTACATTGATTTTTCTATGATTACATTATGCGCACTTGCGCTTTTATTTTAATTTCTTGCCCTCATAAGGAGAAGCATATGTTTACCAACGAACGTCTCGTCAACAAAACAAGCGATTATTACATGTATACCCCCGGTGTGGTGGCCCAGCGGCTCTTCCTCTATCCCACCATCATCGGCGATTTTTCCTATCAGCCCGGGTATCACCTCTACCGGGAATCCTTCGATAGTTTCCTGTGTATTCTCATTCGCAAAGGAACCATGACGGTACAAACCGCCGGTCAGACCATCACCGCTTCTGCCGGTCAGATTGTGCTCATTGATTGTTATGCACCCCACGCCTACGGTTCCAAGGAGGCCTGGGAGGCCAAGTGGATTCATTTTGACGGTGCACAGGCCCGGGCATATTTCGACGAAATCACCCAGAACAAAAACTTCGTTTTCACCTTAAAATCCACCTATCGTTTTGATAAGTACTTATCCAAGATTTATCAGTCCTTCAAGAATGCTACGCCGGTCAACGACGCCACCTTGAACAACTGGCTGGTCAATATGATGACGGAGCTTTTTGTCTCCAGAGAATCCTCGGACAAGACCATCAATCAAAGCGACGTAATCGAAGACATCGTCCTCTACATCATCGATAATTTGAATGCAGACTTATCCCTTGAGACCTTAGCGGCCAAAGTAAACCTAAGTCCCTTCTATTTCTCCCGCCTCTTCAAGCGCGAGACCGGCTTTACGCCCCACGATTACATCCTTACCTCTCGCATCAATCATGCGAAGTACCTACTGATTACCACGTCCTTAAGCATCAAGGACATCTGTTTCACCTTAGGATTTTCCAGTGAGAGTGCCTTCTGCACCTCCTTCAAAAAGAAGGTCGGTCAGACACCTATCGGTTTCCGTGAGTCCAAACATCAGCCCGAAGGGTAAAAAATAAGCTGCCGCGTGACGGCAGCTTATCTTTTGTTCTCTTATTCTGCTGCGGCTCCCATGACTTCCTTATAGGTTTCCGGCGTAACTACAATTGCATCCACTGCTGTTTCCATCTCTACCTCTTCCCCAGCGATGATCTTGTAAAGTACATCTACAGAACCTGCGCCTACACTCTGAGAAGAGAAGTATGCAGCTGCCTTCATGCAAGTGCCATCTGCGCCCTTATTGTTCCACTCATCTTTTGCCATGTATGCACCAAGTCCAACAACGCATGCATCCTTGTCTAAGCCGGCACTCTCTAACGCACGAACGGCACCGATGGTTCCCTCTTCATTAGCACCGGTTACCAGCCATGTCTTGATTTCCGGATGTGCGGTAAAGATTGCTGCAGCGGCGGTGTTGCCCTTCTCTGTGGTTCCATCGTAATCCGCCTTGAAGATACGGCTGGTATCGAAATCCTTGCAGATTGCTGTAAACTCGTCATACTCACCCTCGGCACGTGGTACACAAGAGGATACGGTGTCCATGGTCATAATCAAAAGGCCACATTCCTCATTGGTCTCCAAATCGTTGTCCTTGGCATAAGCTGCTAACCATTCGCCGTTGGCCTGGCCAATAACATAAGCGTTGATTCCAACCCAAGGTGCAATCTTCTCGCCGGCATCATCCTGCAGCGCATCATCGGCAGCTACAATCGGAATACCTGCTTCCTTACACTTATCAACCACAGCCTGGCTCATGGTCTGATCCGGAATACAGGTCACGATACCTTTTGCATTGTTTGCAATGGCATTGTCGATGGCCTTCAAATACTCTTCCGGACTCATCTTGGCATCTACATAGGTGAAGGAATCCCCATTGGCTTCCACAGCTTCTTTGGCTGCATCCCCTTCGTCAATGAACCAGGTCTGATCGCCGGCTTTGTAAATACCGTAGATAACGCCTGCTTCTGTGCTTGTAGACGCGCTTTCCCCCGAGGCATCTTCCTTGGTGGTTTCCGGCTCTGCAGTCGCCGTTTCGTCATCGGTTGATACCGGTGAGCAGGCAATCATGCTCATAGCCATGGCGGCTACCATCAAGGCGCTAATTAATTTTTTTCTCATAAATTTTCCTCCTTAAAAACCCCTTATTATGGTTTTATTTAACAAAACATACTTTTTACGTATGTTTGGTTTCCTTATGCATTCTTCATGGATGCTTCCAACAGTTCCTTCTCACGCTTCTGCTTGCGGATGTAGTCGGTGGTCAATGCGAAAAGAAGCAGGGCACCGCGGGCTACATACTGCCAGAAGGATGGAACGTTGACCATGGTCAGTCCGGTGTTGAAGGACTGAATCAGGATAATACCGAGGATGGTACCACCCATGCCACCTACACCTCCCATGAAGGAGACGCCGCCTAAGATAACAGCGGTGATGGCATCAAACTCCAAGTTCACGTTGGCTGCCGGCTGTCCGGAGTTCATACGGGAAGAAAAGATGATACCACCGATGGAACACAGGATACCCATCAGGATAAAACTGCTCAAAATAATCTTCTTCGGATTTAAGCCGGCCAAACGTGCTGCATCCTTGTTACCGCCGATGGCGTAGATGTTACGACCGAAGGTGGTCTTGGCCAGAATCAAGCCAAACACCACAATGAGGATGATCATAATCCATACGGAAAGCGGTACGCCGAAGATGCGAAGCTTACCAATCAACAAATAGGTCGGGTCCGTAATGGAAACCGGCTTACCATCGCAGATGATGTAAGCAAATCCACGGATTACGGACTGGGTAACCAAGGTTGCAATAAACGGATCCAACTTGATTTGATTTACCATGAAGGCATTGAATACACCAATGATAGAACCGCAGATGACGGTGATGAGGCACACCAACCCAAAGGGCAATCCTGCCGAGGATAACAGTGCGGCCAACACACCGGTAAACGCTACCACCGCACCCGGTGACAAATCGTTTTGTGCTGCAATAATTAAGTAGGTATGTCCGATGGCAACCAACCCAACCAGGGAGCCTGCCACCAGAATATTTACAATATTGGTCCATGTAAAAAAGTTATGATTCAATGCGGAGAAGATAATGAATACCACGATGATCGCTGCAATCATGGTCAGCTTCTCTCCTCCGATTTTTAATTTTCTTGCCTGTTCCTTCATCTTTTATTTACCTCCCAAGCATTCCCATACTAAGTAACTTATCTTCCGTCGCCTCTTCCCGTGATGTTTCGCCTACGATCTTTTTGCCGCGCATCACCACGATACGATCCGAAAGGCCCATGACCTCCGGCATCTCCGACGAGATGAGGATAACGCCCATGCCTTGCTTGGCGAAATCACAAATCATCTGATAAAACTCCGCCTTGGCTCCTACGTCGATTCCCTTGGTAGGCTCGTCCATAATCAACACCTTCGGGTTGGTAGAGATCCAGCGGGCCACGATGCACTTCTGCTGGTTACCGCCGGAGAGCTCTACAATTTTCTTGGAGGGAGAAGGAGTTTTAATATTAAAATCCGCAATGCCCTTCTTGGCTACTTCTGCTTCCTTTTTGCTATTCATAATTCCAAACTTGTTGGAATTGGCGTCTAACATGGAGATGTTAATGTTCTCTGCCACGCTTAGGTTTGCCAGGATGCCCTGGAGTTTTCGATCTTCCGGCACCAACACAATGCCATTCTTCTGTGCTTCGTGTGGAGAATGGTTCTCAATGCGCTTGCCCTCTAAGTAGATTTCTCCACTTTTTAACTTATCTGCTCCGATGATGGCACGCATCAGCTCGGTTCGGCCGGCGCCAACTAAGCCGGAGAAGCCAAGCACCTCACCGCGATGTAAAACGAAGGAGTTTTCCTTCACATAGTCAGAAGAGACACCCTGCACCTCAAGCAACGGTTCTCCGATGGAGGTGTTTCGGTCCAATTCCTTATAGATATCACCCAGGTCACGACCTACCATCATCTTAATCATCTGCGCTTCCGGTGTTTCTCTGGCATCTACCGTATCCACGTATTTACCATCCTTGAAGATGGCTACCTTGTCTGCGATTTCCTGAATCTCATTCATACGATGGGATACATAGATGATGATTTTGCCTTCGCTTCGTAATTTCCGAATCACCTTGAAGAGTGCTTCAATTTCCGCATCGGATAAGGATGCGGTAGGCTCATCGAAACAGATGACTTTTAAGTTTTCTCTGGAATAAGCCTTCATGATTTCTACCATCTGCTGGTAGGCGATGGACATGTCCTTGACCTTGGTATCCGGTCGGATGGGCAAACCGAAATCTTCAATGATTCGCTTGGCATCCGCGTTAGCCTTCTTGGTATCAATGACACCAAAGCGCTTCGCCGGCATGCGACCGAGATAGATGTTCTCAGCTACGGTCAGCTCCAAGAGAATCTGACGCTCCTGATAAATGACCGAAATTCCATCTTCAATGGCTTCATGAGGAGAACTAAAGTGCTTCTGTTCTCCGTTAATGATATATTCACCGGATGTTGGCTGATAATCGCCGTTTAAGATCTTGAGTAGGGTAGACTTTCCCGCACCGTTCTCGCCTAGGAATGCGAGGACTTCGCCCCCGTATGCTTTGAATGACACATCATCCAAGGCTTTAACGCCCGGGAAATATTTGGAAATTCCCTTAAATTCCAATACTTCTTGCATATGATTTCCCCCATTAAATTTCACCAAAGGCTGCTGTAATTGCTTTGGTTTTCCCTTGATAGTTTGCATTATAGACCCACATGTCAGAAAAACCATTACCAGAACTTGCGGATGTATTTCAAAATCTTGCTCTCCTATTCTGTCCCTTGTGTACTTTGTCAGAGGATGGATGCATAATATTAGTAAGAAGTTACAAGAAGGAATGATTTCCGGGGGAAACAAAATGCATATCGAAAAACGAATCGTAGAATTGGCAGGCATAGGGCCTGTAACATCTGTAATTATGCGCAGTCAGCGAATGGAGGTGGAGCTTCTCTCCTATGGTGCATCCATCCGTAGCATCACATTAATTGATGGGGACGGACGACGTGTGCCCCTCACCCTCTCCTATGAAGATATTTTAGAATCTTGCTCTAATGAGTCTCTGGCCGGACAGACAGTCGGACCAAACGCTGGCCGTCTGCCCTCCGAAACTCCGATTACCATCTGCGACACTGCCGGCCGCGGTGCCTTATCCCTCACCCTCCCCACCAACAACGGAAGCAATCAAATTCACGGTGGTACTTCCAACCTCGCCACCCGCAATTGGATTTTGACCCCCGGGGACGGGGATGAGGGGTCAGTTTTTTTGACCCCCGGGGACGGGGTTGAGGGGTCAGTTTTTGATGTTGTCTTCACCACCACACAGCCTGATGGGTTAGATGGCTGGCCGGGCAATCGCCGATACGAAGTGCGTTATCGGTTCTGGGAGGAAGGTCGCTTAGACATAGAATTTATTGGAGAAAGCGATGCAACCACCTATCTAAATCTCACCAACCATACCTATTGGTTGCGGGACGGCCTGAAGTTAGAAGTGTACGCCAATCGCTATATTGAGAATGATACAGACTATATGCCAACCGGCATTGCGTCACTTCCCGCTTCCGCAAAAGCCGGATTTGAAATTGCGCCGGATGCCGTATATAATCACGCATTTTTACTGGATAACTACGATGGTTCACTTCGCCCGGCAGCGCATCTTTACTATCCGGTGCTTCATACTTCTATGACCATATCCACGGATGCACCGGCACTGGTGGTCTACACCGGCGATTATCTGGATCACGCGCCTCTTCTCGGAGGCGGATGCAGTGCGCCCGGCTGCGCCATCGCCCTGGAGGCCCAGGAGTTATATCCTTATACCCCGCTTCATCTCGTGGATGCGACGCATCCCTTCCACCGTAACATCTCCATCAACTTCTCCTGATTTTGACCCCCCGGGACGGGGGTGAGGGACCAAAATCACGCATGAACGCATATATCTTCGCGGCGCGTTACAAAATCGGAAAATCCGTGCAGGGCGATGATACGGAAATGACGCAAGGACCGTCATATTCTACTTCCGGCGTCATTTTTCCGGGAAGTCTTGGCTGGGGAATCTGCTGGAAGTGACGCATGAACGCTATATATCACTTCACGCGTCATATTTGTCGCTGCATCCCGTACGTCCGATGATAGAATATCACGCCGCAGGCCATATATGGAGCTCGTGCGTCATTTGGCCCCCCGGGACGGGGGTGAGGGACCAGTTCTTGCGGTATCATAACGCATATCCTTCTCGCCCGCGGTGCAACACACAAGAGATATTCCCATGTTCCTGTCCTGTGATTTTGTGAACCTTAAGTGATGCGCTAGTACTGCAGAAGGTTGCTGGAAATACGAATTGGCACGCTGCGCCACGGACGGCGCAGCGAACATAAGTCCTAGCCGGATGCGATTCTTATGTGGTGCCAAATTCGTTTCCGCAAACTTCGTTGCAGTTCTGCGAGGAACGACACGTTCGCAAAATCACAGGACAGGAACATGGGGATATCTGCAATAGAATCACCGCGGGCAAGAAGGTTCTAAAGTCACACATAAAACAGTTACTTTAGATGTGTAAAAACGCCATATGACCAAAACCCCTATTACATGCGGGTTTCCTCATGTATAGCGCTCGGAAGTTGCTGAAAGTCTCACTTTATCTGTGTCTTTTGTGTGTCCATTCATATGGTATATATAATATATCTCTAGTTTTCCCCCCAACGAGGCAAGACGGCGCAGAACCATTCGGTCCTGCGTCATTTTGCATCC
>JAILOI010000117.1 GCA_024690885.1 Lachnospiraceae bacterium
ATCCGCGTACACCTGCACATCCTCTAAGCCCAAGTGATTCATGGTTTGAAGGAATTGCTCCTTCTCCTCCTCACTTAGGAGTTCATAGAGGGCCGCGCTTAGCATGTCCCCTGCTGCACCCATTCCACAATCAATATATAACGTCTTCATAAGCGTACCTATTTCTTTCCTGCATGGTTGATCAGGCTCGCCTGATATCCTGCTCCGAATCCATTGTCAATGTTGACCACACTGACCCCGCTGGCGCAGGAATTTAACATGGATAATAAGGCGGAGATTCCGCCAAAAGAGGCGCCGTATCCCACGCTGGTGGGCACCGCAATCACCGGACATTCTGCCAGGCCACCCAGCACACTGGCCAGGGCGCCTTCCATTCCGGCGATGGCAATCACCACTTCCGCCTCCATAATTTCCGGTAAGTGGGACAGGGTCCGATGCAATCCGGCCACGCCCACATCGTAGAGACGTACCACCTGATTGCCTAAAAATTCTGCGGTCAGCGCCGCTTCCTCTGCCACCGGCAAGTCACTGGTTCCGCCGGTTGCCACCACGATGGTGCCATTGCCGCTATGGGGTGGCATACCGCCTACCACCATCAGCTGTGCCGTCGCATCATAGAATGCATCTGCAAACCCGGCTTGTTTCCTAATGGCCTCGGCCTTCGTCTCATCCAATCGGGTGATTAAGATGCGTTCCTGACCCGCCGCTACCATATGAGATGCAATGGTGATGATCTGTTCGGCTGTTTTGCCGGCACCATAGATTACTTCTCCCACACCGTTTCGAATCTTACGATGATGGTCGATCTTGGCAAAGCCCAAATCCTCATACGGCTCCATCTTCAATGCCAGCATGGCCTCATCCACCGTTAATCCACCGGTTTGTACCTGTTCTAATAATGTTCTGATTTCATGGTTCATTCGATTCCCTCGTTCATACTTCCGGAACGGAAGCCTTCCAAATCCAGGGATACATACGTAAATCCCAATTCATGGAACCGCTTGTTGATGTGCTGCCGATTGGCCTGTTCCATCACCACGTCCATACCATTCTCCGGCACTTCGATGCGTGCCATACTGCCATGCATGCGCACCCGATACTGACGCAGTCCCATGGAAGCAAGCACCGCTTCTGCCGCCTCAATCATCCCCAGTTTTTCCGGGGTAATCCGCTCTCCGTAAGGAATCCGGGTTGCCAGACAGGCAAAGGACGGCTTCTCGGCGGTGGGCAGTCCCATCTCCTTGGAATAGGCACGAATCTCCGCCTTGGTCAGTCCCACTTCTTTTAATGGGCTTCTAATCCCAAGTTCTGTGATGGCACGCATGCCCGGGCGATAGTCCCCCAGGTCATCCACGTTACTGCCTTCCAACAGATTGGTATATCCCGCTCTGACTGCTGCCTCCATCATCTCGGTGAAGATGTATTTTTTGCAGTGGTAACAGCGATCCGGCGGGTTCGACGCATAGTCTTCCAGCTCCATCTCATGGGTGGTAACCGAAATCTGGCGAATGCCGCGTTCCTTACAAAATCTTCGGCCCTCCTCCTGTTCCGCCTGGGAAAAAGCACTGCCTACCGCAGTGATGGCAATGCAGGTTTCTCCCAACACATCGTGAGCCACCTGTAATAAGAAGGTGGAATCCACACCGGAAGAGAACGCCACAGCCACCCGCTCCAGCTTCCTTATCTGGGCTTGTAGCGCCTGTAATTTGTCCATAGTCTATCCTCCACACTCAGGCCTAAGCCATACGACTATGAATTTCCTTTAAAATTTCATATGCCACATCATCCTTGGATAATAGCGGCAATTCCCGTACCTCGTCTGCTGCAATCAGGGTCACCACATTGGTGTCCACCCCGAATCCGGCACCGGCCACCTTCAGGTTGTTGGCCACAATCAGATCCAGATGCTTACGCTCCAATTTGGCCCTGGAGTTTTCCAACATGTGCTCCGTCTCCATGGAAAATCCACAGAGGAACTGGCCCGCCTTCTTGTTAGCACCCAAGGTACCCAGGATATCATCGGTACGTTCCAAAGCGATGGATGCATCTCCCTCACTTTTCTTAATCTTCTCGGTAGCCACTTCGATTGGGCGATAATCTGCCACAGCGGCTGCCTTAATGATAATGTCTGCATCTGCTGCTCGGGTGGTGACTGCCTCATACATATCTGCGGCACTTACCACGTCCACAACCTCCACACCAAGCGGAGCTGCCAAATCCACCGGTCCACTGATCAGGGTCACATCGGCCCCACAGGCTGCTGCGCAACGTGCTAGGGCATATCCCATCTTGCCGGTGGAATGATTGGTGATAAAACGCACCGGATCGATGGCTTCTCTGGTGGGACCTGCGGTAATGAGTACCTTCTTGCCGGATAAAAACTTCTCTCTGGAAATTGCCAGTACGATATGCTCCAACAGCACATCCCATTCCGGCATCTTGCCCACACCGGAGGTACCGCAGGCTAAGCGTCCCGTGGCAGGGGTGATGATATGCATACCATATTCTTCACAAATCTTCAGGTTGTCCTGGGTGACCTGCTTCTCATACATATGCGTGTTCATAGCCGGCACCAGATACATGGGGGCTTCACAAGCCATAGCGGTGGTGGTCAACATATCATCTGCAATGCCATGGGCTAATTTTGCAATGACATTAGCCGTTGCAGGAGCCACCATAAAAAGGTCCGCTTTCTCCGCCAGGGAAATATGCTCCACCTCAAAGGTAAAATTCCGATCAAAGGTATCTACGATACACTTATTCTTGGTTAAGGTTTCAAAGGTGGTGGGGGTAATGAAGTTGGTGGCATTCTCGGTCATCAACACATGCACCTCGGCACCTAATTTGATTAGTGCACTGGCCAGATTTGGAATCTTGTAAGCGGCAATTCCGCCGGTGACTCCCAGTACAACACATTTTCCGTCCAGTAATTTTTGTTCGTTACTCATCTTCGTTCCAATCTATTCCATACGAATTTAGATAATAATTGCGCCATCCTTGTCCTTAAATACCAGTTCCTGATTCTGGATGGTAACTCTGGTACCCGGCTGAATGGACTTGGTAATGAAGGCATTGGATCCAATGACAGAATCCGCACCAATCACCGTCTCTCCACCTAAAATAGAAGCACCGGAGTAGATGGTGACATTGTCCTCGATGGTTGGGTGTCGCTTCACACCATGCAGTGCCTGACCGGCTGCAGTAGAAAGTGCACCGAGGGTGACGCCCTGGTATACCTTGACATGCTCACCGATGTTGGTGGTGGAACCGATTACCACGCCGGTACCATGGTCGATAAAGAAATACTTACCAATGGTCGCTCCCGGATGAATATCAATTCCCGTCTTGGAATGGGCATATTCTGTCATCATACGAGGAATCAGGGGCACATTCAAAAGGAATAATTCGTGCGCCAAACGGTTAATGGTGGTGGCCAAAATACCCGGATAGGAGAGAATAATCTCATCCTTGTTAAAGGCTGCCGGATCTCCCTGATAGGTTGCTTCCAAATCCGTATTCACATACTCGCGAATCATGGGAATGCGGTTGCAGAAGGTCAGTGCCAGACAATTGGCCTGGGCGTTGATCATCTCCTCATCCGGCTTCCCTTGTGGATTCTCTGTATAGAACTGATACCGCAATACGATACCAATCTGCTTACTTAAGTTATAGAGCACGTCCTCAATTAATACGATGAGGTTTCCGTACTCACTGTAGCTTTTGTAGAATTTATCCCGATAGAATCCCGGCAACAGCATACGAATCAACTTCTTGGTAATGGTTCGTACCGCCTCCGGATCCGGCATGTTGTATGCCATCATCTTATCTATATCTCTGCCTTTTCGATAATCGGCCAGAATATCGTCTACTAATTTTGCTACTTCGTTACTCTCTTGTGTTCCCATATTTGTAGACCCTTTCTATTGTATGCAATATATTTTAAAGTATATCATACCTTTCATGCTTTACAAAGAAAAACACCGGGGATTTCTCCTCGGTGTTCCTTGATTTGTTGCTTACTTATGCAGTTTGTCTTTTTCCCTGCTCGTGTGTCTGTTCCATCTGCATCATCTGCTCATATCCGCGGCCATATTTGGAAAAAGACGTGGGATAGATATGAAGCTCGGTTAAAATCTGCGCCAGCTCCACGCTCATGGCTCCTGCAATCTTGATTTCCATAAGATGCTGTCCCGGTTTCAAGATATCAACCCCGGTGTTTCCATAGGAGAGATCCAGGTGGTCCGTACGCCAACGGATGTTGGTATCGAAGGTGATGCGAAGTTCCGGATCCTCGGTTCCAATCATCGCAATGCGATCATAGGAGATGGCCATGGCCGGCTGCAAGGTTCCATAAAAATCCAGAACATAATCGATTTCTTTGGAAATCTGTGTTGCCTCCTCCAGGGGCACTCCGTCGCAGAGGTATGCCAGACTTTTCTGATAGGAAGCTGTCATCCGACGCTTATATACCACACCGGCGAACTTCTTTTTGATTTCAATAAAGGCCTTGGAGTCGTCGGTTGGTACGCCGTAGCTACGTAAACGAAGTTTCTCTTTGTACTTCGGTTTTTCCAGGGAGGTGCGGATCAAGCGAAAATCCGGTGTATCGAAATATATATTAAGGATGGTAGACTCTCCATATTCGTCCACCGAAGCCATGTGTCGGATCCGCTCTAACAAGGCTTTGTACTGAATGTCATTTAATAAATATTTGGTTTCAATTCGTTTAAATACGGTTTTATCCATATGTGTCACCCCACTTCTCTTGTGTTGTTATACACATCATACGGGGGCAAACTTAAATAAACTTTAAAAAATAAAAACGGGGACATATAATAAAAGAAATAGACAAATCTTGCAGGAGGTCACTATGTACGCACTCTATGAAAATTTAGAAAATGAATTTGAGTTATACCATAAAACGTCGTCTCATGTGCCTCCGCATCTACACGGAGCCATTGAGCTCATCTATGTGACCGGTGGAACATTGGAACTTGGAATTCGCCAAGAACTGTTCCACATGGAGACCGGAGATTTTGCGGTGGTCTTCCCGGAAGTGATTCACCACTATCAGGTGTTTTGCAAGGAGAAGTCCACGGCCACCTATCTTCTAGTGACTCCACTGATGAGCGGTAGCTTTAATACCTTGTTGCAGCAGAAGATTCCCACCAATCCGGTCATTCCTCACGCCCGGCTCCATCCGGATATTATCTACGCCATGGAGCATCTCGATCCCAAGGAAAGCGGAGCAGCAGCGGATACCATTCACCAGTCCTTCTTGATGATTATCCTCTCCCGCGCCCTGCCGGAGTTTACCTTTATTGACCGGGCCGACTTGGGAGATACCGATTTAATATATCGTACGGTCAAATACGTTGCGGAACACTTCACGGAGAATATTACCCTAACCAGTATGGCGGCCGACCTCTATGTCAGTCCCTATACCCTCTCCCGTGTGTTTTCCAACACCTTTCATCGCAACTTCAACCGCTATCTCAACGAGTCCCGGCTGCAGTATGCCTCAACCCTTCTGACCCAGACGGACCAGACCATTATGGAGGTCTGCATGAATACCGGCTTCGAAAGTCAGCGTACCTTCAACCGGGTGTTCCAGGAAATCTATCACATGTCCCCCCGGGACTATCGCAAACGTGCACAAAAAGAACTGGCCCTATAGGCCAGTTCCTTTTTCTTCTATCTTCTGTCTTCTGTCATTATCCGAGGGCCACATCCAAAGTCATCATCAGGCAAAAGCCCAAGGCAAAAACGATGGTTCCGATGTTGCTGTGCTTGCCTTCCGACATCTCCGGAATCAATTCCTCAACGACCACATAAATCATGGCACCTGCTGCAAAGCTTAAAAATACCGGAAGCAATGGTCCAATCCAGCGGGACAAGACAATCATTGCAATGGCACCTAATGGTTCCACCGCTCCGGATAGCACGCCATACAGCAGTGCCTTTCCCTTGGATAAGCCTTGCTGATGGAGTGGCATGGAGATGATAGCACCCTCCGGGAAGTTCTGAATGGCAATACCAAGTGCCAGAGCCAACGCTCCCATGGCAGAAATCTTCTCGTTACCGGAAATCCAACCGGCGTACACAATACCGACTGCCATACCTTCCGGAATGTTATGTAGGGTTACCGCCAATACCAGCATGATGTTTTTCGACCAGTTGGTGTGAATACCCTCGGTTTCCTCACTGTTCATATGCATATGCGGAATCACATGATCCAATAACAGCAACAGGAAAATACCTGCCATAAAACCAATCACCGCCGGTACAAAGGCAAACTTGCCTAAGCCCGCCGACTGATCCATGGCCGGGATCAACAAACTCCATATCGACGCCGCTACCATGACACCTGCTGCAAATCCGGTTAAGGCACGCTGCAAAATCGGATTTAGTTCATTGCGCATGAACAACACCAATCCGGCGCCAAGTGCGGTTCCCAAGAATGGGATTAAGATTCCTTGCAATACTGCTCCATTTATCATAAAAATCACCTCGAATTTCTGTATTCAATATCCGTTAGGTATACCTAACTTCGTTTCTATGATACCACGTTCCAATTAAATTGCAAGCAATTTATTTCACGAATTTATTTAATTGATCGTAAATCATCTGGGCATAGGCCTGCTGCCCCTCTTTTTCCACATGGATGCCATCCTCATACAACCATCCCTGGTTGGCCCGGACGACTTTCACCCAGGAAATCATCTGCACGTTATCGTTCTTGCGAACCAGTGAACGAATGGTTCCATTGGTCCGATACTGCCATTCCAAATGTTCTCCGTACACATTCACCATGAAGATATTTCGCTGTGGACCGATGGCATCAATCAAGGCCTGGCCATCTTCTTCCCAGAAAAATCCATTGGTTCCAAGCGCAATGACCACAGTCGTTCCTAAGGTATTGTTCTCCTTCATGGCATTGACGATTTCCACCGCATCCGTCATCTGCCTGGATTCCTTGGCATCCACCACTGCCATGGGCATCAAAAGCGTCAACTCTTCCGATGCGCTCAGCATCACCGAATCCCCAATCAGGGTTACGGAATTAAAATCCACCACCGGGGTTCCATCCAGATATCCGGAGGTTGCTTCCTGGACGTTCTCCTGGGCAACCGTTTCTTGTACCGCCTGCTGCTGGTCTTCGATGGCCCGACTACTATCCTCCAATTCCCGTCGCAACGCGGCCTCGCCGGAGGATGATGTGCGAGGCGTTCTAACTACTCCTATTATACCAAGTCCGGTCATTAAAATCATTCCCATACTGCATACAAAAAACAAAATTTTCCCGGGCAAGGATGGGAACTTCCGTTGGAAAAGAATGCGGTTGCATTGGTAGGTCCACTCTGCCAGCAAAAGGGATACCACCATACCTGCCACAATCAGCAACGGCTTTTCCATCAGCTTATGATAATGCAGGTAGAATACCACCGGATAATGCCAGAGGTAGATTTCGTAACTGCGACTTCCAAGATATCGAAGCGGTGCAACCTCCAGACATCGGCCAATGGGAAGACGGGCATCCGCTGCAATTAAAATCATAATCAAAAAGATTGCGGACATTAGCTGTAATCCGCCGATATAGGTCCAGGCGAAGCTGCCGTCCAACCACAGACAAGCGCAAACACTTGCCCCGAAGCACAGTACAAAAAGTATCACATACAGCCACCGATAATGGAGCCGCTCCTCCTGCCGTTTCGTAACGCGGAAATATCCGCCGCAAATTCCCATCAGGAAGGAAAACGCCCGGGTATCTGTTCCATAATACAACCGTCCGGCGTCCATGCCGTTCATATAGGCGTTGGCCGGATAGATGGCCAAAAACAATGTCAGAAGCACCAGAATCAATAGGGCTCCCCGCTTCCGCAAACGCTTGACCAGCCATAAAAACAGATAAAAGAACAACGGATATACGAGATAAAACTGCATCTCCACTGCCAAAGACCAGATATGTAAGAATGGGGTCTGTCCGGAAATTCGCGCAAAGTACGAGGATTCCTTCAAAATCTGCCACCAGTTGTTGTAACCCAGGAACATACTTTGGATGGTGCCCAGCTTACCTCCTAAAACCTCCGGTGCCAATAAGAATAAACCTCCACAGGTCACAAACACCAAGAAGAATAACCCCGGATAGATACGTAGGATTCGCTTCCGATAGAAGGATAAGAGAGAAAACTTCATCTCCGACATCTGTTGGAAGCTGCGATAGCCAATCAAAAATCCGGACAACACAAAAAATAGGCAGACACCCACGTATCCGCCTACTACATCATAGGGGTACAAATGGAACAATATCACCCCTATGATTGCAAACGCGCGCAATCCATCCAGGCCCATCATTCGGTTTTGTTCCTTTGATACTCCCATCTCTTGCATAATTATTCCTTACGTATTTTGAAACTCTTGAAGTATGCCAAGCACCTTCTGGATGTTTTGCATATCTTCTTCCGTAAAATCACTTCCGGTTGGATAGGTAAATTCAGAAATCTCCCGCAACTCATAGTGTAGCAACAGATGTACCTCTGCACTTGCGGTCTGTACCACCAGATAATCACTTTTCTCCGATGCATCCTTGGGTACGGATAGCTCCACCACGTTTCCGTTGGCAAAGTTTACCCGGAAGAAGATTGACTCCACCGTGTAATCCTCCGGCAACGAAGGGATTTCGTCAATCCGGGTCACCTCGTAGGTACCCCATGCAGTTTCGTCGGTACTCGTATAGGTACCCTTGTGAAACGACGTATGCTGCGCGCTTCCGGTAATCTGATTGAGGTCCACATAACGCAACAACTGACTCACCTGGTCCATCGTCATATAGCGATCTCCCGTGGGGAATGCCTCTTCAATGGCCGGATACATCATAGGGCCAAGTACCGGAACC
>JAILOI010000010.1 GCA_024690885.1 Lachnospiraceae bacterium
CCAACTGCCGTCGGCCCCGTTAATATAATTAAGGGTGGTTTCTTCATTACACAATCCTCTTAAACTTCTTATCCAATTCGTAGTGACTCAAGGCAATGATGGTCGGTCTGCCATGGGGACAACGGAAGGGGTTCTCCAGCGACAATAATTGATCAATCAAGCTTTCAATTTCCGGCATGGATAACACGTGATTGCCCTTGACCGCAGCCTTACAAGACATGGACGCAATGCGCTCCAAAATCAAATCCGAGGTTTTGTCCTCTTTTAACTCTACACAAGCCGCGATGGCATCCAAAAACAACTGCTGCTTATCTAAATTCAACAGATTATCCGGCACTGCCGTCAAAGCATACTCCTTGCCGCCGAAATGCTCCGCCTTGTAACCTAAGGCTTCGAAGGACTCCTGATAGGTCAAAAATGCAGCCTCCTCCTGAGAGGATAAGGTCACAATGATTGGAGGGCTGACCATCTGGGATGTCATGGTTTTCTCTGCCAGACGTGCCATGGTTTTCTCATAAAGCACTTTCTCATGTGCCGCATGCTGATCGATGATATAAAGCTTGCCGTCGTACTCCACCAGCCAATAGGTACCGAATACCTGACCGATGATACGATGATCTCCTTTTGCTTCCGGTGAGAAAAAGCTCTGCTGCTCGTATTGGGTTTTCACAGCGGCCTCCGTTGTAATCGGCGGAGCGTCCTGTGAGGCGCCAACCGGAGCATCCAACGAAGCAGATGGTGTTTCCGATACTTGCACAGGGGAAGGAGCTCCCCCGTATTCCGGTGTTGCTTCCGCTACGGCTGCCCGTTTTGCGGCATAGAAATCCTTGTACTGTGCCTCGTAAGGGGTATCCTTGTGAATACTCTCCACGATGGATGCCTTAATGGCTTCCATACGCTTGCGTTCAAAAGGCTCCGCCGGCATCGTGGGACGTTCTAATACCACGGCCTCCTCTGTCACCGGAACCTCTGCAATATCTTCTCGATGAATCAAACGATCATGCACCACACGAAGCAGTGCATTGAAAATCACATTGGAACGTTCAAACCGCACTTCCAGCTTGGACGGATGGACATTCACATCCACCTGCTCATCCTCAAATTCAAACAACAGAACCGCAAAGGGATACTGATGCTGCATCAAAAAGCCGGCATAGCCCTCCTCTAAGGCCTTGCTTAACATGCCGCTTTTGATATAACGCCCATTGACGAAGAAGGATTCAAAGTTACGATTGCCACGATTCATGGCCGGTTCTCCAATAAACCCAGTAATCCGAAAGCCGTCTTCCACCGCTTCCACATCCAGCAAGGAGGATGCCATCTCACGACCGTAAATCTCATAGATGGTATCCTTCAGATTGCCGTTGCCGGCGGTTGCAAATTTGTCCTTGCCGTTGGAAATAAAACGGAAGGAAATCGCCGGATTAGACAAAGCCAATCGTTCCAATAATTCCTGAATATAATTTCCCTCGGTCATGGGAGATTTTAAGAACTTCCGACGAGCCGGGGTGTTATAGAATAACTGACGCACGAAAAAGGTGGTACCATCCGGTGCTCCCATCTCCTCAAGGGAAATCTCCTTGGCCCCTTCGATGACGTAATGACTGCCGGTTAAGGAGTCCTTTGTCTTGGTAATCAGTTCCACCTTCGAAACCGCTGCAATACTTGATAGTGCCTCCCCACGGAAGCCTAAGGTATGAAGAGACAGAAGTTCCTTGGCGGAACGAATCTTATTGGTGGTATGGCGCAAGAAAGCGATGGGAATCTCCTCCTTGGGAATACCGTATCCATTGTCCGTAATGCGCAGCATGGTGATTCCACCATCCTTAATCTCCACCGTAATGGCGGTGGCACCAGCATCAATGGCGTTTTCCACCAATTCCTTTACTACAGAAGACGGGCGTTCCACCACTTCTCCCGCAGCGATTTTGTCAATTGTCTCTTGATTCAGTAATGCAATCTCGTTTCTTACCATCTGTTATTCACCTTATTATGTAACTCGTTCAATTTATTCAAAGCTTCCAGCGGCGTCATGCTACTGATTTCCAACTGCTTCAAATCACTGATGATATCTTCATCCGTAATGGTATCAAACAAAGAAATCTGTTTTAAATCCACTTCATCCAACTTCTCGGTCTTCTTGGCATTCTGGGAAGCCCCTGGAATCGTAATGCTTCTGGCGATTTCCGCAATGTCATTCTCCACCAGTTCATTCACAATTTCCTTGGCACGTTCAATCACCGAATCCGGAACACCGGCCAGCTTTGCCACCTGAATACCGTAACTCTTGTCCGCACCACCGGATACAATCTTACGTAAAAAGACAATGTCGTCCCCATTCTCTTTGACTGCAATACAATAATTGTTCACACCCGGCAGCTTGCCCTCCAGCTCCGTTAATTCATGATAATGGGTGGCAAATAAGGTTTTTGCACCTAAGAGTTTCGGATTGGACACATGCTCCACCACGGCCCATGCGATTGCCAATCCATCAAAGGTGGACGTACCGCGACCGATTTCATCCAGAATCAGTAAGGAAGAGGCCGTGGCATTTCTAAGAATGTTTGCCACTTCGTTCATCTCCACCATGAAGGTACTCTGTCCGCTGGCCAAATCATCGGAAGCACCCACGCGGGTAAAAATCCGATCCACGATTCCAATATCGGCCTGATCCGCCGGAACAAAGGATCCCATCTGGGCCATCAAAACAATCAGTGCCGTCTGACGCATATAGGTGGATTTACCTGCCATGTTCGGACCGGTGATAATGGATACCCGCCGTTCCTTGTTATCCAGGTAAGTATCATTCACAATAAACATGTCATTGGGAATCATCTTCTCAACCACCGGATGACGACCATTCTTAATATCAATCACACCACGTTCGTTGATTTTCGGACGTACGTAATGATTTTTTTCCGCCACATAGGCCAGGGACAAAAACACATCCAGGTGGGCGATGGCCTTGGCCGTCTTTTGAATGCGGGCCACCTGGGAAGAAATCTGATCAAGAATGCCCATATAGTAATCAAATTCCAAATGGGTCAATTTCTCTTCCGCACCGAGAATGGTATTCTCTAACTCCTTTAGCTCCGGCGTATAGTAACGCTCCGCATTGGCCAGCGTCTGCTTTCGGATAAAGTAATCCGGCACCAAATCCTTATAAGAATTGGTGACCTCCAAATAATATCCGAAGACCTTGTTATACTTCACCTTCAGATTCTTGATGCCGGTCTTCTCCCGCTCCTTCTGCTCCAGTTCCGCCAACCAGCTTTTGCCGTCGGTGGATGCGTTCCGAAGCATATCCACTTCTTCAGAAAATCCGGATTTTAAAATACCGCCATCGTGAACGGAAACCGGTGGTTCCTCATCCACCGCTTCCTCAATCAACTGATACAAATCCGTCAAGGAATCACAATCCCCATGGATGTTCTCCAACACCTGGCCCTGAAATTCCGAAAGCACCGTCTTAATGGCCGGAATCACTTCAATGGAGTGTTTAAATGCAATCAAATCTCTTGGATTGGCGCTACGATAAGAAATACGGGTCATCAAACGTTCCAGATCATAGACCGGATTTAAATATTCCCGAAGTTCTTCTCTGGAAATCATATGTTCATTCAACGATGCAATGGCATCCAGCCGGGCATTGATTTCTTTTTTGGAAATCAATGGTTGTTCCAGAAACGATCGTAACGCACGGGCACCCATGGCAGTTTTGGTTTTATCCAACACCCATAACAGGGAACCCCGCTTTTCTTTTTCCCGCATGGTTTCCACCAGTTCCAAATTACGGAAGGTGGAACTGTCCATCAGCATGAAATTGCCGCTGACATATGGGGTAATATGGGTCAGGTGTGCCAGATCCGACTTCTGGGTATCCGTCAGATAGGAAAGCAAGGCACCGGCCGCCGTAGCACCCAATCGAAAATCACCAAGTCCCAGGCTTGCAAGAGAATTAACTTTAAAGTGTTCCAGCAACACCTTGGAGGCATAGCTATCTTCAAAATAATCATTGGATAAGGTGGAAAACGCCAGGTGGAACCGGTCTTTTAACTGATCCTCCTTGATGCCACTCATGCAAAACATCTCGTTGGTCACCAGTTCCGACGGAGTATATCTGGAAAGCTCATCCATAAACTTGGGCTCTTCGTCCACTTCCGTCACAAAGAAATCACCGGTGGTCAAATCACAGATAGCCACCCCAAACTGATCCTGAGAGTAGTCCACACACATCAGATAATTGTTCTTGGTCTCATCCATGGACATGGTATCTAAGTTGGTACCAGGAGTAACAATCCGCACCACTTCCCGCTTCACCATTCCCTTGGCTTCCTTTGGATCTTCCACCTGTTCACAGATTGCTACTTTATAGCCCTTGGCAACCAGGCGGGTCAGGTAGGTATCTGCTGCATGAAAGGGAACCCCGCACATGGGAGCGCGCTCCTCCATTCCACAGGCCTTTCCGGTCAATGTCAATTCCAATTCTCTGGATACCGTCTTGGCATCCTCAAAAAACATTTCGTAGAAATCTCCTAAGCGGTAAAACAAGATGCAATCCTTGTACTGCTCCTTGGTATCTAGATAATGTTGCATCATTGGTGTAAATTCACCCATGTCTCTAACTTCTTCCTTTACTCTTGGTTTAATGTCGCTATTATTGCTTCCGCAACCTTCAATCCATCCATAGCTGCAGAGGTGATTCCACCGGCATATCCGGCGCCTTCACCACAGGGATATAATCCCTTGATATTACTTTCAAATCCCGAATCTCGCGGAATACGTACCGGAGAAGAGGTCCGACTCTCCACTCCGGAGAGAATCGCGTCGTCTCTGGTATACCCCGACATCTTTCGATCAAACAATTCCATACCTTTTAAAAAGCTGGCATTGATATCCTCTGAAAAGAGCGGACGCAAATTGGCAAATGCGCTTCCACCCTTGTTTTCAGAAGCAAACGAACCATATGCACTGCTGGGACGATTCGCCCGAAAATCCGCAAGCAACTGTTGCGGAATGCGACCACCACCCAGGGCATAGGCCTCTTCTTCCAACTGCCGCTGATAGGCAATGGCACCTAAGGGATCCGTTAAGGAATACTCCCCGGCTCCCACCGATACAATAATGGCCGAATTGGCATTCTTCGAATTTCGTCCGGAATAACTCATACCATTCACCGCCAGGCGTCCCTCCTCCGAAGAGGCGTTCACCACATAGCCGCCGGGACACATGCAGAAGGAATATACCCCACGACCGTTCTCTAAAGTAGTGGCCAACTTATACGGG
This sequence comes from Lachnospiraceae bacterium, assembly GCA_024690885.1. Classification (GTDB taxonomy): domain Bacteria; phylum Bacillota; class Clostridia; order Lachnospirales; family Lachnospiraceae; genus XBD2001. The sequence continues at coordinate 5,287 of JAILOI010000010.1, forward strand.
GATGGCGGTAACACATCCATATATTTTGTACCATACTGATGCTCATTGATAAACGCCTGTGGATGTTCCACACGAAAGCCTACCGCAAATTCCTTGGCCTGCATGGCCACCTTGGACGCATACAGCATCCGGAAGGTATCTCTGGCGGAATGACCGATGGCTAGAACCACCTGTTTACAAGTAATGGATTCTCCCGTCTCTAAGGTAACGGAAGTAATAGACGGGGTCGCTTCCCCACTCGTTGTAAATCCAACAACTTTGGAATGAAAACGAACCGTTCCGCCCAGTGCCAGAATTTCCTGACGCATGCTACGCACCACATCCATTAAAATATCCGTACCGATGTGGGGCTTGGCATCATAAGCAATGGATGCCGGAGCACCATGGCGAATAAATGTATCTAACACATAGTGATTCCGTCCGAATTTGTCCTTCACCACCGTATTTAACTTTCCATCGGAAAAGGTACCGGCTCCACCTTCTCCAAACTGTACGTTGGAGTCCGGCTTTAGGCGCCCTTCTTTCCAAAAAGCTTCCACATCCGCTTTTCGCTCATCCACCGGCGCGCCTCGCTCAATCAGAATGGGCTTGCATCCGGCTTTTGCCAGCGCATAGGCTGCAAACAAACCGGCTGGACCTGCTCCGATGACCACCGGAGGCAACACGGATGTTGCAGATGGAATCCGGTATTCCTTCGGGGCATAAACCGAAGCGGCAATCTTTTTCTTTTGCAATCGCTTTAAGATGTCCGGTTCTTTTTTTCCACAGGAAAAGGCCAGAGCGTAAACAATCCACACCTCTGGCTTTTTACGTGCGTCAATGGAGCGCTTCACCACCTTCAACCTGGAAATTTCATCCGCGCCAACTCCGCATATATGTGAAATTTTCTGAATCAGAATCTCCATGGAATCGGATTCCACGGCCACTTTGACTTGTTGTATGAGTATCATAAAAGCTCCTTTGCTGCATGGCTGCCGGCTACATAGCCGCTACTCCAAGCCCATTGCAGATTATACCCTCCACAGATACCATCCACATGCAATACTTCTCCTGCAAAATAGAGCCCCTGATGAATGCGAGACTCCATGGTCTCACAAGAAATCTCTTTCATAGAAATTCCACCACCGGTGGTTTGGGCTGCCCCAAATCCCATGGTTTGTGAAATTCCAACGGTAATCTCATGAAGTGCCTGCCAATATCCATCTACAGAAGTTGGCGCATCGCCGGAAAACACACAATCAATCAATGCCTTCGGCAAACATCCGAAGAACACCTCTTCCGGCTTTGTATAGCCCAGTGCCAGACGTCCTTCTACGAACCCATGGAAGGCACTTCGCTCCATGGTAGGGAGAAAATCAATGGAAACCATGGGTTTATTGCCCATCGCCAGAGCTTCTGCCACCGCCCCGCTGATTTGAAATACCGGGATTCCGGAGATGCCCTGTTTGGTAATCTGTAGCTCCCCCACATCCGAGCAATCCTTCCCATCCATGGTTTGGGTGGAAACACGGGCCTGCACCCGAACTCCTGCCGCCTCCTTAAAGGGATGCTTGATACACCCCAGCGGAACCAAGGACGGATATGGCCGAATCAGTGTATGGCCCAACCGCTCTCCGAAGGAAAATCCGCTGCCATCACTACCGGTGTTCGGCGCTGCCTTGCCGCCGGTGGTCAGAATGCAGGCATCCGCCCTCAGCTCTCCTTCTGTGGTTGTTACAACAAATCCCTGTTCAGCACAGGCGATTCCCTTCACCCGACAATTGAGTTTAAGAGTAACTTCCAGACGTTGTAATTCCAACTCCAATGCACGCCGCACCGAGGCTGCCTGGTTCGACATGGGATATACATATCCATTGCGCTCCACCGGAAGAATGCCAAGAGATTCAAAAAAACCAATGGTTTCCTCCACAGGAAACTGCTGATATACCCCCCACATTCCATCCGGATCATCACTGTGATAACAGGATGGATGCTGATGTTCATTGGTATAATTGCAGCGTCCGTTACCGGTGGCCAGGATTTTCCTGCCAATCTGATCATTGCCATCGATGAGCACCACCCGCAACTTGGGATTTTCTCTGGCAGCTGCAATGGCTGCCATACAGCCGGAAGCTCCGGCTCCCACCACAATCAATGTCTTACCAACACTCATGGATTTACGCTCCTACCTACATCAGATGCAGTTTCTTGGCGATGCCAATGAATACCACACCCTTTGGTAATGTGCGAAGCTCACTTTCCGTAATGCCTCGCATCAAAATCATCAAAACAAAATATACGAACATACCTACAATGATTCCGGCAATACAAGCAACCGCATTCATGGAGGTGATGGCAAACAATCCGCGGTAAACCAGCCATACCACAAGTCCCATGCCTACCGATGCTCCGCAAGGAATCAAGAAGGTTTTTAATATATCCAAGGATACGCCGCTATAACGACGCAACGCCATATGATTCAATATTGCCATCATAAAGCCATAGAATGCATTGGCCAATACGGCCGCATAAATATGGAGATGGAATACCTGTAATGCCACCACCAGAAAGACAATCTGTGCCACCAAGGCAATGGCTGCATTACGCACCGGAATGCGCATCCGATCGATTCCCTGCAGCAATCCGTTGGATAATGTGGACCAGGAGAAAAAGATAATCGGTGCTGCACCAATCTGCATCATGTATGCACTGGTTGGATCCGGATCGTTGAATAACAACTGCATAATCGGACCGGCCAACACCGCCATACCGATGGTACACGGAAATGCAATCAGCATAATAAATCGGGTGGCCAACCGGATTCTCCGCTGCATCATCATGGTATTGCCTTCCTGATAAGCCGAAGCCAAGGAAGGAACCGAAGAAGCAGCCATGGCAGAGGCAATGGAAATCGGTACATTGATTAATACAATATACTGACCGGCAAATACACCCCACCATTCGGAAATCTGGGTTTTGTCATATCCCTGTAAATTAACAATGTTCTTAAAAATGCCCTGGTCAATGATGGCGCTGACGTTGTACAAGGTGGTACTAAGCAGTACCGGCACAATGGTCAAAATCAACACCTTCATAATGGTGCCATAGCTTTCCGTGGAATGATGGGCATCCCGACGCATCTTCTTCTTGATGACCCGACGATACACCAAAATCATAAAGCCCATAAACAACAGGGCCACAAAAGCCCCCGCTGCGGTACCGATGGTACCACCGGCCGCGCCATAGGCTCCGGCCACATGCTTCGTATCTCCAAGAATCGCACCTGCCTTCAAGCCATAAGAAAACAGATAGTATGCCGCTGCCACACTGACAATGGCATTGACAATCTGTTCAAAAATCTGGGAAAAGGCACTGGGCATCATGGTATGTAATCCCTGGAAAAATCCACGAATGACACCAACAATTGCCACAATCAAAAGTACCGGTGCAAGCACCCGTAAGGCCAACGCGGCCAGCGGTGTTTTCAATAGGTTTCCGCAGAAAAAGTCTGCACCAAAAAACACCACCAGCATGGCCGCTCCGCCACTGATCGTCGCAAACAAAAGCGCTCCCTTAAACACCCGCCAAGCATTCTTGTACTCCTTGTCCGCCATCCGTGTTGCTACCAACTTGGATACGGCCAAAGGAATGCTGTAGGAAGATATAATCAATATGATGTTGTATACTTCGTAGGCGGTTCCATAACAGTCATTACCGGTCTTGCCAATAATCTGCGTCAAAGGCGCACGATACAACAAGCCGATGATACGACTGATAATGGATGCAATGGCCAAGATGGACCCTTGCATTAAAAAGTTGGAATCGCTTCTCTTTCTCTGATTCATAGGTCGTCTTATTTATCCTTAAATTCATCTACGGTTGCGTAGAATTTGTTGTCCTCTGCGTTCTGTGTCTCAATTAAGCAAACCCAAGTCTGGCCCGGATTGATTTCAATCTCATTGCCGCTCTTGTCATAGTAATGTGTCACTGCAGACTCGGTTTCTTTTTCCCAAGTTACATCAATCATCTTACCATTGGTGAAATACTTGCCTTCGCCGGAACCATCCACCGGAATATTTAAGTACTGTGTGCCTTCATAAATAGAGCTTGGGCAGTTCTTGAAGATGACATTCTTCACTGCAACCTGCTCACCATCGATGGCATCCACCTGCTTCTCGCCAAACTCGAAGCGCTCATACAAACCGGTCTCCTTGTTATAAATGAAGTATGGCTCGTTGTCCAAGAAATATGGCACGATAACCTGGCAATCCTCGCCGTCAGCCAACATGTTCTCTTCTTTTGCAAACTGGAAATATCCATTGTAGTCTTCGTTGTAAACGCTGCGATAATTCTTGATTTCCATACCCTTCTTGATGCCTTCGCCGGAAGCGTACGCATTATGAGGTGCCTTCTTGTCAGAAGTACGGAAGAATACAGAGGTATCTACCTCTCCGTCCAAACCACTCAAATTATCTACAATACCGGTCTCTAACAAGGTTAAGCCCTGGATACTCTGTCCAAAATGTACATAGATGGCATCATATTCGGATGCGATGAATGCATAGTACGGACGACAGCTACGTACATTACCAATCTGATCAAGGGCAAATGCCGTCTTTTGATCATAGATTGCCATCATACGGGTAATACCACCCTCAACCGGGCACTCATACAATACACCGGCCTGATTCAAACCATACTGAGGCAGTGCAATGTGGGTGTTCTCGGTCATAACAGCGATGGGACGAAGCTTGGTTTCCTCTTCGGTCTCCACCGGCAAACCGGTCAATACACTATAAAATCCGGTATCTTCCAGCTCATTATTCTCCAACTCTTCGGTCACTTCTGCAATGGATTCCGGCTCTTCGGCCTCCTTGCTACCGCATGCAACCATGGAAAAAGCAAGCGCCCCAACTAACATTGCGCTTAATACGCGTCTCCAATTTTTCATTATTGTTCCTCCTTTGTTGTTCGGTCTATATGTAATGCACGAAGAATTGCTTCCTGACGTGCCTCCATATCCAATCTCTCTGCATCCTCCATATGATCGTAGCCCATCAGATGCAGCATACTATGGGCAATCAAAAAGGCATATTCCCGCATCACACTATGGCCAAATTCCTCGGCCTGGGAAACCACCTTTGGTACACACAGGACAATATCACCCAAAATGCATTCTCCGCTATCCGGATTGAAAATATCCATAGAATCCTCCAGCTTGGAAAAATCTCCCGGAGCCGGATAATCAATCTGCGGGAAGGATAACACGTCCGTCGGACGATCCATGTCTCGAAATTCCCGGTTGATTTCGTGAATTTCATCAAGTCCGGTTAAGGTCAAGGAGACTTCCGTCTCATAAGGAAAGTCCTCGGATTCCAGTGCTTGTTCCACAACCTGACGCGCCACCTGTTTGTAATCAAAGGTAAATGGAATCTGGATTTCTTCTTCAATCAACAGGGTCATAACAAATCTCCTTCCCGAACCAATCGCTCCCGAATTTTTAAGAACTGATTGATACTAATTCCGGAGTTGTCGTAAACCCCGTTGTTGGAAAACTCATTCAATGTCTGATAGATGACCATATCCTGATTCCAGGCACTGGCCATCGTGCTTTCGCCTAAGACTTCGATTTTGGTTACCAGGGAATCCACCATATGAACGATGGCCGATTCCTTGGTGCTTGGAAACCGCTCTAGCGCACCAAATTCTGCAAGTATGGTAATTACCGCCGGTGGCAGACAATGATTGTATGCCGCTTTCACGCCATTTTTCACCTCCGGTTCACCAATCACCTTACCCAGGCGATAATACAGGCCACCCGCCATAGCCACCTTCGGGTCGGCACCGATTTCTCTGGCGCATACACCGGCAAGGTTGGAAACCTTCCGGGCATGCTCGTATTCCTTATAGGAAAAGCGACGAATATCCTGTAACAAGGGATATTCATCATCCATCAGATTTTCATAAACCAGCGCCTCTTCCCGATGATCAATCTGTAACATCCACCGATATACGATGGCCACAAACAACAGAACCACCAGAGCCACAATCCCAACCATAGGGGCCGTGGACATAGGCATGGATAAGAAGGCCAGGTAATAAAAGACCAAGGTCAACAGTACGTATCCGCAGGCAGCCAGCACCCCAAACACCAGGGCGTAACGTCCAAAGGACTGCTTCATGGCATCTGCAATCAACGAACCGAATATAATCAAAAGAATATAACTAAAATAAATATAAATACCATAATCACAGGTAATGCACATCACACAGGCAAAATAGATGCCCATGCTGATGGCCAGCGTTCCTTCTAAGACGGAATACAGAAAGAACGGAATGAGAATCATGGGTGCAAAAAAGCTGGGCACATAAGAAAACCCTATGACAAGCCCCCAGCACAACAGCACCATCAAAAACAACCGTCGATAGTCCGTCCCGTTGTAGGTCAGTCCTGCTGTTTTTCGTTTGCGCATCAAGCAAAACAGAAAGCAACCGAAAAATAAAATCAGCATGACTCCCAGACAAAAGATTTCATCCCACAATATATGATTTTTGATGGCGAAAAACAGCATGCCAAACAGACACAACAAAAAGGTTCCCGTTAAGTAGAGCTTTCGATAAATGGGAATCCGATCTTCTCGCAATTCTATCATTTCTTTACAGCCTTATTCCTTTTATTTTGTAGTCGCTCCTGCTTCTTCTCATAGTCCTCATAGGCAGTTACGATTTTCTGAACCAATGGATGACGTACCACATCTTGGCCCGTTAGATTACAAACCGCAATGTCCTCCACATGGGCAAGCACCTTCATGGCCACATCCAAACCGGAGGTCACATCCTTCGGCAAATCCTTCTGGGTTTGGTCACCGGTGACCACGCACTTGGAACCAAATCCAATACGGGTCAAAAACATCTTCATCTGAGCCGGTGTGGTATTCTGAGCCTCGTCTAAGATAATAAACGCATTATCTAACGTACGTCCTCGCATATACGCAAGCGGCGCCACTTCAATCAGCCCCTTCTCCATATTCCGCTGAAAACTATCCGCTCCCATAATCTGATAGAGCGCATCATAGAGTGGACGAAGATATGGATCCACCTTGCTCTGTAAATCACCGGGAAGAAATCCCAGCTTCTCTCCTGCTTCGATGGCCGGACGTGTCAAAATAATACGACTCACTTCTTCCGCCTGGAATGCCGTGATGGCCATCGCCATGGCAAGATAGGTTTTACCGGTTCCCGCCGGTCCAATGCCAAAGGTAATCATCTGATTGCGAATGGCATCCACATACTTCTTCTGGCCCATGGTTTTTGGTTTTACCGGCTTGCCGGATATGGTATGACAGATGGTGTCCCCATCCATCGCAAGCATGTCATGATTTTGAATGGATTCCTTTAAGGAAATCGCATAATTTACATTCTGATCCGTAATTTCATTTCCTCTCTTTGATAATTCATAAAGTTCCATCAGGATATCTCTGGCATAAAACACCGAGGAGGATGCCCCGGAAATCTTCAGCCCATCGCCCCGTGCAGTGACCTGCACCGATAACAGATGTTCAATTTTCTTCAAATGTCGATCAAACTGTCCAAAGATATTGGATTGATGGTCTGTAGGGATATCCAACATCAACTGTGTATCACTCATCTTCGAAGCCTTCCTCGTAATTAGGATAATTCGGCAAATATCATCTTCGGTTTTGCAACCGGAGCATTGGAAAATTCATAGGCCCCTAGGACCTCTTTGGTTGCTGCCGCAGCAGATGCCTTATCCCTGGCATAAATCGTGCACAAGGAATCGCCGCACTTTACGGCATCACCGATTTTTTTATGCAACACGCAGCCTACAGAGAGATCAATCTCACTCTCTTTCGTGGCACGACCGCCACCTAGTAACATGGAGGCATGACCAATCGGGCGTGCTTCTAATTTGGACACGTATCCATCCTGAGGTGCTAACACGTCCACCACTTCTTTTGCCAGTGGTAACCGGGAAGGATCATCCACAAACCGGGGATCTCCGCCTTGGGCTGCAACAAACTCCCGTAACTTCCGAAGAGCTGCACCGCTTTGGATACTTTCTTCCATCATGGCGATTGCCTCTGCTTCGGTGTTTGCTTTGCCGGCAAGTAAAATCATATGCTTTCCCAGGGCAAACACCACTTCCAGGAAATCCGCAGGGCCCTTGCCCTGTAAGGTCTCAATGGCCTCTAATACCTCTACACTGTTACCAACTGCATAGCCCAGCGGCTGTTCCATATTGGTAATGAGTGCATGGGTTTGCTTACCGGCACCCTTGCCGATATCTACCATGATTTGTGCCAACGCCTTGGCATCTTCCGCAGACTCCATAAATGCACCATTGCCCACTTTCACATCCAAAACGATGGCATCGGAACCGGAAGCTAATTTTTTGCTCATAATACTGCTGGCAATCAAAGACTTCTGGTTAACACAAGCGGTGGTATCACGCAGAGCATACAGTTTCTTATCTGCCGGAGCTAAATTCGCAGTCTGACCGGCAACCGCAATTCCAATGTCGTTCACATTCTGCTTAAACATATGCTCGGGAATTGCAGTGGTAAAACCGGGAAAACACTCCAACTTGTCAATGGTACCGCCGGTATGACCCAAGCCACGACCGGACATCTTAGCAACCGGAATCCCAAGAGATGCAACGATTGGGCCTAAGGCCATGGTGGTCTTATCTCCTACACCACCGGTGGAATGCTTATCCACCTTGATTCCATGTATTCCGCTTAAATCCAATACATCGCCGGAATCACGCATCGCCATAGTCAGGGTGATGGTTTCTTCCATGGTCATCCCCTGGAAGTAAATCGCCATACACATTGCTGACATCTGATAATCCGGAATTTCACCCTTGGTATATCCGGCAATCATCCACTGAATTTCTTCTGTGGCAAGTGCCTCTCCCTGCTTCTTTTTTTCAATCAAGTCCACCATTCTCATCATTGAACTTGCCTCCTATTTGTGATATGGTTCGTGGTTTAAAATGCGAAAGCCACGATATATTTGTTCCAAAAGAATCACGCGCATCAACTGATGCGGAAAGGTCATCTTGGAAAAGCTAATGCCGTATTTGCAGCGGTCAATCACTTCCTGGCTTAACCCAAGGGAGCCACCAATCACAAAGGTCAGATGACTGCCGCCTTCCTCTAGGCGTTTGCTGATGGTCTCGGCAAAGCTTTCCGAGTCCATCATCTTACCTTGGATGACAAGTGCGATGCACAGATCCCGATCCTTGATATGGGATAAAATGCGCTTGCCTTCTTTCTCCTGCACCAGAGCAATTTCCTTCTCCGACGCACGCTCTGAAGTCTTCTCGTCTGCCACTTCCACAATCTCTAAATCCGTATATTTGGATAAGCGTTTGGAATACTCCAAAACACCATCCCGAAAATAGGATTCTTTTAATTTTCCAACACAAATGATCGTAATCTTCATAACGTTATGGGCGATAAATATAGTTGCATTGCAATACTTCACTGATCAAATCATGATCGTTGATGACAATGATCGACAAAATATTGTTACCTTCGGGAATCAAAATCGGTTCCGTATATTGGGCGGAATCTACGGTAGGAGTACTTCCGTCCCAGGTATAATACACCCGGTCTCCTTCCTTTTGTGGAGAGATGGTAATATAGGTTGCCTCCCGGAAGGTTCCATTGGATGGCGTGACGGTCGGATAATCCGGCGCCTTGTAAGTAATCCGGTATACTTCCTCCGTCTCGAATCCAAACTTTCCTTCTTCATTCTTGCAGATGGCCCGCACCTTGGTGGTGCCATCCGTAATAAGGATGCCCTTCTCATCATCATAAAGCAGTCCATCCTCCGGAGCCGTCCCATCCACGGTATAATAAATCTCAACACCCTTCGGTGCCGTTAAATAAAGTAATACATCGTCATCATAACGGCCGCCGATGATACTAAAGCTGGGTGGTAAGATCAGGGATGCATCAATCATAGCGAGGATTTCTTTATCCGACGTATAGGTTGCCAGCGCTTCGATTGATACGTAATCCCGATTGGCCTCATAGATCTTGCAGAGAATCACATAGGCATCCGCATACCCATCATCCAGTGCAATGGCATCTAACAGATACTGCTCTGCCGTTTCATAATCTCCCATCCGATAGGCATTCTGTCCATAAGCAAAACAAGCCTCTGCCGTCTTATTCGCTGCAATGGCCATTTCATAATAGCCGTTGGCATCCTTGTACTCCTTGGCCTCGTCGCAAGCCGCTCCACGACTCATATAATATCCGTAGCTACGAATATAGCACTGCCAGGTCAAAAAGGCCGCAATGAAAACCGTCAGCGTAATCACCACCGCAGACCAAATCATCAAGCGCTTCCGCTTAAATTCTTTGGTATTGGCAGACAGCTTTGCAGCAGTTGTATTCTGATTTGCACTCGCACCCGTCGGCTGCTTCTTGCCAACCATGGCAGGAAGCACATCATCGAGAGCATTGTAGTCCGGTACAATCTGTATGGTCTGACCACAATGCTCACAATAAATGCTGCCTTCCGGGATTTCATTTTTGCAATTCGGACAAATCATAAACCATCCTCACAAAACTAGAATCTAAAACAATCCGGTAATTACTCCATCATCGGTAACATCAATTCCATACGCAGCCGGCTTCTTCGGAAGACCCGGCATGGTCATAATATTACCTAACACACAAACCACAAATCCGGCTCCTGCAGAAGGATAAACCTCACGCACCGTAATACGGAAGCCTTCCGGCCGTCCCAATGCCTTGGCATTATCAGACAAAGAATACTGGGTCTTGGCCATACAAACCGGGCAATTGCCCATGCCAATCTCCGTTAAGTGGGCAAGTTCCCGCTTGGCTGCCGGGCTGTAGTCAACTCCATCGGCACCGTAAATCTCCTTAGCGATGGTTTCAATCTTCTCTACAAGAGGTAACTCATCCGCATACAACGGAGCAAAATTGCTTTCCTTGTGTTCCAAAACATCCAACACCTTGTTTGCTAAAGCAATACCGCCTTCGCCACCCTTCTCCCAAACTTCGGAGAGTGCGAATTCGCAACCACGGTCCTCACAGAACTTCTGAACGAAGTCTGTCTCCGCCTTGGTATCGGTAACGAAAGAATTTAACGTCACAACAATCGGTACCCCATACTTCTGCAAGTTCTCAATGTGCTTCTCCAAATTTACGATACCCTTCTTCAAGGCATCCAAGTTCTCTGCACTTAAGTCTTCCTTAGCAACGCCACCGTTGTACTTTAAAGCACGAATGGTTGCTACCAGAACAACCGCATCCGGATGCAAACCGGCCATACGACACTTAATGTCAAAGAACTTCTCAGCACCCAAGTCTGCACCGAATCCTGCCTCGGTTACCGTAATGTCTGCCAACTTCATTGCCGCCTTGGTGGCACGAACGCTGTTGCAGCCGTGTGCAATGTTGGCAAAAGGTCCACCGTGAACGATGGCCGGTGTATGCTCCAAAGTCTGAATCACGTTTGGAAGCAGGGCGTCTTTTAATAGGGCGGCCATCGCTCCAACTGCCTGTAAATCTCCGGCAGTAACCGGAGCTCCCTCGTAATTGTAAGCAACGATGATACGGCTTAAGCGCTCCTTCAAATCTTTCAAATCAGTTGCCAAGCAAAAGATTGCCATAATCTCAGAAGCAACGGTAATGACGAAATGATCTTCGCGCACAAATCCGTCTGCTTTCGCGCCCAAACCAACCACAATATTACGAAGGACTCGATCGTTCATATCTTCGCAACGCTTCCAGCAGATGGTACGTGCATCAATGCCCAGTTCGTTGCCCTGCTGAATGTGGTTATCCAATAATGCTGCTAATAAGTTGTTGGCAGCAGTAATGGCATGGAAGTCACCGGTAAAGTGTAAATTCAAATCTTCCATAGGAACTACCTGGGCATATCCGCCACCGGCAGCTCCACCTTTGATACCAAAGCAAGGTCCTAAGGACGGCTCACGTAGTGCAAGCATCGCTTTCTTTCCAAGTTTGCCGAAGGCCTGTCCCAAACCAATGCTTGTGGTGGTTTTGCCTTCTCCGGCGGGCGTAGGATTGATTGCAGTAACCAATACTAATTTGCCATCCGGACGATCGGATACGCGACGAAGCAAATCTTCGGAAAGCTTTGCTTTGTACTTGCCGTACATCTCAATATCATCCGCCGTTACTCCATATGGCTTCATGACATCAACGATTGGTTCCATTACTGCAGACTGTGCAATCTCGATATCGCTCTTCAACTCTAAACTTCCTCCAAATTTTACAATATGATTTATAAATTAGTAGTGTCCGAAGACCCTAGTAATTCCTCTAACTGCGGTGTCGTCATCAACACCTTCCGTGGCTTGGTCCCCTCTTCCGGGCCAACCACGCCAAACTCCTCTAACTGATCCATGATACGGGCAGCACGGTTAAAACCGATTTTAAAATTACGCTGTAACATACCGATGGATGCTTTCTCCTTGTCTACAATCAAACGGGCCGAGGCTTCAAAATACGAATCTCTGGCATCATCCCCACCGGAATCTCCACCGATGGCCGTGCCACCACTGGCGGCAGAAGGCATAGCTTCAATTTCACTGGTCACCTTGGATGCATGCTCCTTGGCCTCATCACTTGGATGATTGTGTTTCTTGATGAAATCCACCACGGCGGAAACTTCACTATCGGAAACGAAGGCACCCTGCACACGCAGCGGCTTCGTAAATCCCTGAGGATAATACAACATATCTCCTTTGCCCAGAAGTTTCTCTGCACCACCCATATCCAGAATGGTACGGGAATCCACGGCAGAACTTACCGCAAAGGCAATACGGGATGGCATATTGGCTTTGATCAAACCGGTAATAACATCCACAGACGGACGCTGAGTCGCAATCACTAAGTGAATACCGGCTGCACGGGCCAACTGGGCCAATCGGCAAATCGCTTCCTCCACTTCGTTGGAAGCCACCATCATCAAATCTGCCAACTCGTCTACGATGACCACAATCTGCGGCATCTTGGCCGTAGCCACATCCACAGAATTGCCGTTGGCATCACTGACCGTGATGACACCATTGTGAATCTTCTCGTTAAAGCCCTTCATATCACGCACACCGGCATCGGCGAATTTCTGATAACGATCCGTCATCTCCTTCACCGCCCAGTTTAAGGCGCCCGCCGCTTTCTTCGGATCGGTGACAACCGGACATAACAAATGTGGAATGCCGTTATAAACGGATAATTCCACCACCTTCGGATCAATCATGATAAACTTCACATCGTCCGGATGGGCCTTGTAGAGAATACTCATAATAATGGTATTGATGCAGACTGACTTACCGGAACCGGTGGTACCGGCAATCAATACATGCGGCATTTTGGCAATGTCTGCCACCATGACGTTACCACCAATATCACGACCGGCAGAAAAGGCAATCTTACTCTTGCTGTTGGCAAATTCCTTGGATTCCATCAACTCTCGGAAGGATACCATGGTGACATCCTTGTTTGGAACCTCTATACCAACGGCCGCCTTGCCCGGAATCGGTGCTTCGATTCGAATATCCGAAGCCGCAAGGTTTAGCTTAATATCATCTGCCAAGTTTACAATCTTCGAAACCTTCACGCCCATCTCCGGCTGCATCTCATAACGGGTAACGGCCGGACCACAGCTAACATCGGTAATGGTTACATTCACACCGAAGTTCTTTAAGGTCTGTTGTAATTTGTTGGCGGTCTCCTGCAGGGTTTGCTTGGAGGTACCACCATTCTTATTGTTGGCCGCCTTCAATAAATTGATTGGCGGGAACTGATAATCTGAATGGCTCTCGGTGATTGGCGCCATGGTCATCGGTGCGTTTGCTTCCGTTGTCTTCTCTGTTGCTTGTGCCTGCGCTTTCGTCCTGGAACGACTAGGTTGCTGTACCGGAGATTCCGGTGCAGGCTCCGGTTTTACCTCTGTAGCAGGGGTTGGATCATAGGTCTGAATCTTCACCGGAGTCGGAAGAACCGTCGGTTCATCGTATCCATCGGAACGCAAGGATACACGATTCACTTCATCCACCTGCATATGGATTTCATTCACTCCATCCTGGGCAGCCACCGTGGGCACCGGATCCGCCAAAAGCGTATCCATGGTAACGCCGCGATAGGACTCCCGATTCTCCGTCACTGTTCCATCTGCCGGTTTGGTTTCTGCAAGTTCGTGTGCCCGTTCTTTCCGAGCACGCCGCTCTTCCCGGTGCAGTTCGGAACGCTTCCGATAGTTTCTGGCAGAACGCTTCAAACCACGTAAGGTGGACTTCTCTGTAATAATCACCACACAGATGATAAGGCCAATCACCGTCACAATGTATGCTCCGGCCAAGCCAAATCCCATAAATAAAAGACTGGCGAGCAAGCCACCCAAAAGGCCGCCGCCGATTTTAAAATGGAAGCCATTGTGATATGCAGCCAAAGCGCCTACCACTGCAGACTCATGGGTCAAAAGTTCAATCAAGCAGCAAACCAAAAGCAATGCCATAATCATGGAAATCAGCTTCGGAATCGCCAGTACGTTGTCCCGGTTGGAAACCATAAAGAAGGTGCCAAGCAATAAGGCAACCGGAAATACATAGGCTAATAAACCGATCACACCAAAGACAAAGGAGCTAACCGCATTGCCCACCAAACCACCAACACCGAAATTGCTAAGGAGTAAAATCAAAGAAATCGCAAGAACTCCCCAGAGAATCAGCTCCGTACGAATATGATGATCCGTCTCAAGTCCCTGCTCAATGACCACCGTCTGACGTTTCTTCGCAGCATTGGTCTGCTGGGAAGATGTACGGCGATTGGTCTTCTTCGATGTCGAACTTTTGGATGTATTCTGTTGTTTCCTCTTAGAAGAATTCGTTGCCATGTAGTTATTCCTATCTATAAATTTGTATCTGCCAAACTGCGCACATACACTGATAACTTTACCATATTTAGTGGTTTTGTTCCACAAAAAAAGAAGGAAATCCACTACAAAATGTAGTTTTAACGGATTTCCTTCCACAATTTTTTATGATCCAATCAAATAGCGATACAAACCTTCGTAATTTCCCTTGGAACGACTCCAGGAATAATCCTTCTGCATTCCCCGTTCCACCATCTTGTTCCACTGGGTTTTCTTCACGAAATAGATGTACTTGGAGTAGTTTACGGTATTCAACAGTTCATCCCCGTTATAGTTCATGAAGGAGAAACCATCTCCGGTCTTCTCATATTCGTTGTAGGCTTCTACCGTATCCTTCAGTCCTCCGGTTTCCCGCACAATGGGGACCGTGCCATAACGGAAGGAAATGAGCTGTGTCAAACCACAAGGTTCAAACCGGGACGGCATCAAGAACGCATCTGCAGCCGCATACAATTTACGTGCCAAATCATCACTGTAGCAAATGTTTGCCGAAATGCGATCCGGATACTTCCACGCATAATGACGGAACATATTCTCATACTTGGATTCACCGGTACCAATCACCACCAGCTGGGTATTACTATCCACAATACCTTCGATGCAGTAATTGATCAAATCCAATCCCTTCTGATCGGTCAGACGAGAAACCAAACCAATCATATACTTCTTGGAGTCCACATCTAAATCCAAATCTTCTTGCAGACGTTCCTTATTGATTTTCTTAAACTTACGGAAATTGGATACGTTGAAGTTCTTATACAGCGCTTCATCGGTTTCCGGATTATAGGAATCATAATCAATACCATTGATGATACCTTGCATATCAAAATGACGCGAACCAAGTAGCCCATCCAATCCTTCACCATAATACGGCGTCTGAATCTCATTGGCATAGGTTCCACTAACGGTGGTGATGTAATCCGCATATACCAGGCCACCCTTTAACATATTGCCGGACTTATTAAACTCCAGCTTGTCCGGAGTAAATAATTCCATCGGCAATCCGGAGAGTCCCTGTAAGGTCTTCACATCCCAGATACCCTGAAACTTCAGGTTATGAATGGTCATAATGGTTTTCATATTCCAGAAAAACGGATTCCCTTGAAACTCCGTTTTGAGATATACCGGAATCAAACCGGTCTGCCAGTCGTGGCAATGAATCAAATCCGGGCGAAAATCCACCACGGGAAGCATGGATAAAACCGCCTTATCAAAATAGGTGAATTTCTCCATGTCCCAGCGGGTTTCGCTATATGGATAAAAGCATTCGAAGTACTCTAAATTGTCGATGAAGTAATAGGTGATGCCAGCCAGTTCGTATTCCATCACCCCCACATATTTCGTTCCGATAAACGGACCGCAATCCATCTGGAAGCTGGTCTTATACTTGAACTGATCCCGATATTTCGGGGGAATACAGGTATAATCCGGAAGCACAACACGGATGTCCCATTCCTCCTTGTCGAATTCCTTCGGCAAAGCACCGACTACATCGGCCAGTCCACCGGTCTTAACAAATGGTACACATTCGCTGGATGCAAATAATATCTTCTTCATGACAAAAGCCCCCTTATATCATTATTGTACCCCTATTATTCGTCCCAATTGTGGAAGACTTCTTGTACATCGTCATCCTCATCCAATAAGTCCAAAATGCGGTTGATGCATTTTAAATCTTCTTCGTCGGTTAAGGTGACATAGGTCTGCGGAAGCATGGTAACTTCTGCAGAAGCCATCGGAATACTCTGCTGTTCCAACGCTTCACGAACAGCTGTAAAATCATCCGGCGCCGTTAATACTTCATAAGAATCCTCTTCCTCAGAGAAATCTTCTGCGCCGGCATCCAATGCCATCATCATCAAATCATCCGCATCCATCTCTACTTCTTCCTTCGCGATGATGATCTGTCCCTTCTCATCGAACATGTAGGATACGCAACCCTGGGTTCCGATGCTTCCATGTCCCTTGGTGAAGGCACTACGTACATTGGCAGCGGTACGATTCTTGTTGTCGGTTAAGGCACGTACAATAATTGCAGTACCGCTTGGGCCATAGCCTTCATAGGTAACGGTCTCGTAATTTACGGAGTTGGCATCTCCGGCAGCCTTCTTAATACCACGATCGATGGTATCGTTTGGCATATTGTTGGCCTTCGCTTTTGCAATCACGTCACGGAGACGGGAGTTGTTGGCCGGATCCGGGCCACCCTCTTTGACTGCAACTGCAATTTCTCTACCGATAATGGTAAAAATCTTACCCTTGGCAGCGTCGTTCTTCTCCTTTTTATGCTTAATGTTGGCAAATTTTGAATGTCCTGACATAAACCTTAAAAATCCTTTCTCATCCTTCTAAAATCACTTTAAGTGTATCATTTTTGTGTTCCATCATCAAGGCGACTCACCCGTACTTTGGAGATTCTGCGGCCTTCCACATCTAAGATTTCGAAGCGGTATCCATAGGCATCCACCGAAAAAGTTGCATGCTCCTCAGGAATCTTGCCATATCGATCAATCAAAAAACCGTTCAGGGTTTCAAATTCCAAATCCGAAAAGTCCACCCCTAACCGCTCTCCCACATCTTCGAGGCTGACTAAACCTTCCATCTCGTAGAAGTCTTCAATCTTGGAGATTTCTTCGTGCTCGTCGTCATGCTCATCCTGGATGTTGCCTACGATTTCCTCCAAAATATCCTCTAAGGTAATCAATCCGCTGGTCTGCCCATATTCATCCACCACAATGATCATGTGAGACTTGGTATATTGCATCTGGGTAAACAAGGTATTGATTCCATGGGTTTCCGGAACGAATTCCGGCGTACGTAAGATATCTAAATCCCGTACTTTCCGATGATACTGTTCCGTCTTGGTGGCCAAGCCAAACATATCCCGCAAGTGAATGATACCGATGATGTTGTCCAAGTCTTCCAGATAAACCGGAATTCTGGAAAAATGATTCTCATTAAAGAACTTAATGGCATCCCCTAAGGTAGATTCCCCGTCCAGGGCAATGATGTCCTTCCGATGTACCATTACATCTTTGGCATCCTTGTCATCAAACTCAAAAATGTTTTGAATCATAGTTGCTTCCGTAGCCCGAAGATTACCGGCTTCATGGCTTTCATTCACCATGGAAATAATTTCTTCTTCCACCGCATCTTCTTCCCCATGGTGTCGAAACACCCCGGCTACTTTTTGCAAGAAAGTTTTGTTCTTCTTTTGGGGGTTGGGATAATCTGTATCCATGTCACACTCCTTTACATAAAACAAACACTGTTATACTGTATCGCGAAGCCTCTCGAATTTCAAGAGACACTTTCCGATTCCATCCCATAAGTCAGATGCCATCAAGGCCGCCCGGCCCACTTCCTCGGCCATCAAATCTCCGGCCGCGCCATGGATATACATTCCCAGGCACGCAGCGGTATATGCATCATATCCTTGGGCCAAAAGCGAAACCATCAGTCCCGCCAATACATCCCCGCTTCCGGCAGTGGCCATCCCATCATTACCAGTGGAATTGAGATAGGTTTTATGATTCCCGGCACATACCACGCTTCGCGCATTCTTCAGTGCCAGCACCACCCGATGCGCTTCTGCAAATGCTTCACCAAAAGATGTCATATGGCCCGTAATCTCAGAAATCTCGCATCCCAACAGACGGCTCATCTCACCCATATGAGGAGTTAGAATCACATCCTGCGGGCACTCCTCCAACAAATCAAGTTCCCGGGCCAACAGATTTAATCCATCCGCATCGATGATGAGTGGCTTTTTGCAGCAGGTGCAAACCAGCTCCAGCAAAGTCTTGGCCGTATCTGACATCGACAAGCCCGGTCCAATTAATACGGCATCCGCCCAATCCATCCAGGCATACAACCGCTCCTGCAATCCATCCCTTGCCTCTCCCTCCTCATAGGTACCAAGCAAAGACTCCGGACAGGCGGTTTGCAAAATGATGCGATTACATTCCACCGTCACCACCCGAACCATACCGCAGCCGCCACGTAAGGCAGCTTTGGCCGATAGAATTGCGGCGCCGGCCATCTGATAACTTCCGGCAATGATCAGCGCTTTGCCAAAAGTTCCCTTGTTTCCATAGGGGTCTCTGGGTTTTAATTGGTTCCACACATCCGCTTGTGTGAATGTAAAGAAGCCATTACGAGCCTCATTCGCACCCGTAATGGCAATCCATTCTTCCTTATGCATTAAAATTCTCCGTAGGCGTTTCCTTCGGTGCCTCTTTGTGCGCGGCAGCAGGTACCGCCTTGTCCGTGGCGGCAGTCGCCCCTTCCGCAACCTTCTGTTCCTCTTCGTATTTTACATCAAATAAGTTGATAACATCCCGTCCGAAAATATCATGCATGTAGGAGTAAATCTCCTTGTTGTTGATTTCCCGATTCTGCTTCTTGATGATATTCTTCTTCAGCTCCACGCGAACATTGGTAATCCAATCGGTGATTTCCGTAATCTCATTGGAATTGATGCGCAGCTTCTCATAACAGAACGCCATGGTGCGCATCATCAATTCTTCATTCACGTCTTTGATTTCCTTCGGAAGTTCTAATAAGCGATCCTCGTCCTGCGTTAAACGCTGGTTGGTTTCTTCAATCAGACGCTTGTTGTCGTCCAATTTTTTGGCGTGCGAATCCGTGGAAGCATCCCCTTCGGCTCCTTCCATATTCACCACAATACCTTCCATCAGTTTGTTCTTCACAGACTTTAAGTCCTTGATTTCCTGATTCAACTTCCCCTGAAGTTGTAGAAGTTCATTGAGTTCTACTTCTTTCGCCTTCACCTCTTCCGGCTTGCCGGAAATAGCAAACAGGCGATGCCACTTCTGATCCAGTACCAGGACCGGAATCTTCGCACTTTTCAGTGCCGCTTTAAAAACCACCTCATCCATAGCATTAGTCCTTCAAACGATTGATATTATAAGATAACTGCATCAAACTATCGGACAAGTGAACGTTCTGTACCACAATGCCTTCCGGTACATCCAAATCCACATGAGCAAAATTCCAAAATGCCTTCACTCCATGAGAAATCAACTTCTGTGCAACGGCTTCCGCACTTTCCTTCGGGAGGGTCAGGGCTGCTAAATCCACATGATGATGTTCCAGGAACTCCGGAATCTCATCAATCATCTGTACCTCCACGTTGCCAAGCTTCTTGCCCTTCAAGTCCGGATTGACGTCGAAGGCGCCAATCATGCTAAAACTCAATCGCTCAAATGAAATGTAATTTGCAATGGCATGACCCAAATTACCAACACCCACAACAATCACCTGATGCTTATGGTTCAAGCCCAAAATCTTGCCGATTTCTTCATACAAATACGATACATTGTAACCGTAGCCCTGTTGACCAAAGCCACCGAAATTATTTAAATCCTGTCGGATCTGGGAAGCTGTCACATGCATACGAACACTCAACTCATTGGACGAAATACGCTCTACACCGGCATGTAATAAGTCTCCCAAGTAACGATAATAACGGGGTAAACGGCGAATGACCGCCTGTGATATTTCCTTTTCCATTCCCTTACTCCTTAAATCTATACAAATGAAAATACCCCTATTCTTTTTGCCAAAAAATCAGGGGTGAACTTTCATATTTTCTATAAAAATTATAAATTTTTTCGACCAACTTGTCAATTCTTTCACAAACTAAATGTCATCTTCCGCTAACAATTCCCACTGCTCGTATAACCCATCCAGCTGTGTTTGAATCTCCCCACGTTTTGCAGATAACTCATTCAGTTTTGCGGAATTGGTGGCAACCTCAGGATCCGAAAACTCTGCATCGATCTGTGCCAAAGCATCCTCTGCCGCTTCGATGGCCTCCTCGATACGCTTCTGTTCATTCTCCTTCTTACGCTTTGCCGCCGCAAGGCGCTTCTGTTCCTCCCAATCCAACTTGCCTTCCGTTGCATCCGCTCCTGTCTCAATTGCGGTCTTTGCATCCGCCACAGGGGTTTCCGCCATCCGCGCCAGGCGCTCTTCTTTCTTCCTAAGATAATAATCGTAGTCGCCCAAATACTCATACAGCCCATCCGCCGTTAATTCCAAAATCCGGTCGGCGGTCTGATTCACAAAATAACGATCGTGGGAGACATAGAACAAGGTTCCCTCATAATGATTGAGGGCATTCTCCAAAATCTCCTTGGATTCCATATCCAAGTGGTTGGTCGGCTCATCCAAAATCAACAGATTCGCGCCGGATAACATGAGCTTTGCCAAGGAAATACGGCCACGCTCTCCACCGCTCAAATCCCGAATTCGCTTGAATACGTCTTCTTCGGTAAAAAGAAATGCCGCCAATACATTCCGTACTCTGGTATTATCCAGATTCGGATAGGCGTCCTGCATCTCATCAAACAAGGTTTTGTCCTCATCCAACAGCTGCTGTTCCTGGTCGTAGTATCCCACGGTTACATTGGCCCCTAAGGTAATTACACCGGCATCTGCAGGTACTAAGCCATTTAAAATCTTAAAGATGGTGGTCTTTCCTGTGCCATTGTCTCCAATGAGGGCCACATGTTCCCCTCTGGTCATGTGGATGTTCACGTTGGAGAAGAGTTTCTGCTGTCCATAGGCCTTGGATAATCCCTGGATGTCCAATACATCCTTGCCGGATTGCACTACCGGCTCCAAAGTGAGCGTCATCTCATGTTTCTCTTCCGTCGGGCGATCCATCCGCTGTATTTTATCCAACATCTTCCGACGGCTTTCTGCACGCTTAATGGATTTCTCCCGATTAAACTGACGCAGCTTCTCAATCACCGCTTCCTGATGTTCGATTTCCTTCTGCTGCTTCTCGTATTCCCTTGCCAGCGTCAGCATACGTTCCTCACGCTGCCGAACAAACTGGGAATAATTTCCCTTGTAGACGATGGTGCGTTTCTGATAGAAATCCACCACGCGGGAAACCACCTTATCCAGGAAATACCGGTCATGAGCCACAATAATTACAGCTCCGTTGTAGTTACTTAAAAACCCTTCCAACCACTCAATGGAACTTAAATCCAAGTGGTTGATCGGCTCATCCAAAAGCAGCAGATCCGGCTTGGACATCAACAGCCGTCCCAGGGACGCTCTAGTCTTCTGTCCACCGGATAACTGGGTAAGATTCTTCTCGAAGTCCTCCTCCGAAAATCCCAAGCCCTTCAGTACGCCGGACACTTCACTACGGAAGGAGTATCCGCCCTGCAGTTCGAAGGTATGATGCAAGGAATGATACTGCTCCATCAATCGGTCCAAATCCGCACCGCTTTTGGTACTCATCTGGCTTTCGAAGGCACGCAATCGCTCCTCCATCTCCAGCAAATCTTCTCTGGCAGATAAGGCATACTCATAGATGGACGCACTGGTGGTATCGTTCTGATACTGGGCCAAATACCCCATGGTCTTATCATGTTCCAATACCACTTCCCCGGTATCGGCCTCCATCTCACCGGTTAAAATCTTCAGTAAGGTGGATTTTCCACAACCATTGTGACCAACGATTGCTAACTTGTCTCCTGCCGCAACCTGAAAGGAGACCTCCTGAAACAGAAGGTCTTCCCCAAAGGATTTGCTGACGTTATGTACGGATAACAGCATACTTAACATTCCTATTCTTTCAACTTAAGCGTAATAGCTTTCTAATGTGGCACGGATGGCCTGAATGAACTCCTGGCTACCCAAGGTGGTCGGGTGCTCAATGGAGGTAATACGTGCCAAATCGCCGGTCATCTTACCGGACTCAATGGTTTCGATACAAGCCTTCTCCAGATTATCGGCAAAGGTCATAAGCTCCGTAATTCCGTCCAACTCACCACGCTTGCGAAGCGCACCGCTCCATGCAAAAATCGTCGCAACAGAGTTGGTGGATGTCTGCTCCCCCTTCAGATGCTTGTAGTAATGACGCTGTACCGTTCCGTGTGCAGCTTCGTACTCAAAGTATCCGTGTGGAGACACCAATACGGAGGTCATCATTGCAAGAGAACCAAAGGCAGAGGATAACATATCACTCATAACATCGCCGTCGTAGTTCTTGCAAGCCCAGATGAATCCGCCCTCGGATTTCATTACACGGGCAACCGCATCATCAATCAAGGTGTAGAAGTACTCAATGCCTGCCGCATCAAACTGTGCTTTGAACTCCTTGTCGAAAATCTCCTGGAAGATATCCTTGAAGGTGTGATCGTACTTCTTGGAGATGGTATCCTTGGTTGCAAACCATAAATCCTGCTTCACATCCAACGCATAGGAGAAACAGCTTCTGGCAAAAGATTCAATGGAATTATCTAAATTGTGCTGACCCTGAACCACACCGGCACCGGTGAAGTTATGAATCAGTTCACGTACTTCGCTTCCATCTTCCTTGGTATACACCAGTTCCACCTTGCCCGGACCATCCACGATCATCTCGCTGGCCTTATACACATCTCCGTATGCATGACGGGCAATGGTAATCGGCTTCTTCCAGTTGCGGACGCAAGGCTCAATCCCCTTAACAATGATGGGTGCACGGAATACGGTTCCATCTAAGATGGCACGGATGGTTCCATTGGGAGACTTCCACATCTCCTTCAAATCATACTCTTCCATACGGGCAGCGTTTGGTGTAATCGTTGCACACTTAACTGCAACGCCGTACTTCTTGGTAGCCTCTGCAGAATCGATGGTTACCTGATCGTTGGTCTCATTTCGATGCTCTAAGCCCAAATCATAATACTCCGCCTTTAAGTCGATGAAGGGATGAATCAGCTCATCCTTAATCATCTGCCATAAAATACGGGTCATCTCATCTCCGTCCATCTCTACCAAAGGGGTGGTCATCTGAATCTTTTCCATGTTGTTCTCCTTTTTCTCTTTCTTTTAAAAAGAAGTTCGCAACTTCCCTTTTGGATGTCGCGAACTTCCAAAATAACAATCCTTATTTCACTACAATGTTAACGATACGTCCCGGAACGTAGATTTCCTTCACAATGGAAACGCCCTCTAACTTGTCAGCAATTGCTTCCTTGCCCTTGGCAATTACATCGTCCTTGGCATCGTCCTTGCCGATGGCGATGGTAGCTTTTACCTTACCGTTGACCTGAACTGCAATTTCCACCGTATCTTCCACACACTTCGCTTCGTCATAGGTTGGCCATGGCTCATACGCGATGGTGTTGTCATGTCCCATCATCTGCCATAATTCCTCACCCATATGTGGGCAGATACAAGAAAGCATCTTAATCAAATTCTCTGCATATTCTCTCGGGCAGCTGCCTTCCTTATAAACCGCATTCACAAAAATCATCATCTGAGAGATGGCGGTATTAAACGCCAATGCCTCAAAGTCGTTGGTGACTTTCTTTACGGTCTGATGATAAACCTTCTCTAAGTTTCCGTTGTTCTCATCCGTGATGTTACCAGCTTCTGAGAAGAAGGTATACACACGATTCAAGAACTTCTTGGCACCGGCAACGTTATTAGAGTTCCATGGCTTGGAAACTTCAAGTGGTCCCATAAACATCTCATAGAGACGTAAGGTATCTGCACCGTAATCTCTTACGATATCGCTTGGGTTTACAACGAACTCAGGGAAACGCTTACCCATCTTGATGCCGTTCTCGCCCAAAATCATACCCTGATGTACCAGCTTCTGGAATGGCTCCTTGACCGGAGACAATCCATTGTTATACAAGAAACGGTTCCAGATACGGGAATACAGAAGATGTCCAACGGCATGCTCCGGTCCACCCACATACAAGTCCACCGGCATCCAGTGCTTTAACAGCTCCTGGTTTGCAAATTCCTGATCGTTATCCGGATCGATATAACGGAAGTAATACCAGCTGGATCCGGCAGAACCCGGCATGGTAGAGGTTTCTCTCGTACCCTTCAGGCCGTTCTTATCATACTGCTTCCACTCGGTTGCATTCTCCAGTGGTGCCTGACCGTTCTTGCCCTTGTAATCCTCCAGCTCCGGAAGGATTACCGGAAGTTCGCTATCATCTACAAACTCGATGGAACCATCCTCCTTGTACACACAAGGAACCGGCTCACCCCAGTAACGCTGTCTGGCAAAAATCCATTCACGGAAGTGATAATTTACTTTCTCTCTGGCAACGCCCAAATCCACCAACTTCTTGGTGATGGCCTTCTTGGCATCCTCCACGGTCATTCCGTTAAATTCCTCGGAATTCATCAGGATGCAACCCTTGCCCAGATAATCCTGCTTCTCAAAGGCATGCGCAGATACATCCACGGTGCCCTCCGGATTATTGATAACCTGGATCAATGGCAATCCATGAACCTCGGCATATTCAAAGTCACGCTGATCGTGAGTTGGAACCGCCATAACCGCACCGGTACCATAGCTTGCTAAAACGAAATCGCCGATAAACAATGGAACTTCCTTGCCGTTCACCGGGTTGATGGCGTAGATGCCCTTCAACGGACAACCGGACTTGGTTTTGTTCAAATCCGTACGATCCAAGTCATTCTTCTTCAAGGTCTCATTGATGTACGCCTGTACCTCGTCTAAATTCTCAACACGATCCAACAAGCCCTTCACAATCTCTCCGTCCGGAGCCAATACCATGAAGGTGATACCATAGATGGTCTCAATACAGGTGGTAAAAATCGAGAAGCTTCCGCCTCCTACAATTTCAAAATCCACTTCCACGCCGGTGGACTTACCAATCCAGTTTCTCTGGATTTCCTTGGTGGATTCCGGCCAGTCAATGTCATTCAAACCGTCTAAGAGTTCCTCTGCAAAGGCCTGCTGATCGATGACCCACTGCTTCATCATCTTCTTCACAACCGGATAACCGCCACGCTCGGACTTACCATCGATGACCTCATCGTTGGAAAGAACGGTTCCCAGCTCCTCACACCAGTTTACCGGCATATCAATGTGCTTCGCATAGCCGGCTTCGTATAATTTCTTGAAAATCCACTGGGTCCACTTATAGAACTTCGGATCACTGGTTGCAAGCATCTTGGACCAGTCATAATCAAAACCAAGCTCCCGTAACTGATTGGAGAAGGTTTCGATGTTCTTCTCGGTAAATCCGGCCGGATGGTTTCCGGTGGTTACCGCATATTGTTCTGCAGGAAGACCAAAAGAATCATATCCCATGGGATGTAACACATTATAGCCCTGCATACGCTTCATACGGGACATAATATCAGTTGCTGTATAACCTTCCGGATGGCCGGCATGTAGACCTACACCGGATGGATACGGAAACATATCCAATGCGTAATACTTGGGCTTCGAAAAATCCCATACATCCGTTTTGAACGTTTCGTTCTCTTTCCAGTAGGTTTGCCATTTTTTCTCCACCACATGGTGGTTATAAGGTGCTGCCATCTTTTCTCTTCCTCCTAAATCTATCTTCTACTTATGATAAAAGCACTTAGCATATCGCATAAAATTGTAGCATAAGTGCTTGGATTGTCAAGGAATCAAGGGAGATTCCATCCCCGTTTTTTCCAATTTTCCACAGAAAAATACCCGATGATTTTCGAAGTCGAATCGAATCATCGGGTATCTGTTTTTTTAGCTTTTGTTTACAGCATCCAGGTTTCTTCAAATTCCTCTGCCGACAGTGGCTTTCCGAAATAAAAGCCCTGGATTTGTTCACATCCTAAGGAAACCAAAACATCCAACTGTTCCTTGGTTTCCACACCTTCTGCGATGGTACGGAGATTCATGCCCCGGGCCATACCGGTAATTGCTTCCACCACGACCCTGGCATTGGCACTCTCCACCAAACGTTCCACCAGTTCCTTGGCAATCTTGATGCGGTCAAACTGGAAATTGATCATGTTGGTAAAGGACGCATAACCGGTACCGAAATCATCTACGGAGAAGGTCAAATTGGCCCGCTTCAACTGATCAATCAATTCTCCGTTGTGCTTATTGCCGTTTAAGGCAATACCCTCGGTAATCTCAATATCAATCCATTCCGGTTTCGCGCCAATCTCCTGCATCATGTTAATGAAATTCTCTGCAAAAAAGTCATCCCGTAACTGAGCCGGCGATACATTGATTCCCATCACCAAATCCATCTGGAAGGTCTGGTTCCACGATACAATCTGATGCATGGATTCTGCAATGATCCACTCTCCCATATGGGGCATAATTCCGATTTCTTCTGCAATCGGAATGAACTCCGTCGGTGAAATAATTCCAAGTTCCGCCTCATGCCACCGCACCAGCGCCTCCATACCGATCAATTGACCGGATAAGGCATCCACCTGAGGCTGATAATACAGCTCGAAGTCCGTATCATAATCCACTTCCTGCAACTTTTGTTCCAGCAAATACTTCCGCTGCACCTTGGGCATGAAGTCCTCTCTGTAGAAGGTACAAGAAGAAATATTTCCTGTATGCTTCACAGAATTTCTGGCAAATTCCGCGAAGTTCATCAGCTTCTCAATATTTTTCGAATCATCCGGATAGACCGCGCCACCAATACTGGAGGTGACATGGATTTCCCGGCCATCCCACTCAAAAGGCTTCTCCAAAACCTCTAACAACAAATCCGAAAAACGGACCACATTGAATTCCTCGTCCTTTTCCACACAGCAAATCATGAACTGATCGCCGCCGATACGAAAGGCCTGAATATCCTCATTTTGTAAGGTCGACAGGCGGCGTCCATACTCTTTTAGAATATGATCGCCGGCCGCATGGCCATAGGTGTCATTGATGAGTTTAAAAAAGTTAATATCCAAGGAAAACAAAATCATCCGCAAATCGGGATACGTAGAAATCAACTGAGCCTGATACAGATTCCAGTAGGTCCGGTTCTTAAGACCCGTTAACGTATCCAAATAGGAGGCCGTCTCCAACTTTTCATTGACGGTGGTTAGTTCCTCAATCTGCTCAGAAACCTGTTGCTGCAGCAGGCGTTTTTCCGCTTCTTCCCTTGCCAGCAGTTCCTTGGTCAGGGAGTTGGCCTGCAAGGTTTTCGACAACAGAAAATATGCCATGGTGGCAACCAACAGAATGAAGAAATGTTCGTGGCTCATGTCCGACTTTAGCATAAGGAAAAAGCCAAACAGGGTCATGATCACAGCAATGGTTTCCCCGAAGTAACTTTCCTTTTTCGTAATCACCCGACGGCCCTCTAGGAGATACCGGGCCAGGGACGTGGAGGATAATGCAATGGCAAGCATCACCACCGTAACCAGGAAAATAAACCGGATGACTTTGGAGCTTGGATCCCAGTTGGCTGCCTGTAAGTAAGTAAAGCGGCAATCCAATACGCCGTATACCAGAAGGGATAATCCCATAAACACACGGAATAAGGATAGATGATGGAAGCCACGTTCCGCCATCACCATAAGGGTCAGCACAATAATAAAGTTGGAAATTAGAATATAGAGGATGGCCTTCGGGGTTAACAACAAGATGTTTAACCGTCGACCCAAATAGCTTTCGAACATGGCACTGATGATGATATAGGTGCCCACCGAATACAAAAATGCATTGACCAAAAGTCTTAAGATATCCTGGTTCTGATATTCTCTCCATACAAACAGGATCAAACCGGCTGCATAGAAAAAGCTGGTGATGCGATACATATATTCATACGCATCCCACAACCATCGAAGTTGCGGAGCCACATGCATACAAAAATAAAAGAACATATCGCCCAACATCCAAAAGAACACGCCACCGGAAAAGCAGAAAATCGGCGCACGGAATTTCCGAAACACCAATCCCACCGAAAAGATGGTGACAAACGCAAACAGTCCGCAAAGCGGCGAAAAAATATCCGCCGCTTGATACAGACCTAAAAGCGTACATAGTCCGTTCCCCAGTAAACAAATCACCGAAGCTATCAATGTCGTTTTTCGTATTCTGTCCCAGATCATACTATTCTTCTTCGCCCTCTTTCACTTTAGACGCCCGACGTTCCACTTCTGCATCCTGAACATCTTTGGGTGCCTGCTGATACTTTAAGAATTCATAAGAAAAGTCTCCGGTTCCCCCGGTCATGGACCGTAAGACAGTGCCATAACCATATAATTCCGCAAATGGAATTTCTGCTACAATTTCCTGTTTATCTCCGCCAACCGCATTCATGCCGTTGACTCTGGCACGACGCTTATTCAAATCTCCCATAACATCACCGGTATATGCATCGGATACATAGACCTTCAGAAGTGCAATGGGCTCTAAGAGGATTGGTTTTGCCTCCATCATGCCTTGCTTAAGCGCCATACGTGCTGCCACCTTGAAGGAGTTCTCCGAGGAATCCACCGGATGGTAGCTTCCATCGTAGAGATTGGCTTTGACACCCACCACCGGATAGGCGGCCAGTGGTCCGGCCAGGGTTGCTTCTGCAATACCCTTTTCCACTGCAGGGAAAAAGTTCTTCGGTACCGCACCACCCACAACGGTCTGGGAGAATTCATACGCTTCTTCCAAATTGCCGGATGGTTCAAAGGTCATCTTTACGTGTCCGTATTGGCCATGGCCACCGGACTGCTTCTTGTGCTTGTATTCCACATCGGATTTTCCAAGGATGGTTTCCTTGTAAGCAATCTTCGGTTGAGATAGTTCGATTTCCACTTTGTACTTTTCTGCCAGGGCTTCCTGCACCACTTCCAGATGCTGCTCGGAAATACCATACAACAGAGTCTGATGATTCTCTGCATCGTTCACCATCTTCACCGTCAAATCTTCCTGCATAATCTTCGCAATGGCAGAGGCTGCCTTGTCCTCATCCCCCTTGTTCTTTACCTTGTAGCGCAGGTAGGTATACGGAGTTGGAATGGCCGCACGCAAATATGCAATTGGATTGGCTTTCGTGGACAAGGAATCCGTGGTGGTCACCTTCTGTAATTTACTTAAGGCACCAATATCACCGGCATGCAGTTCCGATACCTCGTCTGCCTTCGAACCGGTTAGGATATAAATCTTACCGATTTTCTCTTCGAAGTCTTTGTGATAGTTGTAAAGCAAATCATCGGTTTTTAATACGCCGGAATTTACCTTAATCAAGGAATACTTTCCAACAAAAGGATCGACGATGGTCTTAAACACATAGGCACTCTTTGGAAGAGAGAAATCGTAATCCGCCTGGAAGGTGTCATTGCTCTTGGCGTTGATACCGGTACACTCCCGCATCTCCGGAGAAGGCAGGTATTTTATAATATCCACCATCAACGTATACATACCACGGTTTAAGGTATTCGAACCCATCAACACCGGAACGATGCTTCCGTCATACACATTGTTCCGTAAAGTGGATCGGATTTCATCTTCGGAGAACTCCTCTCCGCCAAAATAACGATCCATAAATTCTTCACTGGTCTCTGCCACAGATTCCATCAATGCTTCCCTGCAGAGGCTTAAATTTTCTTTGGAATACTCCGGAACCTCCATCTTCTCCACCGTTCCGTCTGCCTTCCAACGTTTTGCCCGCTGTTGGATAACATTCACGTAACCAACAAATGCACCCTCTTCACGGATTGGTAGATGGAAAGGTGCAATGCATTTGCCGTACAGGCCTTGCAAATCCTCTACCACCTGTCGAAAGCTGGCGTCATCCACATCCATCTCCGTAACGAACACCATACGTGGCAGATGATAGCGTTCGCATTGCTCCCATGCACGTTTGGTACCACTTTCAATTCCGTTCTTTCCGGACACAACAATAATCGCGGCATCCGCAGCGGAAAGTGCTTCCTCGCATTCACCCACGAAATCGATGGAACCCGGTGTATCGAGAATATTGATTTTACAATCTTCCCACGGAATTGGAATCAGAGAAGTCTGAATAGAAATTTGACGCTTGACTTCTTGTTTGTCGTAGTCACTGATGGTGTTTCCCTCGGAAACCTTGCCCAAGCGACTGGTCATGCCTGCAAGATAAGCCATGGACTCTACCAGAGATGTTTTACCACAACCCCCATGTCCCAGTAAAACCACGTTACGAATCTTGTCTGTCGTGTAAACTTTCATGTTCAATTGTCCCCCTGTTCTTAGTAGTCGTGTATCCGTTGCCTAGATACCTTCAAATCATATCTTAATTTTACTAGACATTATGGTAAGATACAATAAATTATTAGTTATTTTAAAATTTATTTTTGTATTGTCTGCATCTTTTAAGAGGCATCAAATTCCCAGCACAAACCCTTGTGGAATCATGGTTTTCGTTGACTTTAGCCGGATAAATCGGTAGGATGAAAGATAGAAAAAGGAAAAGGAGAATACTCTTGAAATTTGAATCTATGGGATTTATCGGTCTTGGTTTGATCGGTGGATCCATCGCAAAAGCAATCAAGCATATATATCCCAAAACCCACATCATAGCGCATGCTTCCCACGCTTCCACCATTGAGGAGGCTTATCAGGCTGGCGTCATCGACAACGATACCCTGTTGGATATCCGGGCTTTTGCCTCCTGTGATGTATTGTTTTTATGCTCTCCGGTTGGAATCAACATCTCCTACTTAGAGCAATTGGCACCCCTATTATCCCCAGACTGTATTCTGACCGATGTAGGAAGTGTCAAGGGCGATATTCATCAGGCGGTGGCATCGTTGGATTTACAACAACAGTTCATCGGTGGGCATCCCATGACCGGATCGGAGAAAACCGGATTTACCAATTCCTCCCCCGGCTTATTGGAGAACGCCTACTATATTCTTACCTCCACGGAAGCCTCTCTGGCTTCGGATGTGGATGAATTTGCAGGTTATCTGGCTACCCTTGGGGCCATTCCCATTAAGTTAGATCCCAAGGAACATGATTTTGCAACGGCAGCCATCTCTCATCTCCCGCATGTGATCTCGGCCACCTTAGTGAACTTGGTCAAGGACAACGACACGGACCGGGAGTTACTGCGCACCATTGCAGCCGGTGGTTTTAAGGATATTACCCGCATCTCCTCCTCTTCGCCGGTGATGTGGCAACATATCTGTAAGGCCAACCGGGAGGAACTTCTGCATCTGACGGATCTCTACATCCAAAGTTTTACGGACTTTCAGGATGCCATCCGACAGGAGGACGAAGCCAAGATTTTTTCCCTGTTCCAGAATGCCAAGAATTATCGGGATTCCATGCGCACCCAAAGCACCGGAATTCTGCCGCAAAGCTATGAGTTTTACTGTGACTTGGTGGATGAAGCCGGCGGTATTGCAACCATCGCCACCATCCTTGCCACCCACGGGTTAAACATCAAAAACATTGGCATCATTCATGACCGTGAATTTGAAGAGGGCGTGCTCCACATCGAGATGTACGACTTAGAGTCCATGGACAATGCCATTACCCTGCTTCAGGCACATCGCTACATCGTACACAAAAAGAAATAAGGAATATATAACATGAAGAAAAGATTACGCGGAACCATCACCGTACCGGGAGACAAATCCATCTCTCATCGCGGTGTCATGTTTGGTTCCATTGCAAAAGGCACCACCGAATTAACCGGATTTTTAGACGGCGCCGACTGTCGCAGCACCATCGCATGTTTTCGTGCCATGGGCATTGCAATTGAACAAGAGAAGGACCATGTGATCATCCATGGAAATGGACTCCATGGATTACAAGCGCCGACTTCCATGTTGGATGTAGGCAACAGCGGAACCACCACCCGTCTCATCAGCGGAATCCTGGCCGCTCAAAATTTTCGTTGCGAATTGAACGGAGATGATTCCATTCAGAAGCGTCCCATGAAACGCATTATGGAACCACTGATTTCCATGGGCGCAGACATCACATCCCTACGTGACAATGGATGTGCACCACTGAGAATCAACGGCCGCCCTTTAACCGGCATTCATTATGATTCACCGGTGGCTTCTGCCCAGGTAAAATCCTGTATCCTGCTCGCCGGCTTATATGCCGATGGGGAAACTTCGGTAACAGAACCTGCCATTTCCAGAAACCATACGGAACTGATGCTGGGTGGATTTGGTGCTACGATACGAAGCGAAGGCAATACCGCAATCATTCAACCGGCCGAGGAACTCTATGGTCAACAGATTGCCATTCCGGGAGATATCTCCTCCGCTGCTTATTATATTGCAGCAGGCTTAATTGCAGAGGATGCGGATCTCTTAATTACCAATGTGAATACCAATCCAACCCGTGCTGGTATCCTTGCAGTTGCCAAGGCCATGGGCGGTAAGATTACACTGGAAAATGAGCGTATCGTATCCGGAGAACCGGTGGCCGATATCCATGTCACATCTTCGAACTTACATGGCTGTGAAATTTCCGGCGATATCATACCGACCCTCATCGACGAGATTCCAATCATTGCAGTGATGGCAGCCGCTGCCGAAGGCACCACCACCATTCGTGATGCAGCCGAGCTTCGTGTAAAGGAATCCGATCGTATTGCAACGGTTACCGAGAATTTAACCGCTATGGGCGCAGATATTACTCCTACCGAGGATGGCATGATGATCACCGGTGGCAAGCCGCTCCATGGAGCATCCATTCAGACCTACTTAGATCATCGCATTGCCATGGCGTTTACCATTGCCTCCTTGCTCTGCGAGGACGAGAATTCCTTAGATCATCCGGACTGTGTAACCATCTCCTATCCAAATTTCTATCAGGATATAAACCGTTTATTACAGAACTAAGCAAAAACCTCTGCCAGCAGGCAGAGGTTTTGTTATACAAATTCTATGAATCATACCGATACAATTTCTAAGGTATCCGGCTCCACATGACAGGGCAAAAACAGAATTTCCACGCCGACCTTCTCCGCTTCTTCCATGGCAACCCCAAAGGCAGGATGGGTATCCACATTGGGACGTACTTCATAGACCCCATCCATCTGAATCACAAAGGCAAGAATTGCATGGATGCCGGCTTGCTTTGCTTTGATTAGCTCCTGAATGTGCTTGATTCCTCGTTCCGTTGGTGCATCCGGAAAATAACCGATTCCATCCACCTCTAAGGTGCACCCCTTGACCTCCATGAGAAACCGTTCATCCGCTCGTTCCATATAGAAATCAATCCGAGAATCCCCATAGGTATATTCCGGTTGTATCCGATCAAAATCTTTCTTCTGTAGCCATTCCATCACCACTTTATTCGGCGCCTGACTATCGATATTAAACAGGATGCCATTGCTTTTTCGCACTGCCACCAAATCATAGGTGGTCTTCCGATTGGGCGTCCCCGGTGCTGTCAGATACACTTCACAACCGGGAATCAGTAGTTCCTTGCATCGACCGGTATTTTTCACGTGGACCACTTCTTTCTTCCCATCCACCTCGACTTCGGCAATAAACCGATTGGGGCGCGATTGAAATGTAGCCTTGGTAATATTGGAATACTTCATACAAACTCCTTTGGATGGAGCATCCTGCTCAATGCCCCGTTTTTCCACCTTTTTATCCTACCAAATGTCCCAGGCAAAAACCACGCAATTTTTCTTTGTTTGTGTGTCTCTTTTGTGTCTATCCGGATGTTATATATAATATATCTCTAGTTTTCCCCCCAACGAGGCAAGGCGGCGCAGGTAATTTTACCTGCGTCATTTTGCGTCCAAAAACAAAGAAGAAGGGCTTACCCGAAGGTAAGCCCTTTTTGTGGATACGCGAGGATTAAGCAATATCCACATCTTTTGTGGCAATTATGTCGACGCCTGTGTGACAGATATCTTTTAGGATCACATCTCCTACTTTTACAGGCGCAGCAACCGTTACTTGATTGATTTCTTCCATACAGGCAAAAATCTTGTCCTTCGGAATGTCCGAAGCGGTTTTGCAAGAAACCATAGCAATCTTGCCGCCAATCACCGGAACGGTAGAGGTGACGATACGGGTTGGATTGGTGACTTCTTTTCTAGCGTAATCGTCCCCGCGTTTACAGGTATTTCCGGTAACGCTTACCACCGTACCCTGATCAATGGTTACTTCTAACTGGCAACCCATCGGGCAGCCAATGCAAGTTAAATTTCTGACTTCCATATTTGCTCCCCTTTCTATACAGACTCGATTTTAATGGTGATATCGGAAATATCGCCAAACTCAGCCAGTTTCTTTTTATCGATGATTACCTGCTCCATTTCACCCGGAGCCATAATCTGCTTTTTCCGCTTTAATACCTGTTCGTCACCAAAGTACATGGTGATGGCAGAATTCTTAAACACCTTGCCCACACGGAAACGAACGGTGACGGTATCATCCATCTGATCCGGACGAATGGTACACGGTACCGTATATCGAACGCCGTCCACGGCTTTGATATCGATGATACGACCGGATGCCTCTCTTCCTTCTTTCACGTACTTTGCTGCGTTCTTGCCGGCGTTTTGTGCTTCCTGGGATACGAAATCGACCAAGTCATGTACATGCAAGACGTTACCGCAAGCAAAGATACCCTCCACATTGGTTTCCAATGCATCATTGACCACCGGTCCGGATGTGATGGTTGATAACTCCACGCCGGCTGTCTTGGACAATTCATTCTCCGGTAACAAGCCGACCGATAACAACAAGGTATCACAGGAATAGTGCTCTTCCGTACCTGAGATTGGCTTCATGTCCGGGCCGACTTCTGCGATGGTAATTCCCGTCACGCGTTCTTTGCCCTCAATGTCTACCACAGTATGGGACAGCTTCAACGGGATTCCGTAGTCATCCAAACATTGCACGATGTTTCGCTTTAAGCCACCGGAATACGGCATCAATTCTGCGACAACCTTGACCTTTGCCCCTTCCAACGTCATACGACGTGCCATAATCAGGCCAATGTCACCACTTCCAAGAATGACTACCTCACGGCCCGGCAAATATCCCTCAATATTAACCAAACGCTGTGCCGTACCTGCGGAGAAAATACCGGCAGGACGATATCCCGGAATATTTAAGGCGCCTCTCGGACGCTCTCTGCAGCCCATGGCAAGAATTACTGCCTTGGCCTGTATTTGAAACATGCCATCGGTCTTATTCATTGCTGTGACTACCTTGTTTTCTGTAATATCCATAACCATGGTATTGAGCTTATATTCAATGCCCAGCTCAAATACCTGATCCATAAAGCGTTTTGCGTACTCCGGTCCGGTCAACTCCTCCTTGAAGGTATGAAGACCAAATCCGTTATGAATACACTGATTCAAAATACCGCCCAACTCATGGTCACGTTCAAGAATTAAAATGGAATCCACACCGGAGCGTTTTGCTTCTGCAGCTGCAGCAAGCCCTGCAGGGCCACCGCCGATTACAACAATATCATAGTTCTGCATTATGCCTCTCCTCCTTTCCGATTCTTGGAAAGTTCCGGAGCGATTACAGATTCTCCGCCGCTCTTCGTTACTTTTTCTACCGGAATTCCTAATTCTCTATGAATGATTTCCATGACACGTGGAGAACAGAATCCTCCCTGGCAGCGTCCCATACCGGCACGGGTACGACGCTTTACGCCATCTAAGGAACGTGCACCCAACGGACGATGGATGGCATCTAAGATTTCACCTTCGGAGATGGACTCACAGCGGCAGATAATCTGACCGTATTCCGGCTTCTCCTTAATCAGTGCATTCCGCTCTTCCAAAGACATCTCACTTGGATTTAAGATACCTGTTCTGGTACCCACCCAGTCACTCTTCTTTGCAGGCTTTGCCAAATCCACCACAATGTCTGCAACCATACGGCCGATGGCCGGTGAAGACGTAAGTCCCGGAGACTCAATACCGGAACAATCAATGAATCCCGGTGCATCCTTGCACTCGCCGATGATAAATTCATGATGATCCTCATGGGCACGTAAGCCGGCGAAGCTGGTAATGACCTTGCGGCCCACCGGTAAATTCTTTACATGCATGCCTGCCTTGGCAATCAAATCATTGATGCCATCTGCAGTGGTTGCAGTACCTTCTCTGTCTTCGATATCTATCGCCGTAGGACCCACAATCAAATTGCCATGAATGGTTGGGGATACCAACACACCCTTACCAAGTTTGGTTGGCTGCGGGAAAATGGTATGAGACACATGAGCGCCCATCTCCTTATCCAGCAGGCAATAATCTCCACGACGCGGTGTGATATGAATCTTGTCCTCGCTTACCATATTATGCAGCACATCCGCATAAACGCCGGCTGCATTTACAACATAACGGGTTTTATACTCGCCGTTGTTGGTTCGAACAACCCAAGTATCTCCCTCCTTGCGAAAACCTTCCACTTCCGTATTGAATCGGAAATCCACACCATTGACATTGGCGTTTTCCGCCATTGCAATATTCAATATAAATGGGCATATAATGCCACCGGTTGGAGCATACAATGCTCCTTGTACATCATCTGAGAGATTTGGTTCCATCGCAAGAACCTCTTCCCTGCTTAGGATTTTCAAATCCTTGACACCGTTTGCTACTCCACGATCATACAATACCTGTAGTCCGGGTAATTCCTCCTTGTGGATGCAAACAACAAGAGAACCATTCCGCTTGAATGGGATGTCTAAATCTCTTGCCAAATCCCCCATCATCTCATTACCCTCTACATTCAATTTTGCCATAAGTGATCCTTCAGCTGCATCGAATCCAGCATGAACGATTGCACTATTTGCTTTACTAGTGCCGGAGCACACATCTTCAAACTTCTCCAATACTACGGTATTTAATTCGTACTTGGAAAGTTCTCTTGCAATGGCGCTTCCACTAACGCCTGCTCCGATGATAACTACATCGTAAATCACTATTGTTACCCCTTTCTTTGAAAGGATTTGTGTGGCGACGGATGTCCGCCGCCACGATCCTTTTTATACTTGCATAAAAACTGTGCTTATGCGAATACAGCCATGTATACAAGAGATGCGCAAATACCACCAAGGATTGGTGCTACCAACGGAATCCATCCATATGCCCAGTTTGCATTCTTCTTGCCCTTATTCGGACCAAAGAGCTGATATGCAAAACGTGGTGCAGAATCTCTTGCTGCGTTCATTGCGTATCCGGTCAATCCACCGAAGGAAGCACCCATAGATACGATGACACCATAAACTAAAATCCAGCTAACTGCGGAATCTCCGGCGTTGCCAGGAATTGCTGCAAGTGTAAATACCAGCAAGAAGGTTGCTACGAACTCAGATAAGAAGTTCAAACCAACATTCGGAATAGAAGGTGCGGTACAGAAGCATCCGCGAACAACATCATCTTCCTCGGTTGCCTTAATATGATCTTTGTAGAGAACCATAAGAATGGCTGCGCCTACAAAACCACCAAGCATCTGAGCAATAATGTAGCCAGGAACCAAGCCCCACTCCATGCCACCACGGATAGCAACACCAATGGTTACTGCCGGATTAAAGTGTGCACCGGACTGTGCGCCAAAACAAAATGCAGGAACCATAACGGCCATTCCCCAGCCGATTAAGATATGTACAGGGCCTGCACCCTTCATTCCGGACTTGTTTAAGCTAACGTTACAGCAAACACCATCACCTAAGATTACAAGGAACATTGTTCCAATAAATTCTGCAATATAAGCTGTCATTAAAATACCCCCTTAACGTGTATTAATGAAATAAACTCCCTTAGTTTTCTTTTGCCCATCCGCGTGTAGATGCAACGGCCTGAGCCCAGCCCTTTAATGCCTTCTCACGTGTCTGGCCATCCATAACCGGCTTGAATTCCTGATCCACTGCCCAGTTCTTAATTACGTCTTCCTTGCTGGACCAGTATCCAACTGCAAGTCCTGCCAGGTAAGCAGCACCCATAGCGGTGGTCTCAACACAACTTGGACGAAGAACGTTGGTGTCAATGATATCGGACTGGAACTGCATTAAGAAATTATTCTTGGATGCAC
Source organism: Lachnospiraceae bacterium (assembly GCA_024690885.1). GTDB lineage: Bacteria > Bacillota > Clostridia > Lachnospirales > Lachnospiraceae > XBD2001. The sequence continues at coordinate 44,005 of JAILOI010000010.1, forward strand.
CACCATCCACCTTCAAGGATGCCAACTTCTTGCCGCAATCCAATTCCATGGCATGAAGTACATCATAGGTCTGATATGCCAGAGACTCCAAGGTTGCACGGATGATATGATATTTGTTGACACCACGGGTCAAACCGGTAATTGCTCCACGTGCATATGGATCCCAATAAGGAGCACCAAGTCCTGTAAATGCAGGAACAACGTAGCATCCGTTGGTATCATTGACACGGGTTGCGAAGTACTCGGAATCCGGTGACTGATCTACAATCTTCAACTCATCACGTAACCACTGAATTGCTGCTCCGGCTACGTATACAGAACCTTCCAAAGCATAGGTTACTTTACCGTCCAATCCCCATGCGATGGTTGTTAACAAATCGTTCTTAGAAAAGATTGGCTTCTCGCCGGTGTTCATCAACATGAAGCAACCGGTACCATAAGTATTCTTTGCTTCTCCTTCGTTGTAGCAGGTCTGGCCGAACAATGCAGCCTGCTGATCTCCGGCTGCACCTGCAATTTTAACCGGGCCGCCAAAGAATTCCGGATCACTTTCTCCGTATACGCAGCTGGAAGGCTTTGCTTCCGGAAGCATACTCTTCGGAATCTCTAAGATCTTGCATAACTCATCATCCCACTCCAAGGTGTTGATGTTGAATAACAAGGTACGAGATGCATTGGAGTAATCCGTTACATGAACCTTGCCCTTGGTCAATTTGTAAATCAACCAGGAATCAACGGTACCAAAAGCCAACTCCCCTTTGTCAGCCTTTTCTCTTGCGCCGGGTACGTTATCTAAGATCCAACGAATCTTCGTTCCGGAGAAGTATGGGTCAAACTTCAAACCGGTCTTCTTCTGGAAGGTTTCAACGATACCAGGTACCTTCTTCTTCATGTCCTCTGCGAAGTCAGCGGTACGACGGCACTGCCAAACAATCGCATGAGAGATTGGCTGTCCGGTGGTACGATCCCAAACGATAACAGTCTCGCGCTGGTTTGTGATACCAATTGCTGCAATGTCAGATGCGGATGCGCCTACCTGTTGCATCGCTTGACGAGCAACGGAAAGCTGTGTCTGCCAGATTTCGTTTGCATCGTGCTCTACCCAGCCTGGCTGAGGAAAGTACTGTGTAAACTCTTTCTGGGCAACGGAACACATCTCACCCTTCTCGTTGAATAAGATACAACGATTACTGGTTGTACCCGCATCAAGCGCCATTACATACTTTGCCATAAAAGTTCCTCCTTTTATAAAATATTTATTCATAAAAGCCCCCAACGGCTATTTATGCATTGGAATCTCACGAATGAATAAAAAAAGAACATCGCAAATAACACAGACGCTGTCTGTATCATTAGCCATGTTCTCATCTCTCTCGGCTCCCCCAATATTTAACTCTCCCCACAACCTAAGTTACCACTTTGTTCGTCATAATGCAATATAAAATTTTTGTATTTCTACCGTTTCTAGTCATTTAGCACAATTTTTGAGAGGTTTCCACAAAATGGTCTTTGTTCCTTTGGGCATTTGGTATACAAGGTCTGTTGTTTTTACAACATAATGATAGGAAGTGTGTAACACAAAAAATAAGAAAAAAAGACACCACTGCAACTGCAATGGTGTCTCCTGGGATACAAAACCACTATTTAAATAAAACACGTCCTACTGCGATGACGACGCAAGCTCCTACGACAGAAACCACAATACTTCCAATAAAACCGCTTCCGGAAATACCAATCAGTCCAAGGAGGATACTTCCAACAACACCGCCGATAATACCTAGAATAATATTGCGGAGAACTCCGCCTTCGGAATGCATAATCATTCCGGCAATCCATCCGGCGATACCGCCGGTTATTAATCCAATAATGATTCCTACCATAATTTATCCTCTTCCTTAGTAAGCAACGCCCTGTGCGATCATTGCTTCTGCAACCTTCTCGAAGCCTGCAATGTTAGCACCTGCAACGTAATTGCCTTCCATACCATACTTCTTAGAAGCATCATCACATGCATGGAAGATACCTTCCATAATGCCCTTCAACTTAGAATCTACTTCCTCAAAGGTCCAGTGAAGACGCTCAGAGTTCTGGCTCATCTCTAATGCAGAAGTAGCAACACCACCTGCATTTGCAGCCTTAGCTGGTCCGAACAATACGCCTGCATTCAAGAATGCAGTCACTGCCTCTGGAGTAGAAGGCATGTTCGCACCCTCAGATACTGCCATAACGCCGTTGGCGATGAGTGCCTTTGCATCCTCTTCATTTAACTCGTTCTGAGTTGCACATGGAAGCGCAATGTCAACCTTGTACTGCCATACACCGTGCTCTCCTGCCTTCTTCTCATGATACTCAGCAGACTTACGAGCAGCTGCATACTCGGTCAAACGAGCACGCTTTACTTCCTTTACTTCACGAAGAAGCTCTACATCGATTCCTTCCGGATCATAAATCCAACCGGTAGAATCAGAACAGGTAACAACCTTAGCACCCAAGGACTGAGCCTTCTGGATTGCATAGATTGCAACGTTACCTGCACCGGAAACAGCTACGGTCTTGCCTTCGAAAGAAGTGTTCTTAGCTTCCTTCAACATCTCCTGTGTGAAGTAGCATACACCGTATCCGGTAGCTTCGGTACGAGCAAGGGAACCACCATAGGTTAATCCCTTACCGGTCAATACACCGGTAAACTCGTTACGTAATCTCTTGTACTGACCATACATATAACCAATCTCACGTCCGCCAACACCGATATCACCAGCAGGTACGTCAGTGTCTGCACCAATGTGCTTTGCAAGCTCGGTCATGAAAGCCTGGCAGAATCTCATAATTTCGCGATCAGACTTGCCCTTCGGGTCGAAGTCGGAACCACCCTTACCACCGCCGATTGGAAGAGTTGTCAGAGAGTTCTTAAAAATCTGCTCAAAGCCTAAGAACTTGATAACAGAGAGGTTTACGGATGGATGTAAACGAAGACCTCCCTTGTAAGGTCCGATTGCAGAGTTAAACTGTACACGATAACCACGGTTTACCTGAACCTTACCATTGTCGTCTACCCAAGAAACCCGGAACATGATGATACGCTCCGGCTCAACGATACGCTCGATGATGCCTTCCTCCTGTAAACGAGGGTTCTGCTCTACTACCGGCTGAAGGGACTCTAATACCTCATATACCGCCTGTAAGAATTCCTTCTGCTCTCCGTTACGTGCTTCCAAGCCTTCGTAAACGCTCTTTAAATAGTTGTTTGTTAATGCCATCTCTTTTTCTTTCTCCTTCCTTTTCTTCGTCAATTTATGTTCCAGCAAAGACAATTGTATGTCTGTGACGAACACTCACAAAAGAGATTATATCTGTTTTTTCCCATGGATGCAACGATTTCTTTGCATTTGGGATGAACAATATTCTTCTCTTTGTGTTTGACTTGAGATATGTTGCATTTATAAAAAAAGAACTAAACCTAGAGAGCAATCTGCTCCCTAAGCCTAATTCTTTTCGCCATTGAAAAATATTCAAATCTAAATTCGATTATATGCATTTTAGAAAAAAATGCAATGCATATTTATACATTTATTTCAGCTTTGACACCAAGCAGTTCTTTGTTGGCATCTAACACCGGCTGAACCACTTCTTCTAAGTACTTCTCAACCTGGTATACGCTGCGTCCCACATACTTCGAAGGAATCATGGACTCTTCTAATTCTTCCATACCCATTGGGAAGGTATCATCGGCAGCAATCAACTCTAAGAGGTTGTTGTCCTTGCCCTCTTCCTTCACATGCTTGCCTGCTTCCATGGAAAGCTGACGGATGCGCTCATGCAACTCCTGACGATTGCCGCCAAGCTTTACCACGTCCATCATAATGTTCTCTGTAGCCATAAATGGAAGCTCACTGCGTAAACGCTTCTCAATCACCTTAGGATATACCACCAGGCCATCTACAACATTTAAGCACAGATCCAGCACGCCATCGGTAGCAAGGAAGCCTTCTGCAACAGACAGACGCTTGTTGGCAGAATCATCCAGGGTACGCTCAAACCACTGGGTAGCAGAGGTGATGGCCGGATTTAAGGCATCAATCATTACATAACGGGACAAGGATGCAATACGCTCACTACGCATCGGATTTCGCTTATATGCCATGGCAGAAGATCCAATCTGATTCTTCTCAAACGGCTCCTCCACTTCCTTCAGATGCTGAAGCAGACGAATATCGTTGCTCATCTTATGTGCGGAAGCTGCAATGCCTGCCAAGATATTGCAAACACGGGTATCCACCTTGCGGGAATAGGTCTGGCCGGACACCGGAACACAACCGGAAAATCCCATCTTCTTCGCAATCATCGGATCAATCTTGTCGATGGTCTCATTATCCTCATTGAACAACTCACGGAAGCTTGCCTGGGTACCGGTGGTTCCCTTAGAGCCAAGAAGCTTCAAGGTAGAAAGTACATAATCCAGGTCTTCCAAATCCATCATGAATTCGTTGCACCACAAGGTGGCACGCTTACCAACGGTGGTTGGCTGAGCCGGCTGGAAATGAGTAAATGCCAGGGTTGGCAGATCCTTGTAGCTATCAGCAAACTTTGCAAGTTCTGCAATCACGTTCACCAATTTCTTGCGAACCAACTGCAGACCCTCACGCATAATGATGACATCGGTGTTGTCACCAACATAACAGGAAGTTGCTCCCAAATGGATGATGCCGGCCGCCTTCGGACACTGCTGTCCGTAAGCATATACGTGGCTCATTACGTCATGACGTACCAGTTTCTCACGCTCTCTTGCCACATCATAATTGATGTCCTCGGCATGTGCCTTCAACTCATCAATCATCTCCTGGGTGATGACCGGCTTGCCGTCTTTATTTAAGCCCAGCTCCATCTCGGTTTCTGCCAGTGCAATCCATAATTTTCTCCAGGTACGAAACTTCATATCCTGAGAAAAGATGTACTGCATCTCCTTGCTGGCATAACGTTCGGACAGCGGGCTGATATAGCGATTGGTTTCCATAAAATCTCCTTCAAAAAAACTTAATGTTCATATTCTCCGCGGATATCTTCCTGCGGCGGGGTCATCGGATAATTGCCGTTAAAGCATCCGGTACAAATCGGAAGTCCTTCCGACATCTCAAGCAAACGATCCATCTGCAAATATCCCAAGGAATCCGCACCGATAATCTGACGAATCTCCTCAATGGATTTGTTGTAAGCAATCAACTGCTCTCTGGCCGGAACATCAATTCCAAAATAGCATGGCCACAAGAATGGCGGGGATGAAATACGGACATGTACTTCCTTGGCACCGGCCTCTTTGAGCATGCCAACAATACGATCGGAGGTGGTACCACGAACGATGGAGTCATCGATCATCACCACACGCTTACCACGTACATTCTCACATAACACATTCAACTTTACCTGAACGGAAGATTCTCTGCTGTTTTGCTTCGGCTTGATGAAGGTACGTCCCACGTAGGAGTTCTTCACAAACGCGGTTCCGTAAGGAATACCGGAAGCCAAAGAAAATCCGAGTGCAGCTGCATTACCGGATTCCGGAACACCGGTGACCAAATCCGCTTCCACCGGGGAATCCTCCCAGAGGAACTTACCGGCCTTGATGCGGGATTCATAAACGCTCACCCCATCAATGCGGCTATCCGGTCTGGCAAAGTAAATGTACTCAAAGATGCAACGAGCTTCCTTCTCCGGAGATAAACAATTCTCCAGATTAGACTGAATTCCAAACTCCGGTGAAACCGTTACAATCTCACCCGGGCGTACGTCACGTACAAACTCTGCACCGATGGTATCGAGGGCGCAGGTCTCAGAAGCAAATACATAAGCATTGTCACGCTTCCCGATACACAGTGGCTTAAACCCATAAGGATCACGGGCTGCGATCAATTTCCTTGGGCTCATCACAACCAGGGAATAGGCACCCTTGAGGCGACGACAAGCAAGCTTTACCGCATCCTCAACCGTAGGGGTATTCAAACGCTCTCTGGCGATGTAATACGCGATGGTCTCAGAATCAATGGTGGTCTGGAAAATCGCACCGGTACGAGACAGTTCATCCCGAAGCTCATTGGCATTGATTAAGTTTCCATTGTGGGCCAATGCAAGGGTACCCTTGATATAATTTAAAACCAAAGGCTGGGCATTAGCGATGGAAGATTCTCCTGCAGTAGAATAACGGACGTGTCCAACGCCGATATTCCCATGTAATTTTGATAAGGTCTCGCCATCAAAGGCTTCATTTACAAGACCCATCCCCTTGTGGAAGTCCACCTTCCCCTTGGGGCCTTCGGTATCGCTGACCGCAATACCGGCACTCTCCTGACCACGATGCTGCAGGGCAAAGAGGCCATAGTAAATTGTGGATGCTACATCCTTGCCATCAAAATCATAGATGCCAAAGACGCCACATTCATCATGAAGTTCATCAGAGTTCCACTCTGTCGCTTTCATACACTGCATTCTCCTATTCGATTTTAAGCTTGAAACTTGGTTCCGGTAAGAAGCAGGAATGCTTCCTCGTATTTCTCGATGGTCTTAGCAATGACATCTTCCGGCAATAAATAATCGCTGTCCGGATTTGCCTTCAACCAATCACGTACAAACTGTTTATCGAAAGACGGCTGACTCTGGCCCGGCTTATAGCCCTCCACCGGCCAAAAACGGGAACTGTCCGGAGTCAACATCTCATCACCGAGTACCACCTGACCGTTCTCGTCCAAACCGAACTCAAACTTGGTGTCAGCGATGATAATACCCTTAGAACGAGCGTAATCTGCGCACTTCTTATACAATGCGATGGTGCAATCGCGAATCTGAGCTGCATAATCTGCACCCTTACCAGGGTAAAGCTTCTCTAAAATCTCTACCGAATCCTCAAAGGTAATGTGCTCATCATGCAATCCAATCTCAGCCTTCGTGGTAGGAGTATAAATCGGTTCCGGTAACTGATCGGACTCCTGCAAACCTTCTGGCAAGGTAATTCCGCAAACCTTACCGGTTTTCTGGTAGCTTTCCCAACCGCTACCGGTAATGTATCCACGTACGATACACTCAATTGGAAGCATCTCCAACTTCTTGCACATCATGCTCTTACCGCGATATTCTTCCTTCCGGAAAAACTCCGGCATATCTGCCGTATCAATGGATAACATGTGATTTGGAAGGATATCCTTGGTGAAATCAAACCAGAACTTGGACATCTGGGTCAGGATTGCTCCCTTGTGAGATACCTTGTTCTTCAGAATGACATCAAACGCGGAAATACGATCCGTTGCTACCATGATAATGCTATCCCCATTATCATATACCTCACGTACTTTTCCTTCCTTCATTGGCTTCAACTCTGCACTCATCTTTCTTTCCTTTCACTTTTACAATACTTTTATGATGCCTTTGAAAAAGACATAGTAACTGCCGGAGATAAAAATAGAAACCTCCGGCAGTTATTAGCAAAACTTATTTTTTGATTAACAGGGAATGTCCTGTCATATCTTCCGGCTGTTCCATACCCATCAGTTCAATTAAGGTAGGAATAATATCGCATAACTTACCGCCTTCTGCAAGGGTGTAAGAAGGATCTGCGTTTACCAAAATAAATGGTACCGGATTTGTGGTATGAGCAGTCCAAGGCTCGCCGGTCTCATAATCAATCATCTGCTCACAGTTACCGTGATCTGCACAGATGAACATCACTCCGTCAACGCTCTTCAATGCTTCTACGGCCTTGCCAACGCAAGTATCTACGGTTTCAACAGCCTTCACTGCTGCTTCGATCACGCCGGTATGACCAACCATATCCGGGTTTGCGAAGTTAATGACAATGACATCGTACTTATCAGAAGTAATGGCTCCACATAATTTCTCACATACTTCCGGTGCACTCATCTCCGGCTGCAAATCATAAGTTGCAACCTTCGGAGAATTTACAAGCATACGATCCTCGTTCAGGTTTGGCTCCTCAACGCCACCATTGAAGAAGAAGGTAACATGTGCATACTTCTCAGTCTCTGCAATACGAGCCTGACTCTTGCCATTGGCAGCCAAGAACTCACCAAAGGTATTCTTCAGTTCCACCTTCTTGAATGCAACATCCTTGTTTGGAATGGTAACATCATACTCGGTAAAGCATACATAATGAACCTGCTTACGTGCACCACGATCAAATCCATCAAACTCATCCATACAGAAGGTACGGGTAATCTCACGTGCACGGTCCGGACGGAAGTTAAAGCAGATTACGCTGTCTCCGTCTCCAATCAAGCCCACCGGCTTGCCATCTTCCATAATGGTGGTTGGCAATACGAACTCATCGGTTACTTCATTGTCATAAGAAGCCTGCAATGCTTCCGTTGCGCTGGTTGCAGCAACACCATTGCCTTCGGTTAAGTTACGATATGCCTTCTCCACACGATCCCAACGGTTATCACGATCCATTGCATAGAAACGTCCGCTTAAGGATGCCACTTTACCAACACCGAGTTCTGCCATCTTCGCCTCTAACTCCTTCACGAAGCCAAGACCGGAAGTAGGTGCGGTATCACGACCGTCTAAGAATGCATGAACGAATACATTGGAAACGCCCATACGCTTTGCCATCTCAAGCAAACCATAAATATGAGAATTGTGGCTGTGTACACCACCGTCGGAAACCAAACCATACAGATGTACGGACTTACCGGACTCCTTTGCAGATGCAAATGCAGCAGTTAATGCTTCATTGTCATAGAAATCACCGTCTTCGATGGACTTGGTAATACGGGTCAGTTCCTGATATACGATGCGGCCTGCACCCATATTCATATGACCAACCTCAGAGTTACCCATCTGACCATCCGGAAGACCTACTGCCAAACCACTGGCATAGCCCTTCTGCCAAGGACACTCTGCCATCAACTTATCGATATTTGGAGTGTTGGCTGCATATACAGCATTCGCTTCATGATTATCATTCAGTCCGAAGCCGTCCAAAATCATCAAAACAACCGGTTTCTTACTCATTCTTATTTCCTCCATGTGAAAAAATTATTTTTGTGTAACGACACCATCATCGCTGATGCGAAGGGTATCGGAAATGCTTTCAACATAATCATAGATTTCCCGGCATTCCTTGGGACTCGTTACCAAAGAGGTCTGTCCGAAAGAAAACTGACAAGGGATAAATTCCAAAGAAATCTCTCCATCGGAATGGATGCAAACTTCTGCCAATCCGGTATCATACGCCGTCGGCATGTTACTGGTACTGGAGAACCAGTAATTTCCAAGGCTGTAAAAAATCGGAACGCCATCCATAAATTCAATGCCCTGTAAGCAATGTGGATGACCACCTACAATCACATCTGCGCCGGATTGAATGAAGGCCTTGGCCAGGTTGACCTGGTCCTGCCCATATCTGGCATTTCCTTCCGTCCCCCAGTGTACCACAGCAATCACATAATCTGCATTCTTTTTTGCTTCTTCTATGACTTCGCAATACGCCGCAGGCTGAAGACATTTTAACACGCCGGCTCTACTTTCGGTAGCCTCCTTTGTGTAATCGTAGGTTCGTTCAATCTGTGTGGCATCTACCAAAGCAATTTTACGCCCATTGGCCACATAGTAAAGAATCTTCTTCGCTTCTTCCAGATTCTCACCGGCTCCGATAAACGGAACCTCGATATCCCGGAAGGTGGAGATGGTATCCTTCATACCAATTTCTCCAAAATCCCAAACGTGGTTATTCCCTAGGGTCACCACATCGGTACCAATCATCATAATCTCTCGCACCAATGCAGGATTGGCACGGAAGGTAAAGGCTTTACCGGGAAGTGCTTCTCCTCGATCGGTAAAAGAGAACTCATTGTTCACCACAAACACGTCGGCGCTTTGCATGATATCCAAAAGATCTTTGGAAAAGCAATCCTTCAGGCCATACTTCTGACGATCCATATAATTACGGGTCGCAACCCCTTCCGCCAGATTCACATCCCCGGTAAAGGTAAACGTGATGGCATCCGCTTCTGCCGTCTGTGGTTCATACACATTGCAAAAACTATAGGATTCGATTCCCGTTGCCTTGCAGTATTCATACCATAATACATGGATACTGCAACCACAGGCCCGATACCAATCTTCTGGATCCTCGTAGTTTCCTTCGGACTGTAATGCGTCCAGTGCCGAAGCACCATAGGTATTGGTATACCAGGTAAGAAACGCTTCATCCACCGGATGCCCTCCGATGAATTCCGCCGATGCATGGTTCAGTACCTCATCATACGCGTCCTGTAAATCCTCAATATGAACTTCATTCGTTGTTTGTGTTGTTTTCGCATCCGTGGATTCGAGAACAGCCGCATCCGAAGTCTCATGCCGACAACTACAGAGCGTGATCGCTACTATGAGTACCAAAGGTACCAAACCCCATCTTTTCATTACTTATCCTTCAAGAGTAATTCTACTCTGGCGATTGCCTCAGAAACGCCCTCATATCCGGACGTCTCAGCAAGCTTGTAATAAGCCAATGCTGTCTCAAGATTTTGGTCTACGCCATATCCGTTTTCATACATGTAACCTAAATTAATTTGTGCCGGCACATAGCCTTGCGCAGCCGCTAATTTCTGGTAATATGCAGCCTGCTCAAAATTGGCATCCACACCAAGTCCGTTGAAATAGATGTAACCCACCTGACAAATTGCCGGTGCGTAATCATTGTCAGCAGCTTGTTCAAACCAGCTTAAGGCAGTCTCGTAATCCCGTTCCACACCTAAGCCCATCTGATAGAGGATACCCATATAGTATTGTGCCATGGCATATCCATTATCAGCCGCAATCTGAAATTGCGCAACTGCTTCTTCTTCCTCAGGAGCAAACCACTTGCCGCCCATACAGAGGATGCCCAGTCTGGTGTGGGCACTGTTGATTGCAAACTGATCCCAGATGTTGGTGCTGGTATTACCGGCCACTGCCTGATACTTCTTCCGGGCAGCGTCCACATCCCGTTCACAGCCAATGCCGTGTTCCTGAATGTAACCCAGGTAATAAACCGCATCCAAATTTCCCACGTCGTAGGCTGCTTTCAGATGCTCGTAAATCTCACTGCCATAGGTTTCGTTGGCCTCGGCAATCTTCTGGGATAGAGCCACATATTCCGGCGTATCCTTCACCGAAACTGCCGGCACTTCCACTACCGCCTCTGCCGTGGTTTCTGTGGCGTCCTTCGATTCGTCATCCGCCTCTTCACTTTCCTCTTCTATCACAATGGGATTGTTTTCCAAGTAAAGTGCATTCTCCATATCATCCCAGGAGCTTAAGGTATAGATGCCCAGGCTCTCCTCGTACTGACGTAATGCAATGCGGGCAAGTCCTACATCGCCATCGGATAGGCCGGCCTCCAGTGCTGTCTGGAAAAAGTCCGCTGCAGCCTCATCGTCCTGCTCTACCCCACATCCGTTCAAATACAGATAACCGACACCTACATTGCCTCTGGCTTCGCCTAACTCAATGGCTTTCATATACCATTCATAGGCTTTACTGAAATTCTGTTGATTTTCCCCGGTTCCGTAATCGTAAGCCAATCCCAGATAATAAGCGGCTTTGCCGTCGTTCTCATAGGTTAAAACTTCCAATTGCCGATTGGAGAGAGTTCCGTAATCCGAAACATTTGCTTCCTTGGGAGCCTCCTCCACCGGTGTTTGTTCTTCTTTTGTGCCACAGGCAGTCATTGCAACTGCAAGGACTGCCATCAGCACAACCGATAACACACGTTTCTTCATAATATACATTACTCTGCTTTTTCTTCTACATATTCCTTACGGATTTCCTTGGTACGGATCTCCTCGGTAATATCTGCAACGAACTTCTCAAGTGCAACTGCACCTGCATCTCCGTCGTAACGGCTACGCATGGATACGGTACCATCTTCCTGTTCCTTCTCACCGACGATGAGCATGTAAGGAATCTTCTCATTACGGGCTTCACGAATCTTGTAACCAATCTTCTCGGAACGACGATCAACCTGAACGTCTACGCCGGCCTTACGAAGTTCAGCAAATACCTTGTCCGCATAATCGAAGTACTTCTCGGAAATCGGAAGAATACGAACCTGCTCAGGACATAACCAGGTCGGAAGCTTGCCGGCGTACTTCTCAATCAACCAAGCCAAGGTTCGCTCATAGCATCCCATAGAAGTTCTGTGGATGATGTATGGACGCTTCTTCTGGCCGTCCTTGTCGGTATAGCTCATATCGTAACGTTCAGAGAGGAACATATCCAACTGAATGGTAATCATGGTATCTTCCTTGCCGTATACGTTCTTCGCCTGGATATCCAACTTCGGGCCATAGAATGCAGCCTCACCGGCTTCTTCTGTATAATCCAAACCGATTTCATCCAGGATGGTACGCATTGCACCTTCAACACGATCCCAATCCTCTGCAGTACCAAGGTACTTATCCGGATTCTCCGGATCCCACTTGGACATACGATAAGTCACATCATCCTGTAAGCCTAAGGTGGTTAAACAATGCTTTGCAAGACGAACACAGTTCTTGAACTCTTCGTCAATCTGCTCCGGTGTACAAATCAGATGTCCCTCGGAGATGGTGAACTGACGAACACGGGTCAATCCATGCATCTCACCGGAATCCTCGTTACGGAACAAAGTGGAAGTCTCACCCATACGATAAGGCAAATCACGATAGCTCTTCGGTCTTGCCTTGTAAACAAAATACTGGAATGGGCAAGTCATCGGACGCAGTGCAAATACATCGCTGTCCTGATCCTGCTCTAAGGAAGCCAAGTCCTCAATACCACGAACCTCGCGGTTATGCTGACGCTCCTCTTCCTCCTTGGATAAGGCAATCTCATTCATGGTGAACATACCATCCTTGTAGTGATACCAGTGATCGGAAATCTTGTACAAGGTGGACTTTGCCATGTAAGGAGTACGAGTACGAACATAACCCCACTCATAATCCTCCAAATCCTCAATCCAACGCTGTAACTTCTGGATGATTTTGGTTCCTTTTGGCATAAAAAGTGGAAGTCCCTGACCGATAACATCAACCGTAGTAAACAAATCCATCTCACGACCAAGCTTATTGTGGTCACGATTCTTACGCTCTGCCAGCTCCTCTAAATACGCATTCAACTCATCCTTGGATGGGAAGGTCGTACCATAGATACGAGTCAACATTGCTTTATGCTCATCGCCTCTCCAGTAAGCACCGGAGGAAGAAATCAACTTAAATGCCTTCAACATATTCTTGTTGATTTTCATAATATGAGGACCGGCACACAAATCTACAAATCCGTCTCCCTGCTCATAGAAAGAGATGGTTGCATCTTCCGGAAGATCCTCAATCAATTCCACCTTGTATGGCTCGTTACGATCCTTCATCAACTGAATCGCCTCTGCACGTGGAAGCTCAAAGTACTTCAACTCTGCGCCGGCCTTGATGATCTTCTTCATCTCAGCTTCGATGGCATCCAAATCATCTCTGGTGAATGACTGGCAATCGAAGTCATAATAAAAGCCTTCATCGATGGCTGGTCCGATGGCAAGCTTTGCCTCCGGATATAAGTTCTTCACTGCCTGAGCCAATACGTGAGATGTGGTGTGACGCAACACACGCAGTCCCTCTGCATCGTTGGCAGTCAAGATGTTCAAATTGCAATCCTCGGTGATGACGGTACGTAAGTCCTTCACCTCACCGTTGACTTCTCCGGCACATGCTACACGTGCCAATCCCTCACTGATATCGGAAGCGATATCGATGATGGACATAGAAGAAGCGTATTCCTTGCTAGATCCGTCTTTCAATGTGATTTTCATATTAGGTACCTCCTAAAAAACAAGTGATTCGGCTTCGCGTGAAAAAAAAGTCCCACGCAAAAAGCCATAGCTTCTGCATGGGACGAATAAATTCGCGGTTCCACCCTGCTTACCCCGTAACAAACGGGATCACTCATTGTGACGATAACGGAGTCACCGGACTCGATTAAGAGCCACTCAAAGATGGTGTTCGGCAAGTCTCAATCTGTCTCACTCTCAGCAATTGTGAAACTCTCTGGAAGACTGATAAACAAGCTTACTGTTCTTCTCAACGTGTTATAAGCCAAATATACTCTCCACCCGGTGGAAAGTCAATTTGTAAACTAACGAAAAATTACTTCTTACCGCAGCAATATTTGTACTTTTTACCACTACCGCATGGGCAAGGATCGTTCCGTCCAACCTTCTTCTCTGCGTGAATCGTTCCGGACTTGCGCTGCTCTAAGAATAATTCCTTACGCTTTGCCTCATCGAAGATGTTCTCCCACTGTGGCAGGTTGTATAACCAGTCTGCACGTGCGTCAACCATGTTCATGTAAAGCTTTTCCTTGTCAAATACCAAGGATACTTCGGTATCTTCTTCCATGGTCTCGATTGGGTTTTCTTCCACAAGAGACTCATTGATTCCATCCAAGAATCCTGCCATCTCCAATGTGGTTACACCGTACTTCTCAGCCAATTCCTTCACGGAACCCTTCACCGCAATGTTCGGGTCAGTCAAAAGCTTCTCATAGATGCTCTTCTCCTTCAAGAAGTAATCGTTCCAAAAACGCTCCAATGCGCCACGATCCAAGTTACGGTCGTAAGCAATTTTCTTCCACTCTTCTAATAATGCCATATGTCGTTCTCCTTCTATACTCTTGTAGCCCAAAAGCCACAAATATACGTATTTTCACACGAGTGTCATTATAACATTATCCCTTATCTATTGACAAGATTTCTTCCATTCTCTAGGATAAAAAAGAAGCAAAAAGCGAGGTAATTCCATGAAGAAAGCAAAGCAAGTCCTTGCAATCGTAGGAATCTGTTTGTTGGTCGCCCTCTATGGCTCTACTCTGGTGTTTGCCATCATCGACGATCCCAAGACCTTCACCTTCTTGGCCGCTGCCATTGCAGCCACCATCATCATTCCGGTGATGCTATGGGTGATGGGCATTTTCCTTCGCCTTGCAAAAAAAGACGACAAAGAGAACTAATCTCTTGTCGTCTTTTTTGTTATCTTCTACGACGCATGGCCCAGATGATAATGCCTAAAATAATGCTTCCAATTGGAATCAGACCAATCCAAAGGAGGGCATACATCCGACGTGCATAGGTAGACACCGTCAAGGTCGGCGCATCGTAATTTTTCACACCAACCACAATATTTTCACTGGTATCCGTATCTGTTACCGTCACCAGAAGCTGCGAAAACAGCTGTGCATTTCGTCCGGAAACGATGGAATCCGCTTCATCCGTGAAGGCATATGGGGAACCGTAGAGATAGATGTTGCATCCGCTCTCTGCCGTTACATTCAAGCCCACGGTAAACGGACCTTCCGCATCCCCGGCTTCCTTGGTAATGGCATTTAAGCCGGCCTGCTCATTGACACTTGCTATGGCTTCATCCACACTGGCAAAGGTTTTTACATAGGATACATCGGAACTTTGCATCAGCGGCGTATAGGTTACCCCTTCCTGCTCTCCATAGGAGAAGGCAACGGAATACGGGAAAAAGACCTTCAAGGCACCTGCGAGTTCTCCATTCACTTCTTCGGAACTTACCTGGGGCAACAAGTAATACTGGCTCTGGTAGTAAGCCTGGGTATCGTCCTCTGCCACTAATCCCTCCGTCACCGTAATGCCGTAACCGGATAACACCTCTAAGAAATTATGTATGCTGTCCAATGCCTTAAAGTCTACGGTGACCATCATCTGTCCACCGGCATCCAAATAGGCCTGCAGCTTTTTCACATCATCCGCTGAAAAATCCATCTGCGGTGCATGAATAATCAGAAGCTGTGCATCCTCCGGAACCGCATCTTCCGTTAGGAAGTTTAAGTTCTTCAGTTCCATGTTGGCTTTTTCCAATGCTTCCGAAAAGTTTCCGGAAATTGGGGTTTCATTGTGTCCGCTTAAGGCATAAATCACCGGACGTTCTTTGGTCAGCACATAGCTGATGGCAGAGGTAATCTGACCCTCTCCGTCAAAACCGGATGCGGAATAGTTACCGGTATAGTAATCCATGTTACCCTCGTACAAATCCATGTAGTTGATGACCTTGTAGGCATACGGGCCTTCTACAATCACGCTGTCCACAGCCAGATCCGACGCTTCATACTTGGCACCGAAGTCCGGATTACTCTCCGGATTTACGTACTTCACTGCAATATGGGAATTGGCGGTTTTATAGTTGGTCAACAACTTTACGATGGTTTCATCTGCCGAAGCCTTCGTATTGTAATAATAGATGGTCACATCTTCATCCACGTTCTTCAAGTAATCCTTGGTGGTGTCCGTCAGGGAATATAAACCCTGCTTCGTAAAATCAAGCGCCGTATAAGTGGACGGGATGGCGCGTACGCCCACATTTAGAAGCACAATCACCACCAGTCCCAACACGAAGGTCACTCCGCTAAATACGGAGAAACTAATCTTCTTAGAGCTGACATTCCAGCGCCGCTTCTGAATCCCCTCATAGGTCAGGAATATACAAAGAACAATCAGTGACAGATAATACACCACATGCACCAGATTTAAATTTCCACCCATGAAATCCCGCATTGGAGTGTAGATATCATAACAATTCAACACCTTGGTCAGTAAGTTTCCGGTGGAAGATATCATCTGGGTTAAATTCGTCATCACATATCCGATGAATAGAAGTACAAATGATGAAACCGCGGCAATAATCTGATTCTCTGTCAAAGAAGAAACCACCATACCGATGGCCAGACAGGTCAGTCCATACAAGGAAAAACCAAGCAGCGCCACGTAGCTGTTGCTATAGGTCACCTCTCCAAAAAAGGACAATAACAAGGGAGAGATTCCCATCAATACCACGCAGATTCCAAAACAAGCCGCCAATGCCAGAAACTTTCCAAGCACAATCTGCAAGGTAGAAACCGGTGCGGTCAAAATCAACTGATCCGTCTTATTCTTCCGTTCTTCCGAGAAGATACGCATGGAAAGAATCGGTGCCGTTACGATGATAATAAAAGGCAACTGTTCCAAGGTAAATGCAATATTGCCATATCCCTGAATCAACTGATTCAACAAAAAATACAAACCATAGAAGGCCATATTCACGCCAACGAAAATCCATCCGGTGACGCTGGTAAACAAGCCACGTAATTCACGCTTACATATCGCTAGCATCCGCTGCATCCTCCTCTTCGTCCATCTCGTCATCCGCATCGGATGCATAGGTATCTGCCGTCATCTCAAGGAATACATCCTCAAGGGACTGACCCACTTCTTTCATCTCTAAGATTGCAAATCCAAGGGTTCCCAAGGTCTTCGATACCTGGGCACGAATATCTTCTTTGGTAGCTGCTACCACTTCCAGTGATACTTCGTCCCCTTCCAACACCTCTCCTGTAACGGAAGAGACTTCATTCAAGGATTGTAATGCGCATTTGGCCGCTTCCAAATCGCCACATCCCGTAATACAAATCCGCTGACTTTCTTTCAGATGCAACGGCAGATTTGCTGTGGTATCACTCAACACCAGATGTCCCTGGGAAATAATAAAGACGTGATCACAAACTTCACTAATCTCCGACAAAATATGAGAGCTTAAGATAACCGCATGATCTTCTTTCAAGGAACGAATCAGTTCACGCACTTCTGTAATCTGCTTCGGATCTAACCCTACGGTCGGTTCGTCCAAAATAATCACCTTGGGATTTCCAAGCAATGCCTGAGCTAAACCTACACGCTGACGATATCCCTTGGATAGATTGCGAATCAGCTTCTGACATACGGTGGTGGTCTGTGTCTTTTCCAACACATCAATCACTTCATCAATCCGCTGCTTCTTTGGAATGCCCTTCAGTTCTGCTACAAACTTCAGGTATTCTTCCACCGTCATGTCCATATACAAGGGTGGAATCTCCGGCAGATAGCCGATGTTCTTCTTCGCCGCAATGGAGTCTCGAAAGATATCATGTCCGTCAATCTTCACTTCCCCTTCGCTAGCGGCCAGGTAGCCGGTCATAATGTTCATAGTCGTCGATTTACCGGCACCGTTCGGTCCTAACAGTCCGTAGATTTTTCCCGGTTCTACGGTAAAAGAAATCTGCTCAATGGCAGTCTTTGTACCATACCGTTTGGTAAGATTTTTTACCTCAACCACGTGTCCATATCCTCCTAGTCGTAAACTCAAAAACAAATTGATTGTAAAGCTTAATTGTGAACATCTTGTGAAAAAAGAACCCCAAGCCAAAATTTTCATGACTTGGGGTAAAAATCTTATAATGCAGACTTGCGATAGATGATATCGTTACGTCCCGGTCCATTGGATACCATGGTGATTGGGAAGCCAATCTCCTGTTCAATGAACTCAATATACTTACGGCAGTTCTCCGGAAGTTCTTCGTAAGACTTAATGCCTCGGATGTCAGTCTTCCAACCAGGCAAGGTCTTCAGTACCGGCTTTGCCTTCTCTAATTTTGCAGTTACCGGGAAGTCGGTGGTAACTTCACCATCGATTTCATAACCAACACAGACCGGAATCTCGTCTAAATATCCTAAGACATCCAATACGGTAAATGCCACATCCGTCGTTCCCTGCATACGGCAACCATACTTAGAAGCAACGCAGTCAAACCATCCCATACGACGTGGGCGACCGGTGGTTGCACCGAACTCTCCGCCATCACCACCACGGCGACGTAACTCATCTGCCTCATCACCAAAGATTTCGCTTACGAACGCACCGGCTCCTACGGCAGAAGAATATGCCTTACATACGGTAACAATCTGCTGAATCTCATAAGGAGGAATTCCCGCACCGATAGCACCATATGCTGCCAATGTAGAGGAAGAAGTAACCATCGGATAAATTCCATGGTCCGGATCCTTCAAGGTTCCAAGCTGTCCTTCTAAGAGGATGTTCTTACCTTCCTTAATCGCATTCCACAACATGGTGGATACATCACAAACATAAGGAGCGATCATGTCACGATACTCATGCAAGGTTGCAAGCAACTCCTCCGGCTGAAGCAATGGCTTGTGATACAAGTGCTCCAATAACACGTTCTTCTGCTCACAGGTACGAGCTACCTTATCCTTCAAGATTTCATCATCAAATAATTCACTGACCTGATATCCAACCTTGGCATACTTATCAGAGTAGAATGGAGCAATTCCGGACTTGGTAGATCCAAAGGATGCCTTACCCAAACGCTCTTCCTCATACTGATCGAATAAAATATGATATGGCATCACGATCTGGCAACGATCGGATACAGCAATCTTCGGCATTGGAACACCCTTGTCCGTAATGGACTTGATTTCATTAAACAATACCGGAATGTTCAATGCGACACCGTTACCGATTACGCTGGTGGTATGATTGTAAAATACACCGGACGGTAAGGTATGTAGGGCGAACTTACCATAATTGTTCACGATGGTGTGACCGGCATTCGCTCCTCCCTGAAAGCGCACAATATAATCGGCTTCCTGAGCAAGCATGTCTGTGATTTTGCCCTTGCCTTCATCACCCCAGTTTGCTCCTACAATTGCTTTAACCATAACTCTTATAGTTCCTCCTGATAATCTTTCTTCAAAATATATTACTCAAATTCTTCAATCTTCACCAAGCTTGGAGTTGCGGTAACCGCCAGGGCGCCCGGTCCAATATGGCAAGAAATCGAAAGTGGCAACGGATTAATAATAATGGTACGATCCGGGAAAAGCTCCAGGAGTTCTTCACGGAAAATCTCCGCTTCCTTCTGATTCTGTGTATGTGCAATGGAAATCACAGAATGGGAAGCATCCGGGTCAGCAAATCGATTGGATAAATCCGATGTAATGGCATCCATCATAATCTGCTTCGCCTGCTTTAAGGTGCGAGCCTGTGCAAATCGATCCAGCTTCTCGCCTTGGATTTGTAATACCGGCTTAATACGTAACAGCGTACCAATTGCTGCAACTGCCGGAGTCAGACGGCCACCCTTCTTCAAATACTTCAAGGTATCAACCATGATGTAGATGGTGCTGTCAAACTTGGTTTTCTCAAGATATGTGCGAATCTCTTCGCCATCCTTACCCTCATCCGCCATCCGCTTTGCTTCATACGCAGACAGCTTCTGAGTAACCGAAATTCTCTGGTTGTTTACAACAAACACCTTGCCTTCGTAATCTTCCGACAACATCATGGCTGTCTCACAAGACGAAGACAATCCGCTGGACATAGGAATGTAAACCACCTGATCGTGGTCTTCCAACAACTTCTCCCAATAATCCATCACATCACCAACCAATGGCATGGAGGTGGTTATCTCGTGATCCTCTTCCTGTAAACGGAAAAACTCATCACGGGTCAAATCTACATCTTCGTAGTATAATTTGTCATCAATATAGAATGGCATCGGCAACAAATAGATACCGGCCTTCTTCGCTTCATCAGGTGTAACACCACTATTGGAGTCCACCAATATCGCAACGCTCATCCCTACTCTCCTCTATTTAATTTACTCGGAACGCAACGCTGTCATTCTATCATAAAACAAAGCGTTATACAACAATTGCGCCTACAATTCTATGGAAACGCACGGAAGTTGCTAAGCGCCCTTGCGATTGGTTTTCTCCAGGAATCGATCATTGCTTATGATGAAACGACGGTGGGTTCCGCTTCCGATTTTGCCTGCCTCATCAAAGGCTTCCACATGAAACTCCAAAGCTCTGCCATCAATGGAAACCAAGGTACTTTCACACCGAAACTTCATACCAAGCGGTGTTGCTGCATCATGGGAAAAGGCCATATACGTTCCCACGGTACCAGTCCCCTCTTCTAAGGCATCAGCCACGGATTTCCAGGCAGCCTCCTCCAGCCCCGCAATGACTGCAGGTGTTGCAAGTACCGGTAGTTCTCCACTCCCCATAGCCTTGGCCGTTAACGCCTCACTTACCACACCCTCCACGGTATAGCTACATCCAATCTCTAGCATCCCAAACTCCTTTCTCCGTAAAAAAGGCTGTCGGAAAATCCGACAGCCCAAATAAATTACATCATGCCCATTCCAGGTGCACCGCCGGCCGGCATCGGAGGCTGTGGCTCCTTGATGTCTGCAACAACGGACTCTGTGGTAAGAAGTGTAGATGCAACGGAGCAAGCGTTCTGCAATGCAGTTCTTGTAACCTTCACCGGATCAAGAATTCCGCTCTCTACCATGTCACAATACTCTTCCTTATATGCATCAAATCCGAATCCAACTTCAGATTCCTTCACCTTGTTGATGATGACAGATCCCTCAAGACCTGCATTTGCGGAGATGTAGAACAATGGAGCCTCCAATGCCTTCAAGATGACATTGGCACCGGTCTTCTCATCACCCTCTAAAGTCTCAGCAAGTTTTGCAACTTCCTTGGTTGCATGAATGTAAGCAGATCCACCACCGGAGATGATGCCCTCTTCTACGGCAGCACGGGTTGCATTCAATGCATCTTCCATACGAAGCTTGGATTCCTTCATCTCAGTTTCGGTTGCAGCACCTACACGGATAACAGCAACGCCACCTGCCAACTTCGCAAGACGCTCCTGTAACTTCTCCTTATCGAACTCAGAAGTGGTCTCCTCAATCTGTCCACGAATCTGAGAAACACGAGCAGCGATTGCATCCTTGTCTCCACAACCGTCAACGATTACGGTGTTCTCCTTCTGAACCTTGACGCTCTTAGCACGACCAAGCTGATCCATGGTAGCGTCCTTCAATTCCAAACCAACCTCTTCGGAAATTACGGTACCACCGGTCAAGATTGCGATATCCTGTAACATCTCCTTACGACGATCGCCGTATCCAGGAGCCTTAACAGCAACCACATTGAAAGTTCCACGTAACTTATTCAAAATCAAGGTAGTCAGAGCCTCACCCTCAACATCCTCAGCAATAATTAACAAACGAGAACCGGACTGAACAATCTGCTCCAACAATGGAAGAATTTCCTGAATGTTAGAAATCTTCTTATCCGTAATCAAGATGTATGGATCATCCAAAATAGCTTCCATCTTGTCCATATCGGTAGCCATATATGCAGAAATGTATCCACGATCAAACTGCATACCTTCTACTAAATCAAGCTCAGTCTGCATGGTCTTAGACTCCTCGATGGTGATGACACCATCATTGGAAACCTTCTCCATGGCATCTGCAACCATCTGACCAACTTCTTCGTTACCTGCAGAAATTGCAGCAACCTTAGCGATCTGGTCCTTGCCCTTCACCTTCTGAGACATTGCAACGATTGCTTCTACTGCCTTATCCGTTGCCTTCTTCATACCCTTACGAAGAACGATTGGGTTTGCTCCGGCAGCAAGGTTCTTCATACCTTCCTTCACCATTGCCTGTGCGAGAACGGTTGCGGTTGTGGTACCATCACCGGCCACATCATTGGTCTTGGTCGCAACTTCCTTAACAAGCTGTGCACCCATATTCTCGAATGCATCTTCTAACTCTACTTCCTTAGCGATTGTCACACCATCGTTCGTGATGAGTGGTGCACCATAGGACTTATCTAACACAACGTTGCGTCCCTTCGGTCCGATGGTAACGCGAACGGTGTTTGCCAACTTGTCTACACCGGCTTCTAATGCTGCTCTTGCTTCAGCGCCGTACTTAATATCTTTTGCCATGATTCTTACTTCCTTTCAACAATCTCTCTCTTATTCTACAATTGCCAAAATGTCGTCCTGACGAACGATCTTGTATTCTTCGCCATCCAACTTCACTTCAGTTCCGGCATATTTTGAATAGATGACCTTCTGGCCAACCTTCACCTGCATCACAATTTCCTTACCATCCACAACTCCGCCTGGTCCAACAGCGATTACTTCTGCTTCCTGTGGCTTCTCCTGAGCGGCACTTGCAAGAATGATTCCGGACTTGGTTGTCTCTTCTGCTTCTAACTGCTTTAAAACAACGCGGTCTGTTAAAGGTACTAACTTCATAATCTATTCCTCCTTAATATATAAAGATCTTCATCCATTGTTAGCACTCAGCATCGTGGAGTGCTAACCACATAAAATAATGTACTCCATCTTTTCCAAATATGCAACAGAAAATTGAAAAAAATGAAGAAACCTAATTCTTCCCAAAGGTCAAACTAGAACCGGAGGAATTGGCAGGTACCCATTTTCCAAATACCGCTTCCCGCCCACTGTTTAAAAGCTTCATCAGCACTTCCTTGAAGATCTTCTGGTCTTCTGCATCTAAGGCAGAGGTTGCTTTCATCATTTCCGATATGGATTTAATCGGATCGTTGGACAGCTCATCCGTCGTTTTTGCACCGGAGGACGATAGCACCTGGAACAGTACATCGGAAAACACTTCCCGCTTCTCATCCGGCAAATCCATCAGCCAAAGCTTTAGGGTGCGGTCCATATTCTTGGAGGACCGGGAGGTTTCTTCGGCATTCATAAAATGATTGCCCATCACTTCCCAGCTCATCAAATCATGTTGGGAGGCACCGGAGGCCGAACTTCGAACCACCTGATGATCAATATCATTCAATAACAGATTCCCAACAATCGAGTCCTCCGGAATGGTGCTAACCACCAGTGGCAACAGGGACTGATATTCCGATGATTCCATCACCTTCTCCCGAAAGCCCGGGCCGTCGTTGGAATACACCACGGAAATCTTCTTGCGCACCTTCGTTGAACAAAATGCGGCCGCGTAGATGGCAAAATTTCCACCCTTGGAATGGCCGCCCACCCGTAGTTTTCTGGTGGAATGTCCAAACAACTCATCCAGATAATCCCGAGCCTTCAACTGGCCTCTGGTATGGGTCAGAAAGCTCATGTTGAAGTCTTCCTTCCAGCCTACAATGGTATTGTCCGTTCCACGATAACAAACAAAGTAGGTGTTATCTTCTAATATATAGGTCACCGCTGCAAACTGGGACTGACTCTCATCCTCAATCTCGTTGCGATACGCAGCCAGGCGCATGGAACCGAAACGCTTACTCTCCACCAACTTGTGCATCAAAAAAGGTGCCACCTTGGTGGAGGACGCGCGACTCATAATCTCTTCCTCGGTATGGGTTTGAAAGTACTGTTCGTACACCTCGCGAAGGGAAATACTCTCCTTCAAACCACCCATGGGAACAATTCCATCGAAGTCCGTATAGACCAATTCGCATAGAATCAAATTATCCACTTCGTTGAAGGGATCCTGTAACAAAGTCAAATCCCCACGCCAATCCAAATAGGTTTCGATTGTTGCCATAGTTTATACCTCGTCTTCTTTGTTGACACCCTGAAGCTTCGCATCGGACCAGCGCACACGCACATCCTCATCCTCTTCTAAGTTCCGTTTCAGGCCCTCCTGCAATTCCTTCCGGAATTTACGAATCTGAAAATACACCATGGCAATGCCAAGGAAGCCAATCAATCCAACCCCAAATAAGATGCCGTGCAAAATCATACGATTGGAAATAAATACCACCTCAACTTCCATGAGAATCAGCATGGCGGCAATCAATAAAATCACAGAAAGTACCAGCGGCAACGCCCACAGATGACTGCGTAGCACCTTCATCTGCACCGTATACTGTAAGAAGAAGACCGCATCCAATAAAACCAGCAGTCCAATCAAGAAATAAATGCGCTCCACAAACAATTCCCCCCGCAGCAAGAGAATCAACCCAAATATCATAAGGATTACGCCGCCGGAAAACTCGAAATTGGAAAGCATCTCATATTTTTTGTTTTTGAAATAAAAA
Source organism: Lachnospiraceae bacterium (assembly GCA_024690885.1). Classification (GTDB taxonomy): domain Bacteria; phylum Bacillota; class Clostridia; order Lachnospirales; family Lachnospiraceae; genus XBD2001. The sequence goes on from JAILOI010000010.1 coordinate 68,759, forward strand.
ACAACGGCAAAAAGTCCCATCACCAAAAGGATGACACCAAACCCGTAAATCAAATACAACAACTTCATGGCCGGAACAAACAGCATCAATGCCCCCATCAATGCCAAAACCACCGATACCACAACGACCGTACCGATTCCCCCAAAACGTTCCTGCTTCTCTTTCATAAAAACCGCTCCCTTCTCCATAAGATTAAAGTGATGTTGCAAGTATAACCATCAAATTGGTCAGTCCGTGGGCTGCAATCACCACCCATAAACGGTGGGTCGAAACATAAGCCGCTCCCAGAAATAACCCCAGGAATCCTGCATATAAAAATTGTACCACATTCATATGTAAGGCACCAAAAATCAATGCGGAAACCACCACCGCAGCAATGATACATCCCCGATGCAGCATTGGGTTTTCCTCCCACTTTGAAGGGGATACGCCACCCCAGGCTTCAATTTGTCCACAGATGATGCCGCGATACAAGAGTTCCTCTAGCACTGGAACCAGACAGGCATTGGTTAGAATTTTAAGAAACAAACTGCCGTCATTTAAGATTTGGGACGTGGTTTCATATCCTTCAGATACCTCTGCAAGCGGTAGTCGCGAAACCGCCAGGTTACACGCCACACCCAACAGCACGATTCCGATAATCCATCCAATGCAGATCAGCCACTGTCGCCCCTCTAAGGGTTCGACACTGCGGATGATATTGACCTTACGATAAAACCGGTATTGCACCGGAATACAGCAGACGGCTGCCAAGCACAAGCAAAATAGACTCCCGAAGGAGTCTATAAATAAGCTGGCAAAAAACAGCTGCAGACAGTAATACATGATGTAATAAGTAAATAACGGATATACCACTTCAAAGATTCTGCGTGCAAGCTTGGTATTCATTAACGTTTCACACCTTTCGTATCACGATTGCCAATATGTAAACGGTTCAAAACCACTTCTTTGCCTTTGACTTTGACACTGCGGTTATCTCCCTCAGCCAGAATATAGATGGCTTTCAAGGAATCCTTGGCACCGAGGCGAATACCACGGACACCAACCGCTGCCTTCTTCTTCTCCGGAATGGTAATTCCATCGATACGAAGGAACAAACCGTCCTCAGACTGCATCACCACTGTATCCGATTCATGCACCATGCCAACACAAACCACTTCATCCCCGTCGCCGAGTTTGGTTGCGGCGGTGGTGCGCTTGGATACATCAAATTCCTCACCGGCCACCAACTTAATCATGCCGGATTTGGTACCAAATAACAGCTTCTGATTCTTCAAATTCGGAATCGCCTCGATGAATAACACATCTTCCTTGCTGCTATCAAACTTGCTGACATTATCAATTGGAAGTCCCTTGTCACGGAACTTACCAAAGGGCAGATCCAAGACCTTCAACAGATGCATGTTGCCGTTGCTGGTAAAGATTGCCAGCTTGTCCACATTGTTACAGAATAAAATCTTCTTGGATTCTTCTTCGGCCGCATCCTTGTTGCGTTCGTAGGTGGCCATATCCACCACTCTTGCATAAGCGAAACGGTCCAACAGAATTGCCACCGGTTCTACCTGGATTGGCTTCTCTTCTAATACCGCTTCCTCTACGTTATCGATGACGGTCTTACGCTCAACCGCGTATTCCTTCCGTAAATCCTTTAAATCATGGATGATCACCTTGGCCATGGAAGCACGGTTCTCTAAAATATCGGAGTAGGTCTGGATGTTCTGCATGGTCTCAGCATACTGCTTACGCAAGGCTTCAATTTCCAAACCGATCAAACGATGCAAGCGCATCTCAAGGATTGCCGTCGCCTGACGCTCCGTAAACTTCAACATCGCTGCATCCTTCTCGGACTGAGCACTCTTGAATTTAATGCCTTCAGTGACACCATCAATCAAGCAGGCCTTGGCCTGAGCCACGGTCTTCGAACCACGTAGGATTTCAATAATCAAATCAATGACATCGCAAGCCTTGATTAATCCTTCCTGTACTTCCTTCTTCTCCCGTTCCTTGGCAAGCAAGGTGGTGTACTTTCTGGTGGCCAATTCATACTGGAAGTTCACATGATGACGAATAATTGGAACGATACCCATGGTCTCCGGCTTGCCATCCGCAACTGCCAGCATATTCACGCCGAAGGTATCCTCCAAACGGGTCTTCTTATACAGCAGATTACAGAAGTTCTCTGCATCTGCACCCTTCTTCAATTCCACAACAATCCGGATGCCTTCCTTAGAAGACTGATTGGAAATATCCACAATATCCGTAGTCAGCTTATTCTCGGATAATGCAAAAATATCATTCAAGAATTTGCCGATGTTGGCGCCAATCATAGTATATGGAATCTCGGTGATGACCACCTGCTGGCGACCACCCTTCAACTTCTCAATTTCCACCTTGCCGCGTAGCTTGATCTTGCCAACGCCGGTGGAATAGATGGCCTTCAATTCATCCTTGTTGGTGACAATACCGCCGGTCGGGAAATCCGGTCCCGGGATATACTGCATCATCTGTTCCGTGTTAATATCCGGATCCTTCATGTACGCAATAACACCATCGATGACCTCCCCCAGATTATGGGTTGGAATGGAGGTTGCCATACCGACGGCAATACCCTCTGCTCCGTTAATCAGCAGGTTGGGTACACGCACCGGCAAAACCACCGGTTCCTTCTCCGTCTCATCGAAGTTTGGCATGAAGTCCACCACGTCCTTGTCTAGGTCCGCCAGGTAGGCTTCCTGAGTAATCTTCTGCAAGCGTGCCTCGGTATAACGCATGGCCGCTGCTCCGTCTCCTTCGATGGAGCCGAAGTTACCGTGGCCATCCACCAGGGGCATCCCCTTCTTGAAGTCCTGGGCCATCACCACAAGGGCTTCATAGATGGAACTATCGCCGTGGGGATGATACTTACCCATGGTATCACCCACAATACGTGCGGATTTACGGTATGGGCGGTCGTAACGAATGCCCAATTCATACATGTCATATAAGGTACGTCGCTGTACCGGTTTCAAACCATCCCGCACATCCGGCAGCGCGCGGGCAACGATTACGCTCATGGCATAATCGATATAAGATTTCTGCATAATCTCGGAATATTCCGTACGCAGTAGGCGTTCTTGTGTATCTGCCATAATCAATTTCTCCTACGAATCCAAGAATTTATACGTCTAATTCCGCCTCATTGGCATGGGAATAAATAAACGCTTTCCGTGGTGGAACTTCGTTGCCCATCAGCATCTCCGTTACATCGGATGCCATACGGCCATCCTCAATCTCCACCAATTTTAATAAACGACGCTCCGGATCTAACGTGGTTTCCCACAACTGTTCCGCGTCCATCTCACCAAGACCCTTGTACCGCTGTAAAGTAAATGGTCCCTTGTGGGTCTTCCGATACCGCTCCAATGCCGCATCGTCGTAGAGGTATTCCTCCTCACCCTTCTGTGGCATTGCCTTGTAGAGTGGCGGCATGGCGATATACACATGACCCTCGTAAATCAACTCCGGCATAAACCGATAGAATAAGGTCAACAATAAGGTGGCAATGTGAGCACCATCCACGTCCGCATCGGCCATAATAATAATCTTGTCATAGCGCAGCTTCGAAATATCAAAGTCGTTACCAAAGCCCTCAGAAAAACCGCAACCAAAGGCATTGATCATGGTCTTAATCTCCGCATTGGCCAACACCTTATCAATGGATGCCTTCTCCACATTCAAAATCTTACCGCGGATTGGCAGAATCGCCTGGTACATACGATTACGGGCGGTCTTGGCAGAACCACCTGCCGAATCTCCCTCGACGATGAAAATCTCGCACTGCTTCGCATCACGGCTCTCGCAGTTGGCAAGCTTTCCGTTGGTATCGAAGGAATACTTCTGCTTGGTCAATAGATTGGTCTTGGCACGTTCCTCCGTCTTACGAATCTTGGCCGCCTTCTCTGCACAAGCGATGACCTGCTTTAACACTTCCACATTACGATCGAAATAAAGTTGGATTTCCTCACCGGTGACCTTGGCTGTCGCCTTCTGGGCATCCTGGTTGTCCAATTTCGTCTTGGTCTGTCCCTCGAACCGGGGATCCGGGTGCTTGATGGTGACCACCGCAGTCATACCGTTACGCACATCCGCACCGGTAAAGTTCTGATCCTTGTCCTTTAAGATGCCAAGTTCACGGGCATAGTTATTAATCACCGTGGTGAACTGGGTCTTAAAACCGGTAATATGGGTACCGCCCTCAGAGTTATAGATGTTATTACAAAATCCAAGAATATTCTCATGGAATTCATTCACAAACTGGAAGGCCACTTCCACTTCAATGCCGTCCGAAACACCGGAGAAGGAAATGACATCGTGAATGGCTTCGGTGTTCTTGTTAATATCCCGAACAAAACCGGCAATACCGGCCTCCTCATGATAAACCAGATGTTCCGGTTCCTCGCCCCGCAAATCATCATAAATGATGGTCAGCTTCGGATTCAGATAGGCCGTCTCATGCATACGGCTTTTGACCTCGTCTTCCTTGAAGCGGGTCTTCTCGAAAATCTCCGGGTCCGGTAAAAAGTTAATTTTGGTTCCGGTTTTCTTGGTCTTACCAATGACTGGCAATAATCCCTTGTCTAACTGCTCCACCGGATTTCCCTGCTCGTAACGATCATGATAAATCTGACCATCACGGGAAATCTCCACATCCATATAACTGGATAAGGCATTCACAACAGAAGAACCCACACCATGCAACCCACCGGACGTCTTATATACGGTATTGTCGAACTTACCGCCCGCATGTAATGTGGTAAATACAATACGTGCAGCAGAAACGCCCTTCGCATGCATCTCCACCGGAATACCGCGTCCATCATCCTCAACGGTACAAGAACCGTCTTTCTCCAGGGTGACATGGATGGTATTACAATATCCGGCCAGATGCTCATCCACCGAATTGTCCACTACTTCGTAAATCAAATGGTTTAAGCCCTTGCGGGTAACGCTGCCGATGTACATACCCGGACGTTTCCGAACGGCCTCTAATCCTTCCAATACGGTAATGGAACTTGCTCCGTATGTTTCCTTTTTTGCCATGAAACAGTTACTCCTTACATTCAAAATCAAAGATTTGATTCTAATTTTCCCAAATCGTATTCGTAAAAAACTACCTATATCTACGAATACCACGATGATTTTACCACACCATCTTGTGTAATGTAAAGCACCATCGAACATATTTTCGTGTAAAAAAAGACCTAAGAGAAAAAACTCCTAGGTCTCTGATTCTATGCTTATAAACTGGTACGAACAATCTTCGGTTTATATCCGCCCTGGTCCAAGGCTTCCATAATCTGTTCCTTGTGTTCCGTTCCAAACGCCTCCAAGGTAATGCGAAGCTCTACCTGTGCGGTACGGTTGGTAGTCACAAACTGGTTATGCTCCAACTTAATCACGTTACCCTGAACTTTGGCAATGGTATCTGCCACTGCAGCCAACTGGCCCGGCTTATCCGGAAGCAATACGGATACCGTAAAAATACGATCTCTGAAAATCAAGCCCTGCTGTACCACGGAAGACATGGTAATCACATCCATGTTGCCGCCGCTTAAGATACAGGCAACGTTCTTGTTCTTCAAATCCATCTTCTGGATGGCAGCTACGGTCAATAATCCGGAGTTCTCAACCACCATCTTGTGGTTCTCTACCATATCAAGGAAAGCACCGATGAGTTCATCATCCGCAACGGTGACAATCTCGTCAATGTTCTTCTGGATGTATGGGAAAATCACACTACCCGGTGTCTTAACAGCGGTACCGTCTGCAATGGTATTCACGGTCGGTAACGTGGTAACCTTGCCCTGTTTCAAGGATTCCTTCATGCAGGCTGCGCCTTCCGGCTCCACACCAATCACCTTAATCTTCGGATTGATCAGCTTCGCTAATGTAGATACACCGGTGGCTAATCCGCCACCACCGATTGGTACAAGGATATAATCCACCAAAGGAAGCTCCTTGATAATCTCCATTGCGATGGTTCCCTGGCCGGTTGCAACCGCCGGATCATCAAATGGATGAATAAAGGTATAGCCCTCTTCCTTGGCTAAATTCAACGCATATTCGCAAGCTTCATCATACACATCTCCATACAACACCACTTCTGCACCATAGCTTTTGGTACGATTGACCTTAATGAGTGGTGTGGTGGTTGGCATGACGATGACAGCCTTACAGCCAAACAACTTTGCCGCATAAGCAACGCCCTGTGCATGGTTACCGGCAGATGCGGTAATCAATCCCTTGGCACGTTCCTCATCGCTTAAGGTGGAAATCTTGTAATATGCACCACGCACCTTATAGGCACCGGTAAACTGCATATTCTCCGGTTTCAAATACACCTTGTTGCCCGTCTTGTCGCTTAAGAAATCACTGTAAATCAGCTTGGTCTCCAGCGTTACACGGCTGACGACGCTACAAGCATCGTCAAAATCCTTCTTGGTTAACATAATCTTTCCTTCTTTCCTTTTCCTTTGTCTAGGATTATATCACAAACCCTTAGAGAAACAATGCCTTAACAAATTGATTGGCATCGAACTTTTCTAAATCATCCACACTCTCGCCCACGCCGATGTACTTCACCGGCACCGAAAGTTCCGATTGAATGGCAACAGCGATTCCGCCCTTGGCAGTTCCGTCCATCTTGGTTAACACCACACCGGTCAAATCCGCTGCTTCCTTAAATTCCTTGGCCTGGTTTAAAGCGTTTTGTCCGGTGGTGGCATCCAATACCACCAGAGATTCCTTATAGGCACCCGGATATTCCCGCTCAATAATGCGATTCATCTTGGAAAGCTCATCCATCAAATTCTTCTTGTTGTGAAGACGACCGGCCGTATCAATCAACAGCACGTCCGCATCCTTTGTCTTGGCAGATGCAATGGCATCATACACCACCGCTGCCGGATCCGAACCTTCCTGGCCACCAATCATATCCACGCCGGCACGATTGGCCCATTCCCGCAACTGATTTCCGGCCGCAGCACGGAAGGTATCCGCAGCTGCAATAACCACCTTCTTATTTTGGGCTTTCAGCTTAGCCGCCAACTTACCGATGGTTGTTGTTTTTCCAACACCATTCACGCCGATAACAAAAACTACGGAGCGCTCCTCTTCAAAGCGATAGGAGGCCTCGCCCAAATTCATCTGGTTGCGAATGGCTTCAATCAGAACCTCTTTGCATTCCTTCGGATCCACAATCTTCCGATTGCGAACCTCTTCCTTCAGCTGCTCCAGAATCGCATCTGTGGTACGCACCCCAATGTCACCGGAGATTAGAATCTCCTCCAACTCCTCATAGAAATCGTCATCGATTTCCGATGCACCGAAGGCATAATCCATATTACGCACGAACTGATCTCTGGTCTTGGTAAGGCCCGCCACCAACTTCTGAAAAAAGCCACCGGCTTCCTCCGGTTGTTCTTCCGGCGCCTGTTCCTCTACCTGGGCAAGGGTGCCATCCGCATTCTTACCAAAGTTGGCTTTCAGCTCTGTAGGCTTTTGGGCATCCAATTCTTCCTTCATCTCATCCAAGATAGAAGGGCCGCTTGGCGTTTCTTCCTCGAGCGTTTCTTCCAACCGGGTTTCTTCCACGGATTCTTCCTCGAAGTTTAAACCGGCAGCCGCTGCAATGATATCCTGTTGTTTCTTTTTACCAAATCCAAATAATCCCATAATTACTCATCCAAATCTGCTTCAATCAAGTTGACGGAAACCAATGTGGAAATACCCTTCTCCTGCATGGTGATACCATAGAGGCGATCTGCCGCGTTCATCGTACCACGACGGTGGGTAATTACGATAAACTGGGTATTCTTGGTTAACTTATGTAAGTACTTCGCATAACGGTCGACGTTGGAATCATCCAGCGCAGCCTCAATCTCGTCTAAGAGACAGAAAGGTGACGGCTTCAAATTCTGGATGGCAAACAATAACGCGATGGCCGTCAAAGACTTCTCACCACCGGAGAGCTGCATCATATTCTGCAATTTCTTTCCCGGCGGCTGAGCGATAATCTTAATTCCGGTCTCAAGGATGTCCTCGCCCTCGATGAGTTCCAGAGTACCCTTACCACCACCGAAGAGTTCCTTAAATGCTTTATCAAACTCGGTCTGAATGTTGGAAAATCCCTGGGTAAACTGTTCCCGCATCCCCCGATCCAATTCATCAATGATTTCCACCAGGCGCTGCTCTGCTTCAATCAAGTCATCATGCTGATCCTTCAGGAAGAAATAACGCTCGGAAACTTCCTTGTATTCCTCAATGGCGTTGACGTTGACATTGCCCATCTTACGTAAAGCTTCCTTGGTGGAGTTCACCAACTTCCGCAAAACATCATGATCCTGGTAGGACTCATCCCGAAGCTTCTCAGCCGCATGGAACGTAAGCTCATACTCATCCCACATGTAGCTGTTCTGATAATTGATGGAGTCGTTGGTCTTCTCCCGCTGTGCTTCCAGACGGAAGATTTCCTTCTCCAAATCAGAAATTGCTTTGGAGATAGCTTCCTTTTTATCGAAAAAGCTCTTGTACTCTTCGTTTAATTCAATCTTCTTGGCCTGGGCTGCTTTCAACTCCGCCTCTAGGGAAGCAAAGTTTTCGTCCGCACCACTGATGGTTTCCTTGATACGCTCGATATCGTTGCGACGCTGCTCCATCTCTTCCTTGGAGTGGTTGGCCTGACTCAATAACTCTTCTAAGGCACGCTCACTCTTGTCGATGGAGGCAGACACACGGGTAATATTGTCATTGACGAAATCTACCTTCTGACGAGCGGAAGCTTCCTCAATCTGAACCTCAGCCACATTACGATTCGCTGCGGTCTCCATATAGGTCTTCTCATCTAACGTCTGATTCAAGGATGCGATTTCATCCTTCAATTCCTGCTCTCTCTGCAAGGAGGCTTCCATCTCATCCGCAATGGCTTTCTGCTGCTTGGCGATATCCTGCAACTGCTTCTCGATATCTGCCCCTTCCGTATTCAAGGAAGCGAAGGCATTCTCACTCTCCTTCATTAATTCCCGGGCACGCGCCAGATGAATCTCTGCCGTATTCTTCTCGACAGCGGCAGCACTTAATGCCTTGCGGTTTTCTTCCAAATCCTCTTCCAATAAAGCGATGGCGGTCTGTCTGCTTAAGATATCCTGGTCCATCTCTTTCTGCTTGGCAGCCAGTTCCTCCAAACGCTTCTCCATATCGTCAATCTCACGATGACGCCCCAGAAGATTGCTGTTGTTACGGAAGGCACCACCGGAGATCGAACCACCCGGACTTAAATACTCACCCTCTAAGGTCACAATATGTAACGAGTATTTATTCTTACGGGCAAGTGCCAATGCATCATCTACCGTCTTGGTTACAACCACACGACCTAATAGATATGCAATGACGCCCTCGTACTGGCTGTCACAGGAAACCAGCTCACTGGCCAGTCCAATGACGCCCTTGTCCCCAAGCACATCCGTCTTCTTGAAGTTCCCGCGACCATCCACACTGGTAATCGGTAAAAAGGTCGCACGTCCCAAATGGTTTTTCTTAAGGAACGCAATCATATCCTTGGCGGTTTGTTCATCCTCGGTCACAATGTTTTGGATGTTACCACCAAGGGCTGTCTCTACTGCCACCTCATACTTCTTCTCTACGTGAATCAAGTCGGCAATAACACCATGGATTCCGGAATTCTTGTCCTTCTGTTCCATCACGGAACGAATGGACTTTCCGTATCCATCATAGCGTTCTGCAATATTCTTCAAGGATTCCAAACGAGAGGATTCCTTGTTGTATGTATCTTTCGCTTCCTGTAAAGCCGCAGTTGCACTGCGAATCTTGTCCTTGGACTCATGAATCTTGGATTCAATCTCGGTCTGCTTTGCAGCCAATCCATCCGTCTTCTCACGGATTTCATCAAATGCGGTCTCTGCCTTGGAAACCTCAGATTGCAACTGGTCTTCCTCGGTCTTACGCGCCAATAATCGCTGGTTCAACTGCGCCTTGCGAATATTGATCTGCTCCGTCATGGTTGCAAACTTCTGCTCCCGAGTTTTGATCTCGCTTCGGCCATTGATGAGGGACAACATCTCACGATTGTCCTGTTCAATACCCTCGTTGCAGCGATTGATTTCATCCTCTAAGTTCTTAAAGTATTCCTTGGCCTTGTTTAGACGCTCCACCGCTTCATTCAACAGTTCGGTTAACTGGGCATTCTCATCCTCATATCCCTTGCGTTCTGCCACATAAGCATCCCGCTCTTCTTCGATTTCTGCCTTCCGCTTTGCGGTATTCTCCTCAGAAGACTGGGCAAATCGAATCTGCTCCTCTAGGATTTTAATCTCATTCTCCAGGTTACTCTTGGCAATGGAGGTCTTGCTTTCTTCGTCCTTCAAGCCATCAATCTGAGCATCGACCGCTTCGATCTGCTCCTCTAAGGATGCATAGGTCGCTTTGATACGCTCATCTTCTTCCCGCTGGTTGGAAAGCTGTTCATCCGCAATGGCGTAGTTTTTGTTGATGTCCTCTAATTGGTCACTCAGACGCTTTAGTTCCAACAGGAACATATTCACGTCGTAGGTTTTTAATTCTTCCTTACGTTTTAAGTAGAGCTTTGCAGTCTGCGCCTGTTCTTCCAACGGGCCAACCTGACGCTCCAACTCACCTAAGATGTCATTGACGCGAACCAAATTCTCCCGCTCTTCCTCTAACTTCTTAATGGAAGCCGCTTTACGCTTCTTAAACTTAACGATACCAACTGCCTCGTCAAACAGCTCACGACGCTCTTCCGGCTTACCGGAGAGAATACGCTCAATCTGACCCTGTCCAATGATGGAATAGCCTTCTTTGCCAATACCGGTATCATAGAACAGTTCATTCACATCCTTCAGACGGCACGGAGTTCCGTTCAACAGGTATTCACTTTCCCCGGAACGATATACACGTCTGGCAATGGTCACTTCCTCAAAATCAATGGGAAGCATATGATCGGAATTATCCAGAGTAATTGCAACGTAGGCATAGCTCAATGGATTCCGGTTCTGGGTACCTGCAAAAATAACATCCTGCATGCTGGCGCCACGCAACTGTCTGGCACTCTGCTCACCTAAAACCCAGCGAACCGCATCCGCAACGTTACTCTTACCACTACCGTTAGGTCCAACGATACCGGTAATACCATTGTGGAATTCCAATACGATTTTATTCGCAAAGGACTTAAATCCATGCATTTCAATACTTTTTAGATACATGCGTTACTCTCCCTCAATCAAAAGCAAGCCATGGTAAGCTGCTTCCTGTTCTGCTGCCTTCTTCGAAGAACCCTTGCCGGTTCCTAAGCACTTGTCTCCAACATAGACGGATACCACGAATTCCTTGCAATGATCCGGTCCGCTTTCGCCCACCAGTTCATAATGCAGACTATCCCCATGCTTCGCCTGAATGGCCTCCTGTAAAGCCGTCTTGCTGTCATGAAATTTACGTTTGTGTTCAATATCCGTCAGAATAAAACGGAGTATGAATGCCTTAGCCACATCCATGCCACCATCCAAAAACATGGCACCGATGACAGCCTCTAAGGCATCGGACAGAATAGACTTGCGCAACCGTCCGCCGGTTTGATCCTCCCCCTTGCCCAAACGTACATAATCTCCCAGGGAAATTTCCTTGGTGCAATACGCAAGCGTCGGCTCACAGACCAAACTAGCCCTCAGTTTTGAAAGTTCACCCTCTGAGAACTGTGAAAAATTTAAATACAAAAACTCACTTGAAACTACCTCAAGGACTGCATCTCCCAAAAATTCCAGACGCTCGTTGTCACTGAACTTGCCAAGGTGTTTTTCATTGGCATAGGAACTATGGGTCAGTGCCTGAGTAAGTAAGCTTTTGTCTTTAAACTCATAACCAATCTTTTGTTCAAATTCGTTTAATAAGTCCAAAACATTCACCCTATAAGGAACGAAAAAACCCTTGAGACAAGGGTTTTTCCTTCCTATTCATTTCTTAATAATTATGATTAACCAACGGTCTTCTTAATCAGTTCAACTGCATCGCCAACCGTTACAATCTTCTCAGCTTCATCGCTGTTCACTTCGATATCAAGTTCTTCTTCCACACCCATGATGATCTGGAAAACATCCAAAGAATCTGCACCCAAATCATCGATAAAGGTGGTATCCTTGGTAATCTCAGCCTCGTCTACGCTCAATACTTCAGCAATTACTTTCTTAAGAATTTCGAACTCCATTATGATTCCTCCTCATCTGCATCTGCCACATTCAGGCAGTCACTGATCTTTTCTTTTATATGCTGTTCCTTAAAGGTAACACACTGAATAATCGAATTGTGCACTTCCTTCGAAGTTGCACTACCGTGGGTCTTCACAATCAGACCGTTCAAACCTAGAAGCGGCGCTCCTCCGTGATTAGAGGCATCAAATGCCTTCAAGGTACGCTTCAATGCCGGCTTGGCCATAGCAGCACCTAAGGTGCTCAGCGGATTGCTCATCATACCCGCCTTCACCACATGAATCAATGTGGACGCCAAACCTTCGTATAATTTCAAGATGACATTACCAACAAAGGCTTCACAAACAATCACATCGGCATCGCCCTTCGGGATGTCTCTCGCTTCAATACTTCCAATAAAATTAATATCCTTGCATGCTTTCAGACGCGGATAAGTTTCCTTCACCAGGGCATTGCCCTTCTCTTCCTCGGCACCGATGTTCACGATGGCAACACGAGGATTGGAAATTCCAATTACATGCTCCATATAGATGGAACCCATGCGGGCAAACTGTACCAAATGCTCACTTCTAGCATCCACATTCGCGCCACAGTCAATCAACAGGGAAACACCCTGCTCGGTTGGAATCAATGGTGCCAACGGAGAACGCTTCACACCCTTGATACGGCCGGTAATCAACTGACCGCCGACCAGAATCGCACCGGAACTTCCGGCGGAAACAAAGGCATCTGCCTCGCCGTCCTTCACCAGTTTCATACCAACTACAATGGAAGAATCCTTCTTCTTCTTGATGGCATTCACCGGAGGTTCTGCCGTCTCAATCACTTCCGAAGCCGGATATACGGTAATCTGATCCTTCGGATAAATATATTTGGCCAACTCCGCCTCAATGACATCCGGCTGGCCAACTAAACAAAGATGAATATCATCTCGCTCATTAATTGCATCAATACCGCCCTTGATAATCTCAACCGGTGCGTTATCCCCACCCATTGCATCAAGCGCTACACGTGTAATCTCGCTCATATGTCTCCTTCTCGCTACCGGGAAGTGAAAACTCCCATGGAATTCTCCTTCCAACTACTCATCTGAAAATATACTATAAATACTACCCAAAATCAAGGACTAGGATACGCTTCTTCTTTCCCGCTTTTCCCCATAAAAAAAGCCTTCCGAAGAAGCTTCGAAAGGCTTAATACCCTATGGAATGTGTAAAAAGATTAATCCTGAGGGATGATCTCTTTCTTGTTGTAAGATCCACAGTTCTTGCATACACGATGAGGCATCATTAATGCGCCACACTTGCTGCACTTAACTAAAGTAGGAGCACTCATTTTCCAGTTTGCTCTTCTCTTATCTCTTCTTCCCTTGGAAGATTTGTTCTTAGGACAGATAGACATCTCGTTACACCTCCTTAAACTCATTGAAAATATCCTGGAATTTCGCCATTCGCGGATCCAGTACAACTCTATCGCAGCCACAATCCTTCTTATTCAGATTCTGACCACAGACAGGACAGATTCCCTTACAGTTCTCTCTGCAAAGCACCTTATCCGGCCAGTTTACCAGGATTTCATCATGAATCATCTCATCCGGCTGTAACTCACGATAATCCTCGGTAAAAAAGGAATACTCCTCATCCGCATCCGGAACAATCTGCTCCTGACGGATTTGGAACTCATAATCGATGGTAAGGGGAAGGGTAATCTCCACATCCTCCAAACAGCGATCACAAGGAACCGTAAGCGTTACATCGGTCTTGCCACAAATCAATAACTTCTGACCCATGACATTGGAAAGATTCAATGTAAATGGCTTCTTGTTCAGAATCGGATATGCTTCTGTGCCCAATTGAAAAACATCCATATCCAGCTGGCATTCCACATCAAAGTGTTCATCCATATGGGTTAAAACGGCTGTTAAATCAATATTCATAGACGCACTCCAATCCACAACAATCTGATTATACAAACGTAGCGGGCCGTTGTCAACAACTATTTTGCAAGTGCTACGGTCTCACGAGCGATTGCCAACTCTTCGTTGGTCGGGATCACATAAACCTTGACGGAAGAATCCGGAGCAGAAACCAACTTCTCTTCGCCAATCACCTTGTTTGCCTCAGCATCTAACTTGATACCAAGGAATCCGAAGTAGGAGCAAACCTTCTCACGAAGCCAGCCGGTATTCTCGCCGATACCTGCGGTAAATGCGATGATATCCACACCGTTCATTGCTGCTACATAAGAACCAACATACTTTGCTACACGATAGCAGAACATCTCGATTGCAAGGGTTGCTCTCTCATTGCCCTCATCGGAAGCAGCCTTCAAGTCACGGAAATCGGAAGAAACTCCGGAAATTCCGTCTACACCGGACTTCTT
>JAILOI010000031.1 GCA_024690885.1 Lachnospiraceae bacterium
CGGCACTAAAAAAACTCTATGGCAAACAGCTACGAAGTAAGCTGAATGACATAGAGTTTTTTGTATGTGTCCGTTACGCCAAGACCGGAAGCGCGAGCGATCACGCGGGGAAAAAACCAACGGCCTTATAAGCGGCGTATCTCCGCGAAAAAACAATGGTCCAACGCGACAATCAATCGAGCGACGCCCAAACGGTAACGTAAGCCCCGTTGTAGCACGGGTATGACTTATTTTTTGTAGCGGGTGTGTGAGAACGTCGGCACTAAAAAAACTCCATGCCTTCAGCTACGAAGTAAGCTGAAGGCATAGAGTTTTTTGTATGTGTCCGTTACGTTCGAACCCATAGTGAAAACGACCCCGCGAAAAAATAAGACATACCCATGCTACAACGGGGCGTATTATATTACACAATTTCGAACTTCAGGGCGCGCTCGTTGAGCTGGCGCGTAACATCGTTGTTCTGTTCCATGTCTTCGTTGATGCCATTGATCTGCTCCACGATTTCGGACGCATTCATGGCAGACGAATTGATGGCCTGGGTGCTTTCGGTAACGGAAGCAGTGATGGCATTGACGGAGTTGCTCATGTCGTTCATGATGGCGTGTAAGTTGTCAGCCTTCAAGGTGAACTGACGAAGCAAGTCTTCCATAATGTCGGCCGTGACGTTGTAGTTCTCACCGGATTCTACGAACGCATCGTAATCATGTAGAACGGTTTCGTTGATGAAGGTGACCATATCGCTGGCATTGGCAGCGAGGGTGTTTACCGCCTCGGTAACTTCACTGCTGATTTCCTGGATACGGCTGGCGGTGTTCTTGCTGTTCTCAGCAAGGGTGCCGATTTCGCCGGCAACCACAGCAAAACCACGACCGGCATCACCGGCACGGGCAGCTTCGATGGATGCATTTAATGCCAACAGATTGGTCTGGCTGGCAATGCTTAAGATGTCGTTGGTTAACTCATCAATTTGGGAAACCTTGGCGCTGTTCTGAACGGAAGCCTCAAGAACTACGCTCATCTCAGACATGCGCTCTCCGGTATGTTCCTTCTTGCGGATGGCACTGTCTTTCATGTTCTGTGCCTGTTCCTTGACTTCCTGGGCGGTCATCTCACCGGCGGAAGCATTCTCTAAGATTTCGTTGGCAGCACGACGCACCTCTTCCAACTTGTCCACCATGCTGTGGGCGGTTTCCTCCATGGTATCCATGCTGGCTGTTAATTCCTGCAAGGAAGCAGAGGTGTTGGTGATGTTGTCGCTGGCCTTCCGGATTTTCATCGTCATAGCCTCGGAAGAGGTATTTAATACGCCGGAACCGTGCTTTACATCTGCGATGATTTCCTGTAAGGAAGCAATAAACAGATTAAAGCCTTCTACGATTTCACCAATCTCAGTGGTGGTCTTGGTCTGTACCCGGGCGGTTAAGTCACCTTCTCCGGCCTGAATCTTGTTGATGATACCGCGAATTTCCTTACTGATACGAGCCACGGTACGATTGATGCGAATATAGTTTAAGAAAAAGCTCAGTCCGATGACTGCAACCACAAATACCAGGCAAACCAAAATCTGCATCAGCGCAGCATTACGCTTTTTCTCCAAGTTCTTCTCGGTGTTTTTCACCATGCCGTCGATGGTTTCTTCCATACCATCCAATGCAGCATATACCGCATCCCCGTTGGCCACATAATCGTTCTGTGCGATTTCTCTCATGAAGACCTTGAAGTTCTGTAACTGCGCAGCATCTAACATCTTATTGAACTGGGAGGTTGCC
Source organism: Lachnospiraceae bacterium (assembly GCA_024690885.1). Classification (GTDB taxonomy): domain Bacteria; phylum Bacillota; class Clostridia; order Lachnospirales; family Lachnospiraceae; genus XBD2001. Next base: position 1,770 of record JAILOI010000031.1, read on the forward strand.
ACACTGAGAGAACTTCCCAAAGCATTCAAGTCAGAGGATGGATCATCCGCGGTATTTGCTAATACACTCTGGGTTGCAATATACGCATACTTCTCATCCAAGTCCGCCATTTTCTCCTTGGTCGCCTTAATGGTATCGGAATAATTGTAATTCTCACTGGAAAGGGATAATCCCATGATGTTGGAAATATTTCCCTGAATAGCAACCACATCTTCTCGCAGTTCCTTCTCCGCAGTCAGAAGCTCCATCACCTGGTGGGTACCCTGCGTTGCTTCCAAAATTAACGAATTAATGGATGTAATTACGATGGCGATGGTCGCCAAAAAAGATAAAAGAATGGCAATGTTCATGCCGGCGTTCTGGAATAGAACGGATTGGAAAAAATTACGTTTTGTTTTCTGCATTTCTACTTAAGAGTCCTTTCTGAAGTAACACATCCGAATCAACTGTCCACAAATCTACAAGTCGATGTGACCGTCTCTTATTTTAATATAGAATAAAAATGCAGGCAATGGAGGAATCCCCCTTCCAAGGAAAATTCGTTGTTTTTCACGAATTTCCCTTGAAAAGCCGGGATAAACGAAACAGTTTTCGGTGAAAAATCAGCGTTTCCGCTTACGGGCACTATTGAGGCGCTCTTCAATGGTGTCGTTGATGATTTTCAAGGTCTGGATTCTGGCATACTTTTTGTCATTTCCTAAGATGACATGCCATGGTGCAAAATCCGTGGTGGTGTACTTTAACATATCATCCACCGCCTCCTCATACTGAGGCCACTTCTCTCGATTGCGCCAGTCCTCATCTGTGATTTTCCACTGTTTGGCCGGCGTGTTCTGTCGGTCCGTAAACCGGCGCAGCTGCTCCTCGGAATCGATGTGAATCCAGAATTTCAAAATGATGGCACCCCAGTCATAGAGCTGACGCTCAAAGTCATTGATTTCACCGTAAGCCCGCTGCCAGTCTGCCGTGGTACAGAATCCCTCAATACGCTCCACCATCACACGGCCGTACCAGGTTCGATCGAAGATGGCAAAATGTCCGTCCTTCGGAAGTCTCGTCCAAAACCGCCACAAGAAATGCCGGTTCTTCTCCTCCTTACTTGGGGAAGCAATGGGCAGCACCTCATATCCTCTGGGGTCCAAGGCCTCCGATACACGCTTGATGTTTCCGCCCTTGCCGGCGGCATCCCAACCTTCATAGGCAATGATTACCGGAATCTTCTCCTTATAGATCCGGTTGTGTAACTGCGCTAAGCGTTTCTGCTCCTTTTTCAACTGCTTCCGGTAGGTCTCCTCACTCATAGTTTTATCCAGCTTGATTTCTGCCAGCTTTGGCATGGGCAAAAAGTGATACTGACCCGGATTGATTAAGCTTGCCTCATGCTTGGCCGCTTCCTCCCGGTCCTTTTTCACCTTCAAAGCCTTCTGAATGGTATCTGCCACCACGTCGAACACCTCATAGGCACAGGCCCGCTCGTCCATACCGGAAATCACATGCCAGGGCGCATAGACCGTATTGGTATATTCCAACATCTGCTCATAGGCGTTGTAGTAGGTATCGTATTCCTTGTTGGTTTTCTCATCTGCTTCGGAGACACGCCACTTGGTATCCTTGTCCTTCTTCAGGGCATCCATACGGGCCCGCTGTTCCTTCTTTGAGATGTGAAGGAAGAACTTAATGATGACATAGCCGTTGTCCGCCAATCCACGTTCAAAATTGTTGATCTCGTTCATGTGGCGGATGTTGGTCAAATCATCTACTTTCTGCTGAATCCGCAGGGTCGACACCTCCTGGTACCAGGAACGATCGTAGATTGCCATAGAACCGGCTTCCGGAATCGTCTTCCAATGGCGCCACATCATGGGTTCGCGCATCTCCTCCGGGGTTGGAGGCAGGGTGTTTACCATGGTAAACCATCTGGGATCGAAGTTTTTGATCAGACGGGAGATAATGCTGCCCTTGCCGGCGCCTTCCCAGCCTTCAAACAGGATAATCACCGGTAATCCCGCTGTTTTAATCGGACCGTCCAAGGTGGTCAGTTGTGCCTTCAGTGCTTCCCCCTTTTTTCGAAAATCCTCTTTGGACATCTTCTGCTTCAAATCCACCTTCTCCAACATGGTGTGTACCTCCCTTCATCTGCGTTGAATTTCCCCTACTTGGACTGTTGATAATAAGTCTCTAACTCACTGCGACATCCAATAAATACCGGCAACAGCTTCGGATCGAACTGGTTGCCCATATTGTCCATCATGGTATTGGCCACGTCCTCATAATTTCCGGCACCCTTGTAACAACGGGCGGAAACCAAAGCATCGTATACATCTGCTACCGCCATAATCCTAGCTTCCAATGGAATCATATCGCCAACCAACCCTTCCGGATAGCCCCGGCCATCCCAGCGTTCATGGTGATATCTGGCCACGTTATAGGCCACCTTCACAAAATGCTCTTCTTCCACGTCTTGTAAAATAATTTTTACAATCTCACCACTCTTGGCCGCATGGGTTTTCATAACGGCATATTCTTCATCCGTCAGCTTTCCCGGCTTTAACAGGATGGAATTCTCGATGGAAATTTTTCCCAAGTCATGCATTGGGGCTGCTCGTACAATATCCTTGGCATAGGTATCGGAGATTTCATAGATACCCTGCTTCTGGATTTCTTTTACCAAAATCTTGATAACATCACTGGTTCTCTTTACATGACCACCGGTGTTGTTGTCTCGGTTTTCAATCATGTTTGCAAGGCCAAGTACAATCTTCTCCTGGATTGCCCGGATGTTCTCGGTCTTCTCAAAGACCTCGGTGTTCAACGTTTCGTTGTAATCTTTCATGACGCTTAGTACATGTTCTTCTTCCGTCACATCCCGCACGTCAAACAGATATCCCTGGACGTTGCCATCCTTGCGGATGGTGAATTCCGAAATCTCACAACGGCACACCACATCTCCCGCCTGAAATTTCCGATGATGCTTCACATTATTTTTGTGATTTTCTATCAACGTATAGAAAATATCTGCCAGACGGGAGTTCTCCGGTAACTTGGCATCCACCACCTGTTCCTTTAGTTCCGGCAGATATTCATAAATTTTTTCATTACAGCTTAAGTAACAACCGTTCAAATCGAAGGCCACGTATCCCTTGGTGCCATGGTACTTCTGCTGCTCGGAAATCAGGCAGGCAATATCATGGGTGTGGGCGTGATCGTAATTTAGCGCAATCAGAATGTCTGCAACCACGTAAACAAACGGTAAAACAGAGAAATCCACGTCCAGCAATGTTTCCAGCAGATAACAAACCAGACCGATACCGGTTAAGATGGAATACAGCATCAAGGTTCTTCTGGAGTAGGTTCCCCGCTTAATCAGAGCTTTGGCCATGAGGGCACCGATAATTACCAGCACCACTGCCAAATAAATCCAGTGAATGATTTTCAATGGTCCGGGAGTCATCTTGGTTGCAATTCCATTGCCGGTATCAATCAGTGTCATGGTGCCATAATAGAGATTGTTCCGCACACAAACCCAGATGAGCAGCATGTGCAAAAAGGCGGTACCATAGCCTAAAATCTTCTGCCATGGGTAAATCCGAAGTCCCATGAAACGCATGATACAGAAGATAACGATGGTCAAAAGTACCGTACTATCCAGGTAGATGTAGCTAAAGCAAATCTTCGCCGCTTCCACCGTCTCCGCCTGGGTTTTCAGCCAATAACCAAGCACCACCATGGGAACTAACACAACGATGGTCCAATACTGGGTATCGATGTTCTCATAGTTCTTCTGCGCCATATACATAATAACTAAAATAGATACTGCAAGCAGTACACCATAAATCCAAGTAACCATACTATTTCATAATCTCCTTATTGAAAAAGTTCAAAACAGAGTTCTGTATTGCTTCCTTGGGCTGGGTCTTTAATAGATATCCTTGTGGGCCCATCGCCAGCACGCTTTTGACCGTCTCCGAATCCCCCTTGGAGGTCAAGAAAATCACCGGAATATGGCGGGTGGTCTCCTCACTGTGCAGCATCTCCAAAAACTGTGCACCGCTGCAAACCGGCATCTCGTAATCCAAAAGAATCAAATCCGGTTTGAAACTTTCCAACATATGGAAGGCGGCTGCTGCCGAGGGACAAATCGCCACGTTGTAATCCTCTTCAAACCACTCCGCTGCCGTCCGCAGAAAGGTTGGGGAATCATCCACCACCAGAATTTTCTTACGGAAGCCCCGCTGCCGTACCAGTTCCACCAATTCTTCGATTTTGGCAACCACATCCTTGGCATTGATGGGACGATTGTAGGTGGCGGATATCAACGTATGACTGGTTTTATCCACCAGTTTTCTTAAATCCTCCGCTTCTCCAATCAGGATAAAATGCACTCCCTGTTCGATGCACATATCATAGAGAATCACCCGGGCAGAATCATTGCTCAATAGTGTTTCCGCCTCCGCCACGATCAATGGCGCCAAATGATCCGGATGTTGTTTTTCAAACAAGTGAATGTCCTGTTTCTCGGTCTCAATTTGTTGTTCTTCCAACAAACTATTCACCGCTGTCAATACAAATGAGAGATCTCGTTCCACTAAAAACGAAACCATTGGAAATTCATCAGTCATTCATAATCTCCTTACATAGTGCTTCACAACCTGGGGCATCCAACTGTGCCACTGCTGTTTTTAACGCTGTTACCTTCTCTGCCAAATAATCGTCCATATCGTGGGATGAAATCTCATCCACCAGGGCATCTGCCGTCTTAATATCATAAGAATTCATTGCGGTGGTAAGCTGATGCAACAAGGTATGTAACCGTTCCACATCCATGGCTTCCTTCTTGGGTTCCTGATTCTTGGGCACCTGTGTCAACAGCACCTCTTTCAGATGCAACCAGAACCTCAGGAAGTGTGGCGTAATATCTACAATTGCATCCACACGACTGTGAATTGCTTCCGATTCCAGTTGTGCTGCCACACCGGACACCTGAAGGGCACCGCATAGATTTGCGGATGTCTTCATGGCATGCACCTTGATTCGATAGGAATTGAGTGCCTCGTTATCCTCCGGATGTTCTTTCAGTCGCTCCCAATATCCATGTAACTCCTCGGCATCCGATTCTGCCAGGGCAATAAACTGTTTGCCCACCGCAATCACTCCATCGAGAGATCCCACATGTTCTAAGGCATACATGGCATCCACACCTTCCATATCCGGCATGGTAACTTCCTTCGTTTCGGAATCATCTGCCTTCTTCGCACGTTTCTCATACAAGTCCTCCGGCAAATACTTCATAATCGTACTTTCCAGTGCCTCAGGCTTCACCGGTTTTGCCAAAAAGTCCACGAACCCAAGCCGCTGATATTCTTCCTTGGCCCCCTGCAATGCATTGGCGGTTAATACGATGATTGGGGTCTTCTGATTCTTGCCATCGGCCTGAATCTTGATGGCTTCCATCGCCTCTACGCCATTCATCTCCGGCATCATATGGTCCATGAAGATCAAGTCGTAAGTATTCTTTTTGGTTAGGGCCAATGCCTTCTTGCCGCCGGAAGCTTCTTCGATTTGAATTTCCGTTTCCTTCAACAGATTCCGGAACACCATACGGTTCATATCATTATCATCCACCACGAGGATATGGGCATCCGGTGCGATAAAAGATGCACCATATACCTCTTCCTCATCATCTTCCCGCTCTTCCCAATTGTGTTTTCCCAGCGGGCTTGCATCTACAATTCCCTGTTCCAACTCAAAGAAGAAATCACTGCCGCGGCCATAGATGCTGACCACTTCCAGTTTCGAACCCATCATCTCAAGTAGGCTGCTAACCAGATTCATTCCGATACCGGTACCTTCTACGGTCCGATTCTTCTTGGTATCAAACCTAGCAAAGCGCTCCGTTAATTTCTTCTGATCCTCTTCCTTGATTCCAAGTCCCGTATCCTTAACGGAAATCAACAAGTGTACCCGCTTGTCATCGATGGCCTTGCCATAGACACCCAAACGCACCGTACCTTCTTCCGTGTACTTAGCCGCATTGGTCAACAGGTTGATGATGACCTGTTTCAGACGCACATCGTCACCATACAGGCGACATGGCATATCTTCCGTCACATCAATCTCCAGTTTTAACTTCTTAGACTCCACGCGATTTCGCGTCAGGCTTTGTACATCGTAAATCAGTTCCTGTACGGAATACTCGCCCGGAACCAGTTCCATACGTCCGGCTTCCAACTTGGAAAAATCCAAAATCGTATTGATTAAGGACAGCAACATGGTGCCGGCATTCTTAATATCCTTGGCATAATTCCGCACCAGCTTATCTTTGCTCTCCCGCAAAATCATGGTATCCATTCCAAGAATGGCATTGATTGGCGTTCGGATTTCGTGGGACATGTTGGCAAGGAATGCACTTTTCGCCTTGCTCTCAGATTCCGCTTCCTCCACACGATTTCGAACCTCATCCAACTCCTTTTTCTCTTCGTTGATCTGCTCCACGGTAAACAGTACCCGTTCCAAATTTCCATCTACGCTTCGATCCATTACGATGAAACGAATTCGACTCCATCCATAGTTCTGGCTTTCATACTCCGTGGTTAAACTGTTTCGCTGTGCCAAGCGCTTCGGCAAGGTGGATAAATCGCTAAATTGCACCATCAAATCCCGATATGCCGGTTCCGGATCTACCTGGAATAAATTCGATAACTGTTGACTGGCCGGCAGTTCCTTGGGGCGTTGCTTATCTGACGCTTCATCCACCGCAATGGGCGTCAAGGTATCTTGCAGCAAATCAATCATGTAAATCACGGTATAGATTTCCGACATGCAAGAGATTCCGGAAGTTCGAAGTTCCATGGCATGATTGGCCTTCCGGTATACCACAATTGCCGTCAGCCGCATACTTAAGACGAGTATGAAAACCACTGCCATGGCACAACTTACCCAGAAACCGATGCCATCGGTATATCCCTTGTTATAGTAATAATCTACGTGGTAATCCGTTACATCGATGGGATCCACATAATATAGAATCATACCCACAACCACTTCATCGCCGGGTTTGATAATCTCTTCTTTGAACCGACTCGATGGATAGTAAATAAAGTAATCTCCCTTATGCAGTTCAATCAGCAGATCCGACCCATCCGTAATATAATCCAACTGGATCTCCTCCAAATCGTAAGAGGCCAGATTCAAGGTCTGTATCACTTCCCGATCGGTTCCGGGATACTGATGAATTTCCAATTCTCCATTCCAAAACTGGTTGATATAGCAATCGCCGGATACGTGAAATTCCATTGTCCAGGAATTAATCAGATACGGAGAATTATTATGAAATTCTCCGTCATAGATAATACCGTTTAGCCCAAGTTCCAGCTTCTCCCAAGCCGCGGTGGATCCTCCGCGAAAATGAACATCCATGTAGGAGTCCTCCTCCGTCGCCACACCAACGCTGGTATGTACCTGATGATTAAACATTGTAACGGATACTAAATGGGATATGGCCATGAAAACCGTAATGATGGCTAACAATAGTAAAAGATTACGAGATGCTTTTCTCTGCTCCGCGTCCATAAATCATTCTCCTTGGCAAAAAACGTAGCTCCCCGTGGAGCTCCTTTATTCCGAACTCATATACAGCGCTTCAAGTCTCATAAATACCATGCTCCTTATATTATAGCATTCTATGGCTTAGAAGTCATGAAATTTGCAGTAATTTAGGCGTTTTTCGCACAAATGGAAACGAATTTTCCTATTATCCGGTTTCTGTCGGAATATTTCAGTCTTTTATGGACACGAATTGGACAGCAACGTTATATCGCAAGAATTCGTAGTTATTTTTAGATACATCGCAAGAATTATGTAGCAAAAATTTGTAGTTCACGTTATCATAATGTTAGTCGTTGCTAACGATTGGAACTATAAGGTTTTTACAAATTTTTTTAACACAGGAGGAGCTAGAAAATGAGTGAAATATTTGCGAATATTCCTGAGATCAAATACGAGGGTCCGGGTAGCAAGAATCCGTTATCTTTCCGCTATTACAACGCGGATGAAGTGATTATGGGTAAGAAAATGCGTGACCACCTAAATTTTGCTATGGCTTGGTGGCATAACTTAGGTGCCAACGGCGTCGATATGTTTGGTCGTGGTACTGCAGACAAGAGCTTTGGCGCAGAAGAAGGTACCATGGCACATGCCAAGGCCAAAGTAGATGCCGGCGTGGAATTCATGAAGAAGGTTGGCATTGATTACTACTGCTTCCACGATGTGGACTTGGTTCCCGAGGCTTCCGATATCAAGGAAACCAACAAGCGTTTGGATGATTTGACCGATTATCTCTTGGAGAAGACCAAGGGTACCAACATCAAGTGCTTATGGGGTACCGCCAACATGTTTGGTAATCCCCGTTTCATGAACGGTGCCGGATCTACCAACTCTGCAGATGTTTATTGCTTCGCCGCTGCTCAGGTCAAGAAAGCTTTGGATATGACCGTAAAGCTTGGTGGCCGCGGATATGTCTTCTGGGGTGGACGTGAAGGTTATGAGACCCTCTTAAACACCGATGTAAAATTCGAGCAGGAAAACATTGCTCAGTTGATGAAGATGGCGGTGGAATATGGTCGAAGCATCGGCTTCAACGGAACCTTCTTCATTGAGCCAAAGCCAAAGGAGCCAATGAAACATCAGTATGATTTCGATGCAGCAACCGCCATCGGTTTCTTACGTCAGTATGGCTTGGACAAGGACTTCAAGATGAACATCGAGGCAAACCATGCAACCCTTGCCGGACATTCCTTCCAGCATGAGCTTCGCATCTCTGCTATGAACGGCATGCTTGGTTCTGTCGATGCCAACACCGGCGATATGCTTCTTGGTTGGGATACGGATGAATTCCCATACAACATCTACGATACCACTTGGGCAATGTATGAAATCTTAAAGGCCGGCGGTTTAGACGGTGGTTTGAACTTCGATTCCAAGAATCGTCGTCCTTCCAACACCTACGAGGATATGTTCTATGCCTTCATCTTAGGTATGGACAGCTTCGCTTTGGGTCTTCGCCGTGCTGCTGCCATCATTGAAGACGGCCGCATCGACAACTTCATCAAGGAGCGTTACGCCTCCTTCAATGAAGGCATCGGCAAGAAGATTCGTGAAGGCAACACCTCCCTTGCTGAATTGGCTGCCCTGGCTGATCAGATGGGTGCACCTGCCTCACCGGGATCCGGACGCCAGGAATACTTACAGAGCATCGTCAACGACGTTTTGTTCCACTAATTCAAACCCTCCGGTGGGCCTGCGCAAGCAGGCCCCCTTTTTTTCGTCTTGCTTTTTCAAAGTTCCTTTTTTATAATGTGTTTTGGAACGTTGGTTTTCCAACAATTGAATAGGTACTTCGGGGCAGGGTGCAATTCCCTACCGGCGGTATAGTCCGCGACCCGCCTATGGCGGCTGATTTGGTGAAATTCCAAAACCGACAGTATAGTCTGGATGAGAGAAGTGATGACATAGCAGTCTTTTTCTGCTGTGCTTTTTGAGCAATCATGGGCTCCGGAATTTTAGTATTCCGGAGTTTTTTATTGGTCTTTTTCCAATTCTTGCAATCTCTTTGCAGTCTGTATCCCCGAAGAGAAAGAAGGTTTTCTTGAAGAAAAAATATATGCGCCGGGCCATCGCCCTGGCAAAAAAAGGAAGGGGCTACACCTCTCCCAATCCACTGGTGGGGGCCGTCATCGTAAAAGATGATGTGATTATCGGCGAAGGCTACCATCAGCATTACGGCGGCCTGCACGCAGAGCGGGAAGCCATCCAATCCCTGACACGGGATGCCCATGGTGCCACCATGTATGTCACCTTAGAGCCCTGCTGCCACCAAGGGAAACAGCCGCCCTGCACCCAGGCCATCCTCTCCGCCGGTATTTCCACGGTGGTCATTGGGTCCAGAGATCCAAACCCGCTGGTGGCCGGAGGTGGTGTTGCATTCCTAAAAGCACACGGCATCCAGGTCGTCGAAGATTATTTGAAGGAAGAATGCGATGCCCTCAATCCCATCTTCTTTCATTACATCACCTCCCATCTGCCTTATGTGGCCTTAAAGTACGCCATGACCGCCGACGGTAAAATTGCGCTGGAGAACGGAGACTCCCAGTGGATTACCCAGCCGAAGTCACGGGCCCATGTGCATCTGTTGCGCCAGCAGTACCGCAGCATCCTGGTAGGAATTGAAACCGTGCTTACGGACAACCCTACCCTCACCTGTCGCCTGCCCTTTTCCGATGTGCATGTGATTCAGCCCATCCGCATCGTGTTGGATAGCAACCTGCGCATACCACTGACCTCACAACTGGTACAGACCATCGATGAGGCACCACTGATTGTTGTCACCACACCGGAGGGCGCAAAAGCCCAAGCAGCCAAACGTCAGGTATTAACCGCAGCCGGCGTGGAAGTGTTGGAATTCCAACGTCATCCTGCCACCGGTCACATTGACCTTTTCCCGCTGTTACAGGAATTGGGCCGACGGCATGTGGACAGCTTATTGGTGGAAGGTGGTGGCCAGGTGCATGCCTCCTTCCTTCAGCAGCATCAGGCCCAGAAACTTTATGTCTACATCGGTGCCAAACTTTTCGGTGGAGGCAGCTCCAAGGACCCGGTGGGTGCCCTTCCCATTGCGTCCGTATCCCACGCCATCCAGCTGTCCCACCCCAAGATTCATTCCTGGGGTGACCAATGTGTCGATGTGCTTCTTGAATATGATTTGTTGTCCAAGGAGGTTTCATAAATGTTTACGGGAATCATTGAAGAATTGGGGCACTTAAAAAAACGAGAACTCCACGGCACGTACGGATCGCTGGAGATTTCCTGCCACCATATTCTGGCAGATGCCCATATCGGAGACAGCATTGCCACCAACGGAGTTTGCCTTACCATCACCGATTTGGGACCGGACTTTTACCGCTGTGATGTGATGGCACAGACCTTGCACTTGAGTAACTTAGGTGCCCTGCAAATCGGCGACGCCCTCAACTTAGAACGGGCCATGCCGGCAGATGGTCGCTTCGGCGGTCATATGGTAAGCGGACACATTGACGGGGTTGGCACTATCCGGCGGATCCGACGGGACGGAAACGCCATCCGGTATCAAATCCATGCGGATACCGCCCTGCTACAACAGATGGTCCCCCAGGGTTCCATTGCCATCGATGGCATCAGTTTAACCATCGCAGCACTGGACGCAACGTCCCTGGAGGTTTCCATCATCCCTCACACCCTAGATGCCACCACCCTAGGTTTGAAACAGGTGGGGGATACGGTGAATTTAGAGTGTGACCTCATCGGCAAATACGTTGCACGCCTTTTACAAAGAGAACATGCCTCCGGTGGCATTACGCCGGAATT
>JAILOI010000043.1 GCA_024690885.1 Lachnospiraceae bacterium
CGCGCTGCTCCACAGATGCAACCACTTCCTGAGAAGTCCCATCCTCCAGGCTCAGCTCATCCTTCAGAAGGACATCGGTACTCACGCCAAACAGATTGGACATTGCAATAATCTTATTCATATCCGGAATTGACTGGGCACCTTCCCACTTCGAAACACTCTGTCGGCTCACATGCAATTGTTCTGCAAGATCTTCCTGGCTCCAACCATTCTTTTTTCTTAATTCAATAATCTTATCCGCTAGAATCATATGTTATACACCCTTTCTCTGGTTATCATTGTAATACAGCGGCCAACTGTTTTTCTACATTCACCATACAAAAAACGCCGGTTGCAGACCATCAAGTTTCCTTGGAAATCTGTCAACCGGCAGTTGCATCGCTGTAAAATCAAGGGTTACGACCTGTAGCGGGGACTAAAATCGGAATTTGGCGATTTGGTCCTAGGATTCCCCGCTCGGGCATTGGACTGATTTTCAAAATTGTCATTCTTATCCTATCTTCCCCGCAAGTCCACATACAAAAAGTCCCCGACATCCGGTGTACATGGGTATATTTCTGTAGCGAGTCTGTTTGGACGTCAGTACTAAAAGGTTTGCGAAGCAAAGCTTTGTAGTATCTGCTACGTCCGAACCGAAAGCGCGAGCGATCTCGCGGGAAATATACCTATGTACGCAGAATGTCGGGGACCAATTCAACGTTCCGCGGGAAATATGCCTATGTACGCAGAATGTCGGGGCAAAACCCAACAAAAACTAGCGAGAAATATGGGCCTTCAGAGCCTTAGCAAGCTGGTCGGGACAAGACGTGCCGCGACCGCGACAATCAATGCCTTCGAGACGGGCAATGGCATCGGAAACCTTCATACCCTTGACGAGGGCAGCGACGCCCTGGGTGTTGCCGTCGCATCCGCCGACAAATTTAACAGAAGCGATGGTATCGCCCTCCACATCGAATTCAATGGCACGGGAACAAGTGCCTCTGGTCTGATAAACTTCCATACAAAAAACCTCCTATGCAGCAGCGCCCTTCGTTTGAATACGCCGCACAATCATTGTACAAATAATACCACAGTAGATCGCTCCGGAAATCCAGGCAATGGGATCCGCGAAGGCGACTGCAGTGAATAAAAATCTCGGAACTAAGGCCAGAGAAATTACCGCACGGGCGATGAGTTCCATCACACCGGAGAAAATCGCAAGGTTGGAAAATCCAAGTCCCTGCACACTTAGACGGGTGACATTCAGGATGCCCAGCGTCCACCAGAAGTAACCGGTGCACTTCAAATAGTAGCCGGCTTCATCTAAGACAGCAACCTCGGAGGCCTTGATGAAAATCATGGAGAGGTCACGGCCGAAGAAAATCAACACGGTACCGATGAATAAGCCGTAGGCCATACCCACGAATACGCCCTGGCGGATGCCCTTCTCAATGCGCTTGTATTGCGCAGCACCATAGTTCTGGCTAACGAAAGTAGAAACACCGGTGGCCAAGGCATCAAAGGGACTCATAGCAAATTGTTTGATTCGGGTAGCCGCGGTGAAGGCAGAGACATAAACCTCGCCCAAGCCGTTGTTGGCCGCCTGTAGCATCATACTACCGATGGCGGTGATGGAAAACTGAAGGCCCATGGGAACACCGATGTAAAGCAGGTGGCCCACCTTCTTGGAATTCCACTTCCGGTCTTCCTTCCGGGGAATCAACAATTCATAGCGATAGCGAATGAAAATCAAACAGCATAGCGCACTGATGCCCTGGGCGATGATGGTGGCAAGTGCCGCACCCATGCAGCCCCAGCCAAGCACGATGATGAAAAATAAATCCAACGCAATGTTGATCACCGTCGCAATGACTAAGAATACAAATGGCATCTTGGAATCTCCCACCGCACGCAGGATGGAAGATAACAAATTATAAGCTAAGGTAAAAGGCATACCCAAAAACAGCACGATGATATACTGATACGCTCCATCATAGATGGAGGCCGGTGTGGACAGCAGATGCAGAATCTGATGGGTCAGCAAACTGCAGCTGGTGGTTAGAATTACCATCAAACCTAGGGTCAGCACACCGCTTAAAAAGATGTACCGGCGCATGGATTTGTAATCACCGGCACCAAACCGCTGGGCCACCGGAACCGCAAAACCGGCCATACAGCCAATACAAAAACCTAAAATCAAAAACTGCACACTACTGGTGGCACCCACAGAAGCAAGTGCTCCGGCCCCTAGCACACGACCAACAATGGCAGCATCAATAATGTTGTAGGTCTGTTGAAATAAATTTCCCAACAACAATGGAAGTGCAAACTGGAGAATTAACTTCAGCGGTTTACCTTCGGTCATACTCTTCGCCATAATCATCCCTCACATTTCTTATGACTTGTTTTCTGTACTCTAGAGTAGCACAATTCAATCATAAAAACACCCCGAGAACAGAAGGTTCTCGGGGCGATTGTAAACTTCGTCTGAATCTGTCACTGCAACATAGGATTAAATTGCAGCCAATGCCTGCTTGATGTCATCAATGAGATCAGCCGCATCTTCCAAACCGCAGGAAAGACGAATCAATCCTGCCGGAATGCCTGCTGCAGCCAACTGCTCATCGCTCATCTGACGATGGGTAGAAGTTGCCGGATTCAAACAACAGGTTCTGGCATCTGCTACGTGGGTCTCGATAGCTGCAAGCTTTAAGTTCTTCATGAACTTCTCAGCTGCTGCACGGCCGCCCTTCAACTCGAAGGAAACAACACCACATCCACCGTTTGGCAGATACTTCTGTGCTCGCTCGTAATACTTATCGCTCTTCAAACCGGAGAAAGTAACCTTGGACACCTGATCACAGGTGGTTAAGAACTCCGCTACTGCCTGGCCGTTTTCTGCATGACGCGCCATACGAACATGCAAGGACTCCAAGCCTAAATTCAAATAGAATGCATTCTGTGGAGACTGGATGCTTCCCAAATCTCTCATCAACTGTGCGGTTGCCTTGGTGATGAAAGCACCTTCCTTACCGAACTTCTCTGCATAGGTGATTCCATGATAGGACTCATCTGGTGTGCACAGTCCCGGGAACTTGTCCGCATGTGCCATCCAGTCAAACTTACCGGAATCTACAATTGCACCGCCGACTGCTGCGCCGTGACCATCCATGTATTTGGTGGTGGAATGGGTGACAATGTCTGCACCCCACTCGATTGGACGACAATGTACCGGCGTCGGGAAAGTGTTATCTACGATCAATGGAACACCATGGGCATGTGCAGCCTTGGCAAAAAGCTCGATATCAAGTACGGTCAATGCCGGGTTTGCAATGGTCTCACCAAATACTGCCTTGGTGTTTGGCTGGAATGCGGCATTCAATTCTTCCTCGGTTGCATCCGGAGATACGAAGGTAATCTCGATGCCCATCTTACGCATGGTCACATCCAATAAGTTAAAAGTTCCACCATAGATGGAGGAAGAAGATACGATGTGTCCACCGTTCTCACAAATATTAAACAATGCAAAGAAGTTTGCTGCCTGTCCGGAGGAGGTCAGCATTGCTGCGGTACCGCCCTCTAACTCTGCAATCTTCGCTGCAACATAGTCATTGGTTGGATTCTGCAAACGGGTATAGAAATATCCGCTGGCTTCCAAATCAAACAACTTACCCATGTCTTCACTGGTGTTGTACTTAAAGGTGGTAGACTGTACAATCGGAATCTGTCTTGGTTCTCCGTTGCCCGGAGTATATCCGCCTTGTACACACTTTGTGTTCAAACGATATTCACTCATTTCTTTTTCTCCTTCTTCTCAGTTCTTTATGAAAAAAACAGTCGAACTCCTTGCTCGTAGTCCGTCTCATTTTTTGCCTTGATAATGTTGCGAATCTCTCGCATCCGGTCCGGGTAGCGCTTGGCCACATACCCCCAAACCTCTTTCAGTCGGAACATGGCATCCTTGTGATTGCCCAATTCCCTGCTGTATTCCAGATACAGCTCCTGTAAAAAGCGATGCAACTCCTCTTCAGATAATGGCATTCCACCACGAATTTCTCGAACCAGGGCCGGATTCTGGATGAGGCCACGGCCGATCATCACCCGTTCTAATTTGGGGAAACGCTCTCGTATGCGCTCATAATCTTCCACCGTTACAATGTCTCCATTGTAAACCACCGGGCAGCGACTCTCTTCATAAGCCAAGGCAAACATTGCCAGATTGACCTCGTTCCCGTAGAAGTCTTCTCGCACCCGTGGATGCACCGTTAGTTCCATAATAGGGTATCGATTAAAAATTGCAAGCAATTTCTGAAATTCTTCCGGTTTTTCATACCCCAGGCGTGTCTTTACGGACAGCTGCATATCTTCCGGAAACGCAGCAAACACCCGATCAAAAAACCGATCTAAGTCCTCCGGTCGTCGCAAGAATCCGCTGCCTTTGCCCTTGGTAACTACGGTGGACGCAGGACATCCCAGATTGAAATTGATTTCCCGATAGCCATAATCGTGGAGGGTTTGTGTGATTTCCAACATGCCTTCCACATCCTTGGTTAACACCTGGGGAACCAGGTGAATCCCCTCATTGTTCTCGGGGGCAATATCTCTGCGCTCCTTGGTTTTAATCACCCGCTTGGGCACCGGCGCAAGAAAGGGTGTCATGTATTTCGTGACACCCCCAAAGCTCTTGTGTAATTGGTTCCGGTATACGTAACCGGTAATCCCCTCCATCGGGGCCAAATAAAATTCCATAAACTATCCTAATACGGTGGCAATCTTCTCTAACTGCTTGATGATATCGATGTGCTGCGGACAAGCCTTCTCACACTGGCGACACTTGATACAATCGCTGGCCTTGCCGCCCTCGGCGGTAACCTGGGCATACGCAGCCTCGGCCTTCTCTAACTGGCCGGTGGACATACGCTCGTTCATCACCTTGAATACATCCGGAATTGCAATGTGCTTCGGACATCCATCGGTACAATAATGACAGGAGGTACATGGAATGGCCTTGGACATACCATAGATTTCCTGTGCCTTACGGATGGCTGCCTTCTCCTCCTCATTCAGCGGCTGAAAGTTGCCCATATAGGAAAGGTTGTCTTCCATCTGCTCGATGTTGGACATACCGGATAATACGGTAAGAATTCCATCCAAGGATGCAACAAATCGAATGGCCCAGGATGCATAAGATGCATTCGGATTTACTGCGTCAAAAATCTCCTTCACCTTCTCCGGCGGATTTGCCAGGTTTCCACCCTTGACCGGCTCCATTACCACGATGTGCTTGCCGTGCTTTCTTGCCACCTCGTAGCAACCACGGGACTGAATCTTGGGCTTCTCCCAATCTGCATAATTAATCTGCAACTGTACAAACTCTGCATCCGGATGCTTGGTAAGCAGTTCATCCAACAGTTCCGGTGTATCATGGAAGGAAAATCCCCAATGACGAATCTTGCCTTCGGCCTTGGCCTGCTTCACAAAATCCCAGATGCCATAGGCATCATACTTTGGCAGATTATCCTTGTTCACTGCATGAATCAAATAATAATCGAAATATCCGGCACCGGTACGCTCCAAGCTGATGCGCAACTGGTCCTTGCACTCTGCTTCATCCCGCGCAACACCGGCATTAATCTTGGATGCTAAGGTATAACTGTTTCTGTCGTGACGCTCTACCAAAGCCTGACGGATGGCATCCTCAGATCCCTTGTAAACGAAAGCAGTATCAAAATAATTCAATCCGCTTTCCAAGAACATATCCACCATCTTCGCGGTCTGTTCCACATCGATGACGTCCTTCTCCAACTGCGGAAGGCGCATCAGGCCAAAGCCCAGCTTTCCGGTTCCTGCTACGTTAATTCCTTTTTCCATGTTTTGTTTCCTTTCATACAACACAACTCGCCTCTTATCACCGACGTCCCTCCACGAACACCGATTGCCCCTTATAAGCGCGTTTTCGCTTCCTCCAAAGACGTGCCATACTTTCTGGCCAAACGCGCCACATCTTCATACTCCAATTTGGAGCGGGATACGCCGTAGCCCTCCACATCCTTCCGGCGAATCACTCCTTCCTCGGTCTCTAAATCGACTTCTTTACGATTTAATACATATCGTTCATAGGTCTGCTTTCGTATTCCTATGGTGGTGGTATATCCGAAAATCTTGCGTACCATCTGCGCCTCGTCCTCCACATGGCACAGTACCGTAAGCAGGATGCCCGGTCGATTTTTCTTCATCTGGATTGGGATGGTATAGACTTCCTTGGCACCTGCTGCCA
>JAILOI010000102.1 GCA_024690885.1 Lachnospiraceae bacterium
ACCCTTGCTCCGGGCGCATCCGAGGATTTCGTTTTCGTTCTTGGTTATTGCGAGAATCCGGTAGAAGAGAAATTCGAAGCACCGGGTATCATTAATAAAAAACCGGCCAATGAATTATTGGCCAAGTATCAGACTTCTGCACAGGTAGATGCAGCATTGGAAGAGTTACATGCTTACTGGAATCGTCTGCTTTCTACTTATCGTGTCGATACCGAAGATGAGAAGTTGAACCGTCTGGTGAACGTATGGAACCAGTATCAGTGTATGGTTACCTTCAATATGAGCCGTAGTGCCAGCTACTTCGAGAGCGGCATGGGCCGTGGTATGGGATTCCGTGATTCCTGCCAGGATCTGTTAGGTTTCGTTCATCTGATTCCGGAGCGTGCCAGAGAGCGTATCATTGATATCGCCAATACACAGTTCGAAGATGGTAGCACCTATCATCAGTATCAGCCTCTGACCAAGAAGGGTAACGCTGCCATCGGCGGCGGCTTCAACGATGATCCGTTGTGGCTCATTGCTTGCGTCAGCGCTTACATCCGTGAGACCGGAGATTTCTCCATCCTCGACGAGAAGTGTGCTTTTGACAGCGACTTTTCCAAGGCTGTTCCGCTTATGGAGCACTTGGATCGTAGCTTTAACTATACCGCAACCCATCTGGGACCACACAAGCTCCCATTGATTGGCCGTGCAGACTGGAACGACTGCCTGAACTTAAACTGCTTCTCTGCAGAGCCGGGCGAAAGCTTCCAGATTACCGGACCTTCCGAGGGACCGGTTGCCGAATCCGTATTTATCGCTGGAATGTTCGTTAAATACGGTAAGGAATATGCAGATTTGCTTCGCGCATCCAATAACGAAGCCCGCGCTAAGGAAGTGGAGGCACTGGTTGCCGATATGACCACTGCCATTGAAGGCGCAGGTTGGGATGGCGAATGGTTCGTCCGTGCTTATGATGCCAACTCCAATCCGGTTGGTAGTCATACCTGCGAAGAAGGTCAGATTTACATCGAGCCGCAGGGAATGTGCGTTATGGCCGGTGTCGGCGTTGACAATGGCAAGGCACAGAAAGCACTGGATTCCGTTAAGGATCGCCTCGATACCAAATATGGTATTGTTTTATTACAACCAGCATATACAAAATATCACCTGGAGTTAGGTGAAATCTCCTCATATCCACCTGGATATAAGGAAAACGCCGGCATTTTCTGTCACAACAACCCTTGGATTGCTTGTGCAGAGGCTGTAATGGGACACGGCGATCGTGCCTTTGAGGTATTCAAGAAGACCTGTCCGGTATATCTTGAGGAAATCAGCGAGATTCATCGCACCGAGCCTTATGTATATTGTCAGATGGTTGCCGGCTGTGATGCCCCTAGTCACGGCGAAGGCAAGAATTCTTGGTTGACCGGTACTGCTGCATGGACATTCACCTGTATTAGTCAGTATCTCTTAGGTATACAACCAACTCTCCTTGGCTTAAAGCTTGATCCATGTATCCCTCACACAATGACAAGCTACAAGCTAGACAGAACCTATCGTGGCACTACCTACCATATCACCTTTGACAATGCAGCCGGAGTTGAAAAAGGTGTGGTTTCTGTCAAAGTGGACGGTAACCCAATCGAAGGCAACATTCTTCCATTAACTGATCAGAAGGAAGTTGATGTTGTTGTAACCATGGGTTAATCAAATTTCATAAGAACGGCAAAAGGCCCATCTCCGAAGAGATGGGTCTTTTTATATGACGTCTCGAAATAATTGTTCTAATTCTTCAAAGGTGGACACCTCATTCAAGCGACCTCTCAGCTTCGCTGAATGCTGATATCCCGCAGTATACCAGGCACTGTGCTTCCGCATCTCCCGCATGGCAATCTCTTCCCCCTTGAATTCAATCTGCATCTTGGCATGACGCAGAATCATATCCACCACTTCCGATAGCGGCGGCTTGCCAATCAGTTCCCCGGTTTCAAAATAATGGAGAATCTGGTGGAAAATCCATGGATTTCCCTGGGCGCCACGTCCAATCATAAAACCATCACAGCCGGTTTGATCACGCATGGCAATCACATCTTCTGCCGTAAGCAAATCTCCATTACCGATTACCGGGATGGAAACTGCCTCCTTCACCTGACGGATAATATCCCAATCCGCCTTGCCGGCGTAATACTGCTCCCTGGTACGTCCATGAACAGCCACCGCAGCAGCACCGGATTCCTGGGCTACATGGGCGATTTCCACTGCATTGACGTGTTCCTCGTCCACACCCTTACGAATCTTCACCGTTACCGGTTTCTTGATGGCCTTCACCGTCTTCTCCACAATTTCTCCCACCAATTTCGGATTCTTCATGAGGGCGGACCCATCTCCGTTGTTAAATACCTTCGGCACCGGGCATCCCATATTAATATCTAAAATATCAAAGGGACGATCCTCTATCTCATGCGCCATCTGGCTGATACAATCCGGATCTGAGCCAAACAACTGCAAGGATACCGGACGTTCTCTGGGGTCTACCTCCAGAAGCTCGTTGGTGCGCTTATTATGGTAATACAGCGCCTTAGCTGATACCATCTCCATACACACCAGTCCCGCTCCCTGCTCCTTACACAACAAGCGAAATGGCAGGTCACATACGCCTGCCATTGGTGCCAAGATTAAATTATTATCCAGGGTTACATTTCCGATGGTTAATGTTTCAATCATACAAAATCTTTCTACTTATTCTTCGTTCTCTTCTTCGCAGCATCCTGCTTCTCATAGATAAAGCGAATCCCCTTCAAGGTTAGATCCGGATCGTATACGTCGATGCAGTCGGTTTCCTTGGAAATCATGCCACCCAAACCACCGGTTGCAATCACCTTCACGTTGGATAAACCGGATTCTTCGATCATATGCTTTACAATGTATTCCGTCTGACCAATCTGGCCGAAAATCAAACCGGCCTGCATGGAGGAGATGGTTTCCTTGGCAAGGATACTTTCCGGTCGACGAATCTCGATCTCCGGCAGTTTTGCTGCATCTTCCCACAATGCCTTGGCAGAAATACGAATACCCGGCGCGGTCACTCCGGCAACAAAGGATCCGTCTTCCGTAACCAAATCGTAGGTGGTTGCGGTCCCGAAATCCAACACCAAGACCGGTCCGCCAAAAAGCTCATACGCACCGGCTGCATCTACAATACGGTCCGCACCAATCTGCTTCGGATTCTCCGTTGCAATGCGAATACCGGTCTTAATGCCGGCCTCAATGATAATTGGCTCAATGTGAAAATACTTGATGATACCACTGGTCAGGGAATGCATCAGCGCCGGTACCACCGACGCAATAATCGCATCATGGATATCGCTGCGGGCAATGTTGTTCTGCTCTAAGATATCTCCAATGCACATACCGTACTCGTCTGATGTACGGGCAATCCGTGTGGTCAATCGGAAAGTTCCCACCAAGTTCTCACCATCAAATACACCCAACGTAATGTTGGTATTTCCTACATCAACTGCTAATAACATCTCTACCTCCTATATACCCCTAGGCTTCCTCGCCTAAAAAGAACACACGATAAAACATCTCTAAAGATTCGAACAACTCTGATTTCTCCCGACGAATCTGCTTCACCTTCAAGACACTTCCGATATCATCATAGAGCAAATCGCCCTCGTCCATGGCCGTTTCAATCTGCAGGTTGCCTTCTTCGTCAAAATATAATTCCAGCGTACCACCCACGTCTTCCGTAAACAACACGCACATCACCTTCAGTTCATCCTGGATGGTGCTTGGTAGTGTGGAAAAATCGTCGTTAAGGTAATACTTTTTCGTGTATGCGCTGGAGCCGCACAAAATAATTCGATCCTGATACATTCTGATCTGTCCTTTACTTGTATAAATTAGCGAGGCATGGTCGCGTACATAATCGCTTTGATGGAGTGCATACGATTCTCTGCCTCATCAAACACAACGGAGCGGCTGCTCTCGAACACCTCGTCGGTCACTTCCATCTCCATCAATCCAAACTTCTCGTGAATCTGCTTACCAACGGTGGTATCCAAATCATGGAACGCCGGCAAGCAATGCATGAAGATAGCATCCGCCTTGGCAAAAGAGAAGGCCTGTGCATTCACCTGATATGGCTGCAAATCTGTAATACGTTCCTGCCATACGGCATCCGGTTCACCCATGGATACCCAGACATCTGTATAGATGACATCCGCATCCTTGCAGCCTTCTGCCACATCCTCTGTTAGGGTAATGCTGGCTCCGGTCTCGGCAGCCACTTCCTTGCAGTAGGCCACCAGCTTCTCATCCGGGAAGTACTTCTTGTTGGTACAAGCCACAAAATCCATACCCAGCTTCGCACAAGTAACCATCAGGGAATTTCCCATATTGTAACGGGCATCTCCCATATAAACAAACTTTACACCACGAAGACGTCCAAGCTTCTCACGAATCGTCAACATATCTGCAATCATCTGCGTCGGATGGAATTCGTTGGTCAAGCCGTTCCAAACCGGCACACCGGCATACTCTGCCAACTGCTCGACGATGGACTGCTCAAATCCACGATATTCAATACCATCAAACATACGGCCCAATACACGAGCGGTATCCTTGATGGATTCCTTCTTGCCAATCTGAGAACCCGATGGATCAAGATAGGTCACACCCATGCCCAAATCATGACCGGCCACTTCAAAGGAGCAGCGGGTTCTGGTACTGGTCTTCTCGAAAATAAGCGCAATGTTCTTGCCTTCTAATTCCCGATGGGCAATGCCCTTCTGCTTCTTCTCTTTCAATTCTGCAGACAAGTCAATGAGGTACAAAATTTCTTCCGGGCTAAAATCCATTAGCTTCAGGAAGTTTCTTCCTTGTAGATTCATCTTTTCACCTTTTCCTTTTTGCTTTTCCTTTTCCTTGCAAGATACATAAACAAGCCGTACCAGATGGCACGGCTTGGTTCTCTAGCGACATTATTGTAATGTTTTTATTACTTCTTTGCAATCTCTGCAATGGATGTTGCAAGTCCTGCAATTCCCTGAATGTCGGAAGGGATAATAATCTTGGTTGCCTGTCCGTCAGCTGCCTTGGCAAACGCCTCCAAGCTCTTCAACTGAAGTACCTTGTCATCTGCGCCGGCTTCCTTGATCATACGAAGACCATCGGCATTCGCCTGCTGTACCTTCAAAATTGCTTCTGCCTGACCTTCTGCCTCACGAACGGTTGCTTCCTTCTTCGCTTCTGCACGAAGGATTGCAGCCTGCTTCTCTGCCTCTGCATCTAAAATTGCGGACTGCTTTTTACCTTCTGCAATCAAGATGGTGGACTTCTTCTCACCTTCTGCGATGAGGATGGCCTCACGACGTTCACGCTCTGCCTTCATCTGCTTCTCCATAGCATCCTTGATGGCCGTCGGAGGAATAATATTCTTCAACTCGACACGGTTAATCTTAATTCCCCAAGGATCGGTTGCAATATCCAAAGATGCACGCATCTTGGTATTGATGGTCTCACGGGATGTTAAGGTCTCATCCAACTCCAAATCACCGATGACATTACGCAAGGTGGTTGCAGTCAAGTTCTCGATTGCCATGATTGGATTCTCCACACCATAGCAGTACAGACGAGGGTCTGTGATCTGGAAATAAATAACGGTATCAATCTGCATCGTAACGTTATCCTTGGTGATTACGGGCTGCGGTGGAAAATCCACAACCTGCTCCTTCAGGTTTACGTTCTTCGCTACGCGGTCAATAATCGGTGTCTTGATGTGAAGACCAACCGACCATGTGGTGGTATAAGCACCTAATCGCTCAATAACGAATGCATGTGCCTGCGGTACAATTCGTACACAGGAAATCAAAATAAATAGTGCAATAATAACAATTACCAAAAATGCTATAAATCCGCCCATCGTAATCCTCCCATTGGTCGCTTGTTAATAACTATTCTTATCATAATGCATTCTTATGTGAACTGCAATGAACCGCTCGTTGAAATTTACCAGAATACCTGGTTCGCAATTACAAGTCCCGGACGTCCGCTACGTACCGGACGGAAGGATGTCGCACCACCGGTATTGTCTACGCCGGACAATGCTTCCTGGGCAGCCTGAATACAGGATGCCTTCGGTCCCTGGGCAAGAATCTGGTCCACGCGACCACTGCCTGCCGGAGAGAACTGGCCCGGTGCATAAATAACGCCGGAAATGGAAGATGCATAGCCGCGGTTGAAACGGTTTACTACAACCGCACCTACCGCTAACTGTCCTTCGTATGGTTCATACCCTGCTTCTGCCTGAATCAAGGCTGCAAGGACGGTTACATCATCATAGCTTGCTGCCACCGGTGCATTCTGAACGGTTGCCACGGTATTGGCTGCCTGCTGTGCTGCTGCCTTCTTCTCTTCTTCTGCCTTCTTAGCGGCCAATGCCTGCTGCTCTTCCTCTACGGTAATTCCGGTTCCGGTGGAAAGTGCTACGGTTACATAATCACTCTTCACGTATGCAGTTGCACCACTGCTGGTGGTCACTGCAGTCCAACCTTCGACTGCTTCCGCATCTCCGGCAACCTCTAAACGCTCGCCTTCGGACAATGCGGTAACGACAGACCCATCCTCGGATGCCGTCTCACGTACACGCAATCCGCCTGTGGTAGAAGTCGCATAAAGCAAGCAGATGTCATAAGCCTGTGCCTTAGCGGCATCGCCGGTTACAACAAATTCATTGCTTACAAATCCTGTTAAATTTCCGGATGTAATCTGGGTCCAATCACCCTCGGTTCCGATAATTTCTGCCAAATCACCCTTGCGGAGCTTACCAACAACAGCTGCGTCAGAAGATGCACTCTCGCGAACGTTCATATAATCGTCCACTGTTGTCATCAACTTATTCGCCCACTCAGCATCGCTTTCCTCTGCTGCACCGGTTGTATTTGTATTCGCGTCCTGGGTATCCATTGCGGTAGCGGTTCCACTCATTCCATAAGGGTTGCCACCTAGAATTGTTAAGTTAGAAGCGTCAGATCCAGCAGCTCCCTTGGAAGCATCGTACTGAATCTCAGACATGGTAGAAATAATTCCAGCAGTTCCGTGGCTAGAAACCTCTACTTCGGCGGTTGTAACGGAACTCTGTGTTTCGTAACGTACGCCGAGTATGACCGTGGCAAGTGCAACACTTAAGATTGCGGCCTGCTGTATCCGGCTCTTCATCGTACTGTTGATTTTCATAAAAAAATGTTTTCCTCTTTTTAACGATTGTTACATCTTTGTTACGGATGGATTTTACCATTATTACAAAGGAAAGTCAAATTCTTGACTTTTTCCGCTCCGGGTTTATGATAAGAAAGCAGACAAAACCCTTGTCTCTTCTATAAATAAGATAGATTCATGAATGGAGTTTCCTATGAAAAAAATCATACTCACCGGTGGCGGAACTGCCGGTCATGTCACCCCCAATATTGCACTTATGCCGGCGTTACGTAATGCCGGATACGATATCGCCTATATTGGTTCGAAAACCGGTTTGGAACGCGGCTTAATTGAAGATTGCAAGGTACCGTACTTCGGCATCTCTTCCGGTAAGCTGCGCCGCTACTTCTCATGGAAGAATTTCAGTGATCCCTTCCGTGTGATTGCCGGGTATTTCCAGGCAAAACATATTATTAAGAAGGAACGCCCGGATGTGATCTTCTCCAAGGGCGGCTTTGTATCCGTTCCGGTGGTACTTGCAGCCAAGGCCTGCCACGTTCCGGCAATCATCCACGAATCGGATATGACCCCGGGACTCGCCAATCGTATTGCGTCCCGTGGCGCTGCCAAGTTCTGCTGTAATTTCCCGGAGACCTTGAAGCATCTTCCGGAGGGCAAGGCCGTCCTCACCGGATCTCCTATCCGCGGTGAGCTCTTCCATGGTAACAAGGACGCGGCTTATGCCTTCACCGGATTGAACGACCGCAAGCCCGTGCTTCTTATTATGGGAGGCAGCCAGGGTTCCGTCTTCATTAATCAAGCGGTTCGCGGTTCCTTGGATGTGTTGCTTCAGCAATTTCAGATTATCCACCTTTGCGGCAAGGGCAATCTGGATGAGCACCTGGTTGGTCGTGAGGGTTATGTACAATATGAATATATCGGAAGCCAGCTTCCGGACCTCTTCGCTATCACCAGCCTGGTAATTTCCAGAGCCGGTGCCAACGCCATCTGCGAACTTCTGGCCCTACAGATTCCAAACATCCTGATTCCACTATCTCTAAATGCCAGCCGTGGAGATCAGATTTTAAATGCGAAATCCTTTGAAAAGCAGGGATTCAGTTACGTCATGGACGAGGAGAGCGTCAATGCTGAAAGCTTGACCGCTGCCGTACAATCCGTTCACTCCAAGCGTGACGACTATATCAACGCTATGAAAGCAAGTAAACAGACCGATTCCGTACAAGCGGTTTTGGATGTCATTCAAAGTGTATAAATAAAAGGAAGACCGCCCGGTATATACTACCAAGCGGTCTTCTCTGTAGTTATTCGTATTCTTCCTGGATTTGGGAAACGTCTCCCTCTCCTAAAAAGGTTATCGTGGCCTTGGATGTGGCAACAGATAAATCCGTCACCCCTTCCATGTACAGTTCTCCGTCATCGTTGTAGAGGGCCCAATGAAATTCACTCTCATCTTCCGGCCAATCTGCATCCAATGACACCGACTCACCAGCAGGAATCGGATCTACCGACGCCTGCTCCCCTGTGGTGGGTTCGATGACTGCTAACATTCCAATATCAACCCCACATTGATTGGTGAATGTTATATGGATCGCACGGGTTGCAACCTGCGACGCTACCTCCGGCGTCGGCTCTGCCTCGGCCTGGGTTTGCTCGTCTTTGGTATCCGACTCCCCTTGGGTATCTGCAACCTCTGTTACGACCTCTTCTGTTGCTTCTTCCGAAGCTTCGTTTTTCCCACATCCCAGCAGCAATGCCATACACATTGCCGCTGACATGAATCCTACCAATAACTTCTTACACATCATTATTTTGTCTTATCAACCTTCTCTGCAGACTTCTTCTGCTGTGCCTTACGATATAATGTATATCCGGTTCCGCCAAGAATTGCGACAACCAGTAACCACCACCATCCAAGGATGGAGTTTGCCTCAACCTCATCTTCCAAGGTCATATCAGCAAGTGCGGTTTCTACATCTTCTGCTTCGACCAGCTGATCCTCCGCCTCTTCTGGAATCTCTACTTCTGCTTCCTCAGCATCATCTAAAGTCACCTGTGCAAGTGGAGCCTGAACCGGGTTCACTGCTACCAATGCTGCTGCAGGAGCTGCTGCAGGAGTTGCTGCCGGAGCTACCGGTGCTGCTGCAGCTACTGCCGGTGCTACGATAACTGCCGGTGCCGGAGCTGGAGCTGGAGCCGGTGTTAAAGCTGCAATCTTAGCAGATAATGCAGTTGCCATTGCAGACATTGCTTCCCGGATACGTGCCAAGCTGTCCTCAGCATCTGCCAAATCGCTCTCTGCCTGCTCTAACTCTACCTCAAGTTCTGCCTTCTTGGCAATCTGCTCTGCCAAGTTGGTTCCCACTGCATCATTATGCAAGCTTGCAAGCTCATTCTTCAAGGTTGCAACCTTCTTCTGAGCCTCACCATACTTCGTAACAGAGTCCGCTGCCTTCTGAGTTAAGGTGTTATAAAATTCCTTCTCGGACTTGTAATCATCAATAAATTTGTTGAACTCCTTGTCACTTGCCTCATTTAACAAGATGTACTTTGCGTTCTTCTCTTTATTCTTCTCGTATTTCTT
>JAILOI010000129.1 GCA_024690885.1 Lachnospiraceae bacterium
TTTTTGTCCGCAGAACGCACACCTTCTCGCCTGACATGTAAAGACTTGAAAAAACACCTACAATAAAGGCTCGTCGCTTACCGCATTAGAACATCATGGTTTGAGCACCGGTTGCAAGGAGGGGGACCCACGCCCGGCATACGGCAAGGCAACTGTAACCCACGCTCCCGGTGCGGCAGGCCCTTCAGTTGCGAACGGCGGCGGGGACGAGAAGAGGGGCGGTGGGACGTCGAAAAAAAGACGACCAAAAGTGGTTGCATTCGATGAAAAAAGATGATACATTGATATTGGAAACGTTACCGTAGTTGAGAAATACGGCACAGAAAAGTGTTTTCAGAAACGTTACCGCTGAAGAAAACACAGGAGGTTTAGGTATGAGAGCAAGTGGTATTTTGTTACCAATTTTTTCTCTTCCGGGGAAGTACGGAATCGGATGCTTTTCCAAGGAGGCATACGCGTTCGTAGACTTTTTGGCAGAAGCGAAACAGAAGTATTGGCAGATCCTGCCGGTGGGACCAACCAGTTATGGAGATTCTCCGTATCAGTCCTTTTCTACCTTCGCAGGGAATCCGTACTTTATTGATCTGGAGAAGCTGATCGAGGAGGGATTGTTGACTCGGGAGGAGTGCGACAAGACCAACTTCGGTGGCCGGGAGGACGATATCGATTATGGACAGATGTATGTGTCACGATTTGCGATATTGCGAAAGGCCTTCGAGAGAGTACAGGAAGAGAAACATTCGAAGATGGAGGCATTCCTGAAGGAGAATGCATTCTGGATCGAGGATTATGCGCTGTTTATGGCGATTAAGGATGCCAATGGAGGCAAGAGCTTTTTCCAATGGGAAGAAGGATTGCGCCGGCGGGATGAGAAGGCACTGCAGAAGTTTGCAGAGAAGCATGCCAAGGAAGTGCAGTTCTATCAGTGGGTGCAGTATGAGTTCTATACCCAGTGGTATGCCTTGAAGGCCTATGCCAATAAGCATAAGGTCCAGATAATCGGAGATATTCCGATTTACGTGGCAGAGGATAGTTCCGACGTGTGGGCCCATCCGGAGTTGTTCCAGATGGACGAAGAAGGGAATCCGAAGGCTGTGGCAGGCTGTCCGCCGGATGGTTTTTCCGCGACGGGCCAGCTGTGGGGAAATCCGCTGTATTTGTGGGAATATCATGAGAAAACAAATTTTGCGTGGTGGATACAAAGAATCAAGAAATGTAATGAGTTATATGATATGATTCGTATAGACCATTTCCGAGGATTTGACCAGTATTATAGCATTCCGGCAGGATCCGAGAATGCGGTACATGGAACCTGGGAAGATGGTCCGGGGCTTGCGCTTTTTACCGCAATCAAGAAGGCCTTGGGAGAGTTGAACATCATTGCAGAAGATTTGGGATTTATCACCGAATCCGTACGCCAGTTGGTGAAGGATACGGGATTCCCCAATATGAAAGTATTGGAATTTGCATTTGATGCAAGAGACCAGAAGGATTCCGAGGATACCAACGACTACTTGCCATTTAATTACGACAAGAACTGTGTGGTATATACCGGAACACATGACAACGAGACCGTGCGAGGCTGGCTGGGCAATATTACACCGCCGGAGCTGCGACAGGTACAGAGTTATGTGGATGAGAAAACCAAGGACTTCGGAGTATTGACCGATAAGTTGGTGAGAGCAGCACAGGCTTCGACCGCGAACATATGCATTATTCCAATCCAGGATTATCTGAAGTTGGATAATCATGCCAGAATAAATACACCGTCCACCACCGGTAAGAACTGGAAGTGGAGACTTCAGTCCAAGCAATTGGATGAGATGGTGTTGCGTAAAGTTCGTAATCTTACAAGGATTTATGGAAGAGGATAGATATGGCACAGCTTACCATCAAGGACATTGCAAAAATTTGTAACGTAGGAGTGAGTACCGTCTCACGCGCAATCAATAATGAACCGGGCATCAGTGATAAGACCAAGGAGCGCATTATGCAGGTTGTACAGGAATTTCATTATATTCCAAACAACAGCGCCAGAAATTTGAAGATGGTGGAATCCAATACCATCGCACTGATTGTCACCGGAATCGATAATATATTCTTTCAGTCCATGTTTGGACAGTTTGAAGTGGAACTGCGGAAGATGGGATATGATTTCCTGTTGCACGCCGTATCCTGGAGAGAGGATGTGGTGACCGTCGCCACAGAACTGATGAAAGAGAAGCGCTTGAAGGGCATGATTCTCTTGGGTGGACAGATGGAGCGCCCGGAGGAACGATTGGATGCACTGGGAATTCCCTATGTGCTTTGTACTGTCGCCCATAGCGCGGATTATCCGATGCCGAATTGCCCGTGGGTAGGAATTGATGATGAGCTGGAAGGATATCATACGGTAAAGTATTTGATTCGTATGGGACATCGGGATATCGCATTGGTGGCAGGACAAGAAGCGGATAACGCCGTAAGTGCCCAGCGATTGGCCGGTTATAAGCGCGCGCTGCAGGAGGCGGGAATTCCATTTCGCCCGGAGTTGGTGGCATTTGCCAATCCGGATGTGACGGACTTCTCTCCGGAGAACGGATATCTGGGTGCGAAGAAATTGATTGCATCCGGTGTGAAGTTTAGCGCCATGTTTTGCATGTCGGATTTGATTACCGTAGGTGCTTATAAGGCCTTGGATGAAGCGGGTATCCGTGTGCCGCAGGATTGTTCCGTCATCGGATTTGATGGAATTGAACTAAGTAAATATATGTGCCCGGGTCTGACCACCATGCATCAGCCGATTGAGGAGATGGTAAAGTCTTCGGTAGAGCTTTTGATGCAGGCGTTGGATGCGGGAGAGAAACCAAAACAGAAGATATATCAGGCAACGTTAATCGAGAGGGATTCGGTGACGAAGAGAGAGGAGTCGTAAATCATGGAAGCAAGAATTGAGTCCACCATGAAGAAGTACTTTGGTCGTGGCATTGATCAGTGCACCAATGATGAGATTGCACAGGGTCTTTTGATTATGACCAAGCAGGAGATGGAAAATCGACCATCCATTTCCGGAGACAAGAAGTTATACTACATTTCCGCAGAGTTTTTGATTGGTAAGTTGTTATCCAACAACTTAATCAATCTGGGATTATATGAAGATGTCAAGGCAGCGCTTGCAAAGCACAATCGCTCCTTGGTCGAAATTGAAGAGTGTGAATTGGAACCGTCCTTGGGTAACGGTGGATTGGGAAGACTGGCAGCATGCTTCTTGGATTCCATTGCATCCTTGGGATTGTGCGGCGATGGAATCGGCTTGAACTATCACTTTGGATTGTTCGAGCAGAAGTTTACCAATCGTAAGCAGCAGGAGTTGAAGAACCCTTGGATTGCGCAGAACAATTGGCTGGAGAAGAGAGACATTTCTTTTGAAGTACCATTCCGTAAAACAACGGTGAAGTCCACCATGTATGATATTGATATTCCTGGTTATGAAGTGGAAGGTGTCAACCACTTGCACCTGTTTGACCTGGATAGCGTAGACAACGGATTGGTTGGAAACGACAGCATTGATTTTGATAAGTATGACGTAGAGAAGAACTTAACCTTGTTCCTCTATCCGGATGACAGTGACCGCCAGGGACAGCTGCTGCGTGTATATCAGCAGTACTTCATGGTAAGCAATGGCGCACAGTTAATTCTCCATGAGGCCAAGGAGCGGGGCGTAGATCTGCATAAGCTTCATGAGCATGTGGCCATCCAGATCAACGATACCCATCCGTCTATGGTCATTCCGGAGTTGATTCGTCTTCTTCAGATCGAGGGATTCACCATGGACGAAGCCATCGATGTGGTATCCAAGACTTGTGCTTACACCAACCACACCATCCTTGCAGAAGCATTGGAGAAGTGGCCGATGGACTACCTGGAAGAGGTGGTCCCACACTTGCTTCCAATCATCCGTGAGTTGGATAACCGTGTACGCAAGAACGTGAAGGATGAGACGACCTACATCATCGACAAGGAGAACCGGGTACATATGGCCCATATGGATATCCATTATGGATACTCCGTAAATGGTGTAGCCGCATTGCATACCGAAATTTTGAAGAATACGGAGTTAAACAACTTCTACAAGCTGTATCCGGAGAAGTTTAACAATAAGACCAACGGAATCACCTTCCGTCGCTGGTTGTTACATTGTAATCCGGAGTTGGCAGAATACATTACATCCCTCATTGGCGCGGACTACAAGAAGGATGCAACCAAGTTAGAAGGATTGCTTGCGTATGAGAGCGATGAAGCTGTGCTTGCAAAGTTGGCTGAGATCAAGAAGCATAAGAAGCAGGAAGCGGCAGCGTTCTTAAACAATACCCAGGGCTTGAACATCAACCCGGACTCCATCTTCGATGTCCAGGTGAAGCGTCTGCATGAGTACAAGCGTCAGCAGATGAACGCCCTCTATGCAATCTATAAGTACAAGGAAATTAAGGCTGGCAGAAAGCCAAGTAAGCCAATCACCATGATTTTCGGTGCCAAGGCAGCTCCGGCCTATATCATTGCCAAGGATATCATTCATTTGATCCTCTGCCTGCAGGATTTAACTGCTAACGATCCGGAGGTAGCTCCATATTTCCGTGTGGTGATGGCAGAGAACTACAACGTATCCAAGGCAGCGAAGATTATCCCGGCAGCGGATATTTCCGAGCAGATTTCCCTTGCTTCGAAGGAAGCCAGTGGAACCGGTAACATGAAGTTCATGCTCAACGGTGCGGTAACACTGGGAACCGAGGATGGAGCGAATGTGGAGATTGGCGAATTGGTTGGAGATGACAACATCTACATCTTCGGAGAGAAGCCGGATGCAGTTATCGATCTCTATGCCAAGGCCGCTTATGATTCCAATGCCATCTATGAGAAGGACGAGCAGATCCATGAATTGGTAGATTTCATCATCGGTGATGAGATGCAGAAGTTGGGCGACATGGAGAATCTGAAGCGATTACACCATGAGTTGATTTCCAAAGACTGGTTCATGACCCTCTTAGACTTGAAGGAGTACATTGAAACCAAGGAGAAGGTATACGCCGATTATGAAGACCAGAAGAGCTGGAACAAGAAGTGTCTGGTGAACATTGCCAAGGCCGGATTCTTCTCTTCCGATCGAACCATTGCACAGTACAATGAGGATATCTGGAAATTAAAATAAGCAAAAGAGAACCCCGTAGCGTAAGCTGCGGGGTTTTTCGTTATTATTTGCGAATCGTGTAAGTTGCAGCGGACAAGTCTGCATCCAGGGAAATCTTGGCATCGCCCTTGGTCCAGGTAATGGCAACCTTGGAACCGTTGCAAGTGAAGTCCATGTGTGCACCCTCTCCAAAAGCAGGATGGGTGTTGCGTAGTTGTAAAAGCTCAATTTGTTTACGAACCACCGGCCAAGTCAGGCGGTCGTTTATCTCTTCTGTAGAAAGGTTGGTACGATTGATTTCTTTGTGGCCGCCTTCACCGGCACGCTTCATGGCCTCGTGGTCATTCTTGCCTGCAAAGAGGTCTAAGTACCAAACCTGTGGTTTGCCCGGCATAAACATCTGAAGCGCTCTGGCAAGGAGCATCTTCTTGTCGTTGTCACCGAGGGCACTGTAATAGGTGGCATTCACCTGATAGTAGACGTTCTTGGCGCCGTGCAGGTCTTTGACAAATCCGCCACGTGCAACCACAACATCAATCAGGTTCTGAATCTGGGCTTCCGGAAGAATGCCTTTTAAATCCAGTAGCGGAATACCATCGTGGCAACCGAGCATATTGACAACGCCGATGTGGTTGTCCTGAATTTCATTGGCCCACTTCTGTAAGTGGCTTCCGTTGCCGCTTTCCAACGCATCAATAATCAATCCCGGAAGGAAAAAGTCATAGGTCATGTATCCCTTGTCGGTTACCTGGCGGAATCGCGCCTCTTCATAGCTGGCGTGAATTTCCGGAAGGAAGGTCAACCCATACTTGTTGGCAAGCTTGGTCAGCCGCTCTAAAATCTCCCAGGTCTCCGGTTCATTGAAGAAATTCCGCTTGCCCACTTCCTTGGAAGCATAAGCAAAAGCGTCCAGGCGCACGATGCTGGCTCCATAAGAGGCGAGGGTGCGCAGGGTATCCTCATAGAACTCCCAGACCAGTTCACTCTTGATGTTTAAATCCATCTGGCCTAAGTACTGGGTCTTACCATGTTCTTCCCAAACTTTCTGGTAGAAAGTATTCCAGTAAGGAACCTGATGTCCGTCCGGAAATTCTACCATCAGAATGGGAAGTCCCGGTTTCCGGAAAAACATATCCTTGATTAGGTCGGCATCCGGTTCAATAAAGCCTTCGGCGTTCATGGTACCATGGCCTTCCCAAAACGTATTCCAATTGATAAAGAAATCTTTGTATTTGGAAGCATCCCCGTGCTTGATTAAATCCTGAAACTGCGGGGATAACACGGAGGCATGATTGAGGATGAAATCCAACTTCAAATCAATGCCCAAGTCCATCAGATGCTGCAAGTCTTCCCGCGTAGCAAGAGATTCTTCCAAACCATAATCCTGTACGGAAAACCCACGATCCAAGTCGGTATGGAACATACTCGGCAGGATGTAGAAGGAGGAAAACGCGTCCTTCAGTTCCGGTTTTTCCAAGACAGCAACAATATCACCTAAATTCTTGCCCATACTATCCGGGTAAGCATTTAGCATAACACCTTGATTCATATTCTACCTCACTGATGACGCACTATTGCATCATAATCTTTTGAAAATCTTCGTAGCTCATAATCTCGCCGGATTTGCTAACGATAATCTTGGCTTTGTGGGCCTGTTTTACCAGCATATCCTGCTCGAGACGAAGCACCATCATAACAAATGGGCTGTCAACCGCACCGTCGCGATTACGGGCCTTGCGGTGAGCTAAGGTTTCTTCCGGAGTACTGTTCAGTAAAATAGGGATGTCGACTTCAGTCAGTAAGTCACTGTTGCCATGGGTCCATTCGATGAAGAGGACCTCGGTATCAGAAAAGTCCACATCATCCCACCATAAGTCTTCCGGGGTACGTCCCATACGCTTTAGAGCGATGGTGTCGGCACCGGCCTTAAACGACTTGGCGATTTCGTTTACTTTGGCAAAATCAATTTCCTCTTGGGAACCTAAATAAGAGCGCAAAGCATCCTCGCCGCCATCCGCGTAAACTTTCTCACGCATAGCGTCGTTCTCCTTAGGGATTCGATGTGGATAGTTGTCGCCGGAGAGGACATAAGACTTCTGCGGCAATAGATAGGACAAAAGGGATGCGATTTCGGACTTGCCGACACCGGATCCACCGCATACACATACGATGACCTTCTTCTGTCCCCGGTCATTCAATTGCTTGATCTCTTTTTGTAGGAGCGGTAAGATCAGTTCCGCTTTCTTGATGTGATCCTCACCAATGCAAATCTTATCTCCCGGCATGTCTCCATGTGGGATGTTTGCATACGTTTCCATATTTGCCATTATCATTCTCCATAAAATGCATTACTGCCAGCAACGAGAAACAGTATTTTAAAATTTGATTCATAAGATTCACAACGTTTTTTTCAGTACCTACATTGTACTAGGGAATTGAAAAAAAGGCAATGAAAGATGCGGTATTTCTAGTGGAAAACCTTTGTTTTATAGAAGGGGTATGATAAGATAAAAATAGGTAGGAGTATTGGCTTTTTTTGAGGGAATTGTAGGGGTACGATGAATTTACAGGCCATATTAGTTGCGAATATTACGGGTTTTATCTTAATATTGTTTCTCTACTTTAGTCGTAGAATCGGACGCAGCAAGGATGATACGGAATCTCATGCCTTTGATTGGATGATGATTCTGGCAATGATTGCGTGTCTGATTGAGCCCTTGACCTTTGCGGTGGATGGCATACACAGTCGCATCGGCTATTGGGTGAATTTGTTGGGAAACACATATCTATACTATGCCAACGGCGTTGGAGCCTTCTTATGGATGATGTACGTGGATCTGAAGCTGTTCCATAACCCGGCACGCATGAAGAAGATTTATTATAAAATCAGCGTTCCGGTATCGGCATTATTGATTTCCTTGATTGGTAATATCTGGTGGAAGTATTACTTCTATGTAGATGAAAACTTTGTATATCACAGACAGCCCACCATCTATGTCTTTTATGTGTATATCATGCTGTGCGGTGCCTACAGTGTGGGACTCTATTGCTATCGCAAGCATGTGTATGGTGAGGTGGTTTTTTTTCCAATCTATATGTATCTGATTCCCATTATGATTGGAAGTGTGTTGCAGATGTTGTTCTACGGCGTGTCCCTGGCATGGCTTGGTACGGCGGTGGGATTAGTGGCATTGCATATGAGCGTTCAGCAGCAGAACACTTATATGGATGCATTGACGGGGCTGTATAACCGGATGTATTTGGACTATAGACTATACCGGCTGCAGCGATACCGCATTGACCATTGCTATGGGTTGATGATTGATATGAACGACTTTAAGAAGATCAATGATACCTATGGTCACTCCGCAGGAAACCGAGCGCTGAAGGATATGGCGGATCTGTTTAACGCAGTGGTGGACAAGGATGCAACCATATTCCGATATGCGGGAGACGAGTTCATTATTCTGGTGTATCGCTCCTCAGAAGAGGAGGTTCGGCAATTAGAGGCCGATTTGCATCTGGCAACGGATGCCTTTAATAAGCGGGCGTGCCGATTGTATCAGTTATCCTTCGCCGTGGGTCACAGCGAATTTGAAAGCGGTTGGGATACCTCCGATAGCTTCATGAAACGGATTGATGAAGCAATGTACGAGGACAAACGAAAATATCACGAGGGGAATTTAGCAAGGAGCTCGTAAGGAGCTCCTTTTTTGAGAGTGAAGAAATATGAAAGACGTGTTGTTATTTTTGAAAAAAGAAGTGGTGCTGTGTGTATCGGCGATGCTGGCATTGGGCTCCATGTATTGGGTGAAACCGGATGCGGCCTACCTGGGCTACATTGATATACGAACCTTAAGCATCTTGCTGTGCTTGATGATTTCCATGGCAGGTCTGCAGCGATTGAATGTGTTTCGCCAGTTGGGGGAAGCACTGGTGGGCGCCATGGCAACCATCCGTGGGGTGGTACTGGTGCTGCTTCTGTTATGCTTTCTATCGAGTATGCTGATTACCAATGATGTGGCACTGATTACCTTTGTGCCATTTACAGTGGTTACCCTGAGCCTGGCCAATCGCAAGGATTTGTTTATCCCGGTAATCGTGCTGGAAACCATCGCGGCGAACCTGGGAAGCATGTTAACCCCGCTGGGGAATCCGCAGAACCTCTATCTCTACGGTATTTCCCATATGAGTTTCGGAGAATTTGTGATGTTGATGCTTCCCTATAGCACCCTCTCCCTGGTGATGGTGCTGCTTGGGGGAGTGCTTGTGACAAAAGGGGAACCCATCACGGCAATGGAATCCCAGGAGTATCGGCGAAACTGCAAGGAGAAGGTTTGGGTCCTGATCTATATCGGGATGTTTCTGATTTCTCTGCTGGTGGTGCTTCGCGTATTGGAGTATTGGATTGGCCTGATTCTGGTGGTTTCCATCGCTCATGGAGATCGACGCGTGTTGCGAAAACCGGATTATTCCTTGCTGTTCACCTTTGCATTCTTATTTATTTTCATTGGAAACATGAAGCGGATTCCCCAGGTGAGCACCTGGTTGGCCGGATTGATTCAACAGAATGAGGTGTTAGTGTCCTTGCTGCTTAGCCAGGGAATCAGCAATGTGCCTGCAGCCATCCTCTGCTCCGGATTTACCACCAATATACGGGGGCTGATTGTAGGCACCAACTTAGGCGGTCTCGGAACATTGATTGCGTCCATGGCCAGCCTGATTTCCTTTAAACAGTACGGATATACCGAGGGCGCTAAGAAGGGACGTTATGTGGGGGTATTTACCATAGTGAACCTCCTGTTTTTAGCGGCGCTTCTGCTGCTCTACGGGTTGCGTAGCGTTTGGGGATAAACGCATAGGTGAGAGTACGGAGATGGTGCTCTCACTTTTTTTATAAATTTTAGAAAAAAGTTTGCAACACTTTGGCAATTTTTGGACACGATATAAATAGAAGACACAAAAGTTGCAACCAAAGGTCGAGGGGAAGGTGGAAACCATGGATTTTACACCACATGAATTTGCAGAACTGTATCAGGAAATATATAAGGATTTGTATCGCTATGCCCGGTTTGTGTTAGGGGACGAGGAGGATGCCAAGGATGTGGTATCCGAAGCGGTATTGGATGGCTTTCGACAGCGGCAGACGTTGAAGAAGCGGGAAGCATTTCGCGGGTGGTTGTTTGCGATTCTGGCTAATAAGTGTAAGCGTAAGAAAAAGGAATACGTAGACCGCCGGCAATATGAGCAGATACCTACCGGGGAGGAGACAATCGGACCCGAGGAGATGCCGGATGGACGAAGCGGTGACTTGTCCGGGCATGCGGCTCTGCGGATGATGTTTTTCCAATTGGGAGAGGAGGAACGGACGATTCTATCCCTCCATCTGTTTGCCGGTTATTCCAGTGTGGAAATCGGAAATCTGTTGGGACAACCACCGGGAACCATCCGCTCCAAGGAACATCGGGCGTTGGAAAAACTGCGAAAGGAGATGAAGGAGTTATGAAAAAGGATATATACGACGAACTCAAAACATCTGCTGAAGAAATTGAGGTGCCGGAGGAATTACAGCCGGATGTGATAGAAGCAATGTTAGAAGAAGAGGCGGCTAGGGAAACCCGGGCACAAGATACCTATGAGAAGCAGGATCCGCTTCCGAGCCAGGTGATTTCCATGGGGGAAGGGAAGAAGAACATCCGCTGGAAAAAGTCCTACAGTGCGGCGCTTGCAGTTGCTATGGCTGCCATTGTGGTACTCCCGGCGATATTGCAACCATGGGCATCCAAGGAAGAACGGGAGCCAATCGCATGGGTAGATCCCGAACCGCCGGTGGAAACCGGGGAAAGCAAATCCCAAACCTTGACGGCATCGGTGGGAGATTTTGGAGATACCCTGCATAATCCAAGCAGTTATCGGGAAATCTATGACGCAATACAGGAAACCAATGTAGCCTATGAGGATGCGTTTGTGACGGAATCGGTGGAGGATGCCGATGGATTTTCCTTGTTTGGAGGCGCCATGGACGAATCCAAGGAGGCTGTCATGGAGGAATCTCAAGCGCTGGATATTGCACCGGAGAATAACGCTGCGAGCAAGGAATACTCAAAAACCAATACCAGAGAAGAAAACGTGGCCGAAGGCGATGTCACTATCACCGATGGAAGATATATCTATCACTTTATGGCATATGGTACGGTGGAAATTCTGGGAACCGAAGATGGCGTGTTAACCGAGGAAGCAGTCATTAATTTTAATGAGTTGGGCGATTCCACCGATCTCGAATATATCAATGATATGTATATACAGGATGGAAAACTCATCGTTATCGGTGAGGCATATCACACCGTATTAAAGCAGAATGCAGCGAAGACGAATGAAATTCAAAGCGAGAATGACGTGATGGCAGTGGTGTATGATGTGTCTGATGTCAAGCATCCGAAATTTCTCGGTAGTACCTCTTACGATGGAATGTTCTTCTCTTCCAGATTGGTGGGAGATGTGCTGTATGTCTTTACCCAGTCGGATCCGCCGTATCATCTGTATGACATGGTATGGGAGGAAAACTCCCATATGGAAGAGGAAATTGTCCCGAAAATCAATGACGAAGTAGCAGAATTAGATCGAATATATATGCCTGCGAATTATCAGACCCAATCCTCCTTTACCATGTCGTCGGTGAAGCTGTCGAAGCCATCCAAGGTGTTGGATTATCGGGTAATTATGGGATACACTTCGGACATTTATGTGGCGGATAAAGCCATCTATCTGCAGAGCGTGGATTATAGTGGAAGCGTGAATCGTACGGCGTTGGTACGGATGAACTACGCATCCGGCAAGTTTACCCCGGCAGGCGTTGGCGTAGTCAAGGGAGCCTTGCTGGATGCCTTCGCCATCGACGAAGATGCGGATGGAAACTTACGAGTAGCAACCACGGTGGTTACGTATGACAATGGAACCAATCGCAGCAATCAGTTGACCATCTTTGATGCGCGGATGGAGGAAATCGGCAAACTAAGCGGTTTGGCCCGGGGCGAAGAAATCAAGAGCGCGCGCTATATTGGAGACTATTGTTATCTGGTGACCTTTGAGAATACCGATCCCCTTTTTACCATTGACTGTAGCGATCCGACGGAACCGATTATGGTAGGAGAGCTGAAGATGCCGGGATTCTCTGATTATCTGCACCCGTGGAATGGTGATCAGTTGCTAGGATTCGGATGCAACGGGGATGAATATGGATTGTCCGAAGGATTGAAACTTACCATGTTTGATATTTCCAATCCGGCGGATGTGGAAATCTTAGATGAGCAGATTCTTAAGGATGCGGATGATGCCCAGGCATTGGAGGAGTATAAAGCATTGTTTGTCGCACCGGATCGGGGGCTGGTTGGCTTTGCCGTTCGTAGCTGGAATGATGAAAGACAGTGTCAATATCGGATTTATCGTTATGGAGAGGATGGATTTGAACTGGAATTTGCGGTGGATATCGATCCGAATGAATGGAATATGAGAGGCCTCTATATCGGGGATGATTTCTATCTGGTGGGAGACTCCCAGGCAAGCAGTTATGATATGAACAATCATTATAAGAAACAAAGCGAATTGGAATGGTAAGTTGACAACTTCACAAAATCAGCGTAAGATGACGGTGTTGTTGTATATGCTTGTCGCAGGGATGAGCGTTTCTACAAGTGACCGTAATCGCTAACTATAACAACTCTTTCGGGAAAACATCGGGAGAGTTGTTTTTTTGTGCTTATTCAAGAAATTTATAATTTCTTAGAACGAACCATACAGGGACACTTAGCGAATCGAGCACAGAGTGCGAAGATGAGATGAGTGACATCGGAAGAGAGAGGAGAATTTATGTCAATTTTACTCATTGGTAATGCATTTGCATTGGTCGGTGCAATTCTGATGATTGCCACCGGATTTTTGAAGAAGAAGAATCAGATTTTAGGCGTTCAGATTGCACAGTTTTCCCTGATGGGAATTGGAAACTTCCTATTGGGCGGAATTTCCGGAGCAATCTCCAATGCAGTTGGAATCTTGCGCAACGTAGTCGGATTTAAGCGTGAGTTTACGTTGCCCTTCAAAATCTTCTTTATTGCAGTACAGGCGGTACTGACTGTGGTGTTCAATACGGTTGGAATCCTAGGCTGGTTCCCCTTTGTGGCTACCGTATTATTTACCTGGTGCATGGATACCAAGGATGAACGGGTGTTAAAAGCGGCCATTATCGGTGGCGAGTTGTTGTGGGCATTCTATGATTTCCACTTTAGGAACTACGCATCCTTGACCTGTGATATCTTTACCATCATCTCGAATACCGTTGGTATATTTATGTTGATGGGCAATAAAAGAGAAGCTGAAATTGCAGAATAGAATTGTAATGCAAAGCCGCAAATCGGAATCATCCGGTTTGTGGCTTTTATTTATTTGGAAATACCCCTATAATCGTGGGTAAGGAGATAACGTATGCATAAAATACTAATTACCAACGATGATGGAATTACAACGGATGGAATTGTGCGCTTAGCAAAGACGGCGCAGAAGTTTGGCGAAGTTGTAGTGGTTGCGCCGGAGCAACAATGCAGTGCCATGTCCCACCGGATTACGTTGCGGGAGCCCATTGAACTATGGCCCCATGACTTCCCGGTGGCAGGAGTGAAGGCCTATGCAACAACCGGAACGCCGGCAGACTGCGTGAGGTTTGGCCTGTTGAATGTGGTGCCGGATGCGGATGTGGTATTTACCGGAATCAATTTCGGATTTAATAGTGGAACGGATATCCAGTACTCTGCCACGGTAGGCTCTGCGCTTGAGGCATCTTCTGTAGGTGTTCATGCCATTGCCTTTTCCGAAGGGATGAATGGATGCCATGAAGTGACGGATGCATATTTGGAACAGATTATGGGCGAACTGATTGATCGGAAGCTGGAGTACGATCAGGTGTGGAATGTAAATTTCCCTCAGTGTAAATTAGCGGAGTTTCAAGGAATCCTAGAGAATCGGTCTGTTGCCCACAATGCCTTCTATCATGATTCTTATGAAGAAACGCATCTGCCCAACGGTCGCATTCGCCTGGATATGGCCGGGGAGTATTATGAGGATGGGGCACCGGGAACCGATGTGCATGCGATTATCAATGGGTATATATCCATTGGGATTGTGAATAATTTGAAGTAAAGCGAGAGGATTTGTGGATAACATGATGCAACCAATGAAGAAGGTCGCCGATTCCGAAGGCGAAGTTTTAAGATGTATTCAATATTGTGATATTAACCCGTCCGGACACCTGTTTGGTGGTTCCCTGATGGCCTGGATGGATGAGATTGCCGGCGTGGTTGCGATTCGCCATGCAGGCAAGATGGTAACCACCGCGGCAGTGGATGATTTGCAGTTTAAGAAGAGTGTGCAGTTGGGGGATATCCTGGTACTGCGTGCCCGTGTGACCTCTGTGGGGAATTCTTCCATGGAAGTGCGGGTGGATGTGTATCGTGAAGATCCATCTACGGGGCTCCGTTATGTAGTCAATCGTGCATACTTTACAGAGGTCTGTGTAGATGAGGAAGGTCGCCCGACCAAAGTACCATATGGTTTAGAATTGGATGGGCCTTGTGAGCAAGCGGAATGGGAAGCAGCCCAGAAGCGCAAGGAACTTCGCAAGGCAAGAAGACAGGAAGGATTTTAAACTGTGTCATATAAGGGGAGAACATGAGTCGTATTTATATCGTAGAAGATGATACGTCCATCGCAGAGAGCATAGGAAAGCAATTGCAATTATGGAATATGGAAGCAATCTGCGTCAGGGACTTTGCAAAAGTGGATGAGGAAGTGCGGGAAGCGGTACCGGATTTGGTGTTGATGGATATCGGACTACCCTATTTTAACGGGTTCTATTGGTGCACGGAGATTCGTAAATTCTCCCGGGTGCCAATCGTATTTCTATCCTCGGCAGATGATAATATGAATATCGTAATGGCTATGAATATGGGTGGAGATGACTTTATCTCCAAGCCCTTTGATATGAATGTGTTGATTGCCAAGATTCAGGCAATACTGCGACGTGTGGGTGGAACGGATATCGCGCCTCATACGTTGCGTTGTGGGAATGTCACACTGCACCTGGAGGAATGTGCCTTGTCAGCTGGCAAGGAGCGAATCGCACTCACCAAGAATGAATATCTGATTGTGAAGACCTTGTTTGAAAACAAGGGACGGGTGATTTCCCGTGAGCGATTGATGGAACAACTGTGGGGTGCAGAAGAATTTGTAGATGATAATACCCTAACCGTAAACATGACTCGCATTCGTAAGAAATTAGGAAATCTGGGACATGAGGATATGATTGTAACGAAGAGAGGAATGGGGTACATCATTGAAGAAGTATAGCTTTTGGAATACGCAGGGGCATCTGGTGAAATTTGGGATAATAAATATTCTGGTGGCACTTGGAGTTTGTTGGATTTACAACGCACCTACGGAATATCTGTTATATATTGTGCTGTTTCCATTTTTTTTCTGGAGTGCTGCAATTGCCATCTCACATCAGAAATGCAAGAAGTGGGAGCAACAGTATCAGCAGTATCTGGCGGAGGCCCTGCAGAATCAGTCCCTGAATGATTTGTGGGAGAGCAAGCATCTGTTACAGGAGCAGGCGGACTTCTTCGGTCTATGGTCCCATCAGATCAAGACACCGATTGCTGCACTGCAAGCATTGTTTCAGAGTGCCGAAGAAGATACCGGTGTTTATCGGCAGGAACTCTTTCGCATTGAGCGCTATGTGGAGATGGCGCTGCAGTATTTACGATTCGATAATATGGCAAGTGATCTGGTGCTTACCAAGTGTAATCTGGAGGAGATGGTCAAACAGGTGGTGAAGAAATATGCACCCCAGTTTATCCATCGGCATCTATCCATTGATTTGGAACATCTGCAGCAGGTGGTGCTGACCGATGAGAAGTGGTTTTGCTTTGTGTTAGAGCAGGTGGTATCCAATGCCATTAAGTACACCCGAGAGGGCGGTGTTCGGATTATGGCAAGTGAGACGAGAGATGGGGTGGAGATCGTGATTGCGGATACGGGAATCGGCATTCGCAAGGAAGATTTACCGCGCGTTATGGACAAGGGGTATACGGGCTACAACGGTCGATTGGATCAGAAAGCCAGTGGGCTTGGATTGTATCTGTGTAAGGGAATCTGTGAGAAACTGGGTCATAAACTCACCATCACATCCCAAGAGGGGGAAGGCACCCAGGTACATATTATCTGTGTCGGGGATTTGGAACTGGAAGAGAACCTTACAAAAATGTAAGATAACAAGGCG
This sequence comes from Lachnospiraceae bacterium, assembly GCA_024690885.1. Lineage (GTDB taxonomy): Bacteria > Bacillota > Clostridia > Lachnospirales > Lachnospiraceae > XBD2001. The sequence continues at coordinate 16,494 of JAILOI010000129.1, forward strand.
AGATTGTAAGCCAAAACAATGGTTGGGCAATCTCGCTTTTTGTATGATAAGGACATAACAAAGCACAAGACAAAGGAGAAAATGAAATGGCACTGTTAGAAGTAAATCACGTTCAGAAAATATACAAGACCCGTTTTGGTGGCAATGAAGTTATGGCCTTAAAGGATGTACACTTTACCGTTGAGCCGGGAGAATTCGTGGCAATCATGGGAGAGTCCGGAAGCGGCAAGACGACGCTGTTGAATATTATGGCTGCGTTGGATGTTCCAACCATGGGTTCGGTGAGTGTGGATGGCAAGGATATGTCGAAGTTATCCGATAGCGCACGTACCTTGTTCCGTCGGGAGCATCTGGGATTTATCTTCCAGGACTTTAATCTGTTGGATAACTTTTCCCTGGAAGACAACATCCTTCTGCCTCTGGTATTGGCCGGTGAAAAGTATGAGAAGATGCAGGCGAAAATGCAGCCAATTGTAAAAGAACTGGGAATTGCAGAACTGATTAAGAAGTATCCCTATGAGGTGTCCGGTGGACAGAAACAGCGTGCAGCGGTGGCTCGCTCCTTGATTACGAACCCGAAGATTCTATTGGCGGATGAACCAACGGGAGCGTTGGATTCCAAGTCTTCTACGAATTTGCTTCGTCAGTTGCGAGAGATTAATCAAAGTGGTCAAACCATCCTTATGGTAACCCATAGTAACGTGGCTGCAAGTTATGCAGACCGTGTCATGTTTATTAAGGATGGCGAGGTCTTCCATCAGATTTACAAGGGCGACATGAAACGTTCAGAGATGTTAGACAAGATTTGTGATGCCGTAACTGTATTGATGAGAGGAGGAGACGAAAGTGAACAATAAGTTGATTTTTCGCTTGATCAAAAGCTCTCTGGAGAAGAATCGCCAGACGAGAATTCCGTTCTTCCTGGTAGGTGTATTCACCTCTATGATTTTCTACATGGTGGCATCCCTGGCCTGGAGTAAATACATCGTCGGAGAGAACGGCGAATTGTTCTATGGAGCCGATAATATTGCATTGATTTTAACGATTGGAAGTGCAGTAATTGCCATCATCGCAGCAATTATCATCCTCTATGCCAATATGTTTACCATGAAGGATCGGCGCCGGGAAATTGGATTATACGGCATTTTGGGCTTGCCCAAGAAGAGCATTTTGACCATGCTCTGCTATGAAAGCCTGATGACCTATGGTATCTCCGTAGGCGGTGGACTTCTTATCGGAACCTTCTTAAATAAGTTAATGCTTTTAACCTTGTACAAGTTGGTAGGACAGGCTCCGGTATCCGGACTGATGTTTACCCCGGTTGCTTTCGTTTTTACCATTGCTTTATTTGCAGGGATTTATATCATCTGTTTGATTTACAACATGTTATCCATTCATCTAAGTAAGCCGGTGGAACTGTTGCATAGCAATCAGACCGGGGAAAAAGAACCCAAGGTGAAATGGGTGTCCCTTGTGATTGGCGTGGTAGCACTGGTAGCAGGATATGTGGTTGCTTTAAAGTGTAAGTCTTCTATTGAAGCATTGGGTGATATTTTTATAGCAATTGTATTGGTAATCGTCGGAACCTATGGACTTTTTACCGCAGTCAGCATTGCAATTTTAAAATGGGTGAAGAGAAACAAGAACATGTATTACAAGACCAACAACTTCGTTGGTGTTGCAAATTTGATGTATCGTATGAAACATAATGCGTCCGGACTTGCTTCCATTTGCGTACTTTCCTGTGCAGTCATTCTATTAATCAGTTGTGTGGTTTCTCTGGTTGCTCTGGGAAATCAGAATATCAAGATGCGCTGTCCATCCGAGGTCGTGGTTCGCTATACCGAAGAGGATGACAATACCGAGCAGCAGTTTTGGGATTGTGTGCATGGAATCGAAGGATTGGAAACTTCTGACGAGCTGCAAGCCGAGGTATGGCCGACAGCTATGGAGGCGGTAGAGGGTCAGTATGGAGCGTTTCAGTATCTAGATGAGGAAAGCCGATTCGACTATACCAAGTGGAAACAGATGTATTTTTTAACCCAGGAGACCTATAATCGGTTTGCCAAGGAACCAATTTCCATAACGGCAGGAGAAGCTTATGTGGTATCCTCCACCAATGCACACTTTTCCGAGATTGCCATCGGAGATCAGATCTTCCACGTTGCCGGTGAGGCGGAGCTGGGTGCCATGAATTACGTGCGGGATATGTCCATGGTATTATTCGATAATATTTTTATTGTAGTGGCGGATGAAACAATCGCAAGAGATTTGATGCAGGGAGTTATTACGCAAGAGGGAGTGGATGCAACCAAACCAATCTGTACCAGCGGTTTCGAGGTGGAAGGCGAGTTGACAGATGGCCAGATGCAACAGATTCGGGATGCGGTTGCGGGCCTTACGGATACCTGGAAAGTAGAGTTTGAGAAGGAGGAACGAGGATACTTCATCAGCCTTTATGGTGGAGTGCTGTTTGTAGGCGTGTTCCTTGGTGTGGTATTTTTGGTGGCAACGGTGCTGATTATCTATTACAAGCAGATGTCAGAGGGATTCGAAGATCATCATCGTTATCAGATTATGAAGAAGGTGGGCCTTACGGAGAAAGAAGTGCGTGGGAGCATCAACCGACAGGTGATGATTTTATTCTTCCTGCCATTGGTAGTAGCTGCTGTACATATTGGAGTTGCGAGCCATATCATTCGCTTGTTTATGACCCTGATTGTATATGTGGAGCCGGTAACCTTCTACCTGGCAATCGCAGGTTCCATCGCAGTCTTCGCACTGGTTTATTGCTTCGTATATAAGATGACTTCCAGTCAGTATTTTAAGATTGTGGATGCTGCAGAACATGTAGCATAAGATCATAGGAAGGCGGGTACAATAGGTACCTGCCTTTTGACATCTATCCAAAAAACAATTGACATGCTAGTTGCACCTAACTATACTGTTAGACGAAACTAACAAGGATAGGGAGGGCACAGTTATGTCAGAAGATTTTTTGAAGGTCGCAAGTGTCTATAAAGCCTATGGCGAGGGCGAGAATCGCCAGGAAGTGCTACGGGGAATGGACTTTTCCGTAACCAAAGGAGAGTTCTGTGTGTTGCTTGGACCATCCGGTTCCGGCAAGTCTACCTTACTGAATATCATCGGTGGAATCGATCGTGCCGATGATGGTTATATTTCTATCAACGGGGATAAGCTTCGTGATATGGATGAGAAACGGCTGACGGAGTATCGTCGCAAACATCTTGGATATGTATTCCAGCTCTATAATCTAATTCCCAATTTGAATGTAAAAGAGAATATTGAAGTCGGTGCGTATCTGTCGGATCATCCGCTGGATATTGATGATTTGTTGCATACACTGGGGTTATTTGAGCACCGCTACAAATTACCGAATCAGTTATCCGGTGGACAGCAGCAGCGTACGTCTATCGGTCGCGCCATTGTAAAAAATCCGGATATCCTGCTCTGCGATGAGCCGACGGGAGCTTTGGATTACAACACATCCAAAGATATTCTAAAGCTCATCGAGGATGTGAATCAAAAATACGGAAACACTGTCATCATGGTAACCCATAATGAAGCCATCCAGCATATGGCAGACCACACCATCAAGCTTCGCGACGGACAGGTTCGAAAGAACATCATTAACGACAATAAGATTTCTGCCGTAGACTTGGATTGGTAGGAGGTGATTGCTATGAGAAATCCACTAAGCAAGCGCCTGCCAAGAGAGCTTCGGAGCGATTGGAAAAAGTATATCGTACTGTTTTTGCTATTAACAATTACGATAGGATTTGTTTCCGGTATGTTTGTGGCCAATGACAGTATGCTCTATGCAGCCAATGCCAGTATCGAGAATAATCAGTTGGAGGATGGTCATTTTGAGCTGAAAAAGAAACCGACGACGAAGCTTCTGGATTCCATGGAGGAATCCTGTGACATTCAAATCTACGAGCAATTCTATAAGGATGTAGCGGAAGAAAGTGATACTACGAT
>JAILOI010000140.1 GCA_024690885.1 Lachnospiraceae bacterium
TAGAAAAACAGTTGGCCGCTGTATTACAATGATAACCAGAGAAAGGGTGTATAACATATGATTCTAGCGGATAAGATTATTGAATTAAGAAAAAAGAATGGTTGGAGCCAGGAAGATCTTGCAGAACAATTGCATGTGAGTCGACAGAGTGTTTCGAAGTGGGAAGGTGCCCAGTCGATTCCGGATATGAATAAGATTATTGCAATGTCCAATCTGTTTGGCGTGAGTACCGATGTCCTTCTGAAGGATGAGCTGAGCCTGGAGGATGGGACTTCTCAGGAAGTGGTTGCATCTGTGGAGCAGCGCGATGGGGAGGGAGAACTTCCAATCAAGGCGATTTCCATGGAAGATGCGAATACATATCTAAAAGAGAATACAGAATTTGCCAGACCGATTGCATGTGGTGTTTCACTTTGTATTTTGTCCCCGGTGCTTCTAATTATATTAGGCGGCTTTTCGGAGTATGGCGTGATTCCATTGAGTGAGATGCAAGCGGCCGGTATTGGATTGGTGGTCTTGTTCCTTCTCATTATGGGAGCAGTCGCACTGTTTGTTATACATGGAATGAAACATAGCCGCTGGGATTATCTGGAGAAAAGTTTTCTGGATACTGCTTACGGTGTGGATGGTATGGTGCGAGAGCGCAGAGAGAAATATCGCAGCCGTTTTATGACAGAATTGGTGAGCGGTATCGCGATTTGCATTGGCAGCCTAATCCCGATGGGTGTGATCCTGGTAATTTTTGGCGACAAGGGGCGAAGTGCGGAAGTGGCGATGGTTGCTTGCGTAGGATGCATGCTGGTACTGCTTGCTCTGGGTGTACATCTGATTATTCATGCCTCGATTGTATGGAGCGGATTTCAACAGTTGTTGGAAGAGGGAGATTATACCCGGGAGAATAAGGCATTCAATGCAACCCCGTGGATGACCGGATATTGGATATTTGTTACTGCCGTGTATCTGGGCGTCAGCTTCCTAACAGAACGCTGGGATTTGACGTGGATTATATGGCTGGTGGCAGTTGCGGTTTGCACTATTTTGGCCGGAGTCTTTGGAAAGAAGAATAAGAACGCTTAAGATGATAGGAAAGCAGTTAGAGAGTTTCTCTAGCTGCTTTTATTGTGGAAAAAAGGTCTCTGCACACCTTACGCCCCACATTTTAAAATGTGTTGACAAGGAAATATCGTGATGATATCATAATGATATCAAAAGGAGGCGGTATTATGACAGAGAAAATTTATACCACGAAAAAGAACGGCATGGCCGTATTATTACTTACATTATTACTTTATGTAGCAGCAATTTTTGCTTTGGTTGTTGGATGTATCCAGGAGAATGTAGCACTGATTGTAATTAGCGCAGTTGTGTTATCCACGGGCTGGATTCCATTCTGCGGACTGAAGGTTTTAAAACCACAGGAAGCATTGGTACTGACCCTTTTCGGTGATTACAAGGGAACCATCCGTGAGCCGGGATTCTATTTTGTAAATCCGTTTTGTACGTCCATTAACCCGGCGTCCACAACGAAGCTGGCACAGAGCGGAGATGCGAGCACACCGGCAGCGGGAACCGTAGCAATTTCTTCCGAGGGTGTGGTTGCAGCTGCTGCAGCTCCTAGCAAGAAGATTTCCCTGAAGGCCATGACCTTAAACAATGGTCGTCAGAAAATCAATGATTGCCTGGGTAACCCGGTGGAAATCGGAATCGCAGTCATCTGGAAGGTGACCGATACCGCCAAGGCAGTATTCAACGTAGACAATTACAAGGAGTATCTCTCCTTACAGTGCGATTCTGCACTTCGTAACATCGTGCGCATCTATCCATATGATGTGGCACAGAACGTAGACACCACCGGCGACGGCCAGGCAGATGAAGGAAGCTTGCGTGGATCCGCAGAAGTGGTAGCGGAGCGAATCAAGGAAGAAATCCAGAGCAAGGTCAACGAGGCTGGCCTGGAAATCATCGAAGCACGGATTACCTACCTGGCATATGCACCGGAAATTGCATCCGTGATGTTACAGCGTCAGCAGGCATCTGCAATTATTGATGCACGTAAGATGATTGTCGATGGTGCGGTTGGCATGGTCGAGATGGCACTTGATCGATTAAATGAAAAGGAATTGGTGGATTTAGACGAAGAACGTAAGGCTGCTATGGTATCCAACTTGCTCGTGGTATTGTGCGGCAACCACGATGCACAGCCAATCGTAAATTCAGGAAGCTTGTATTAATGGCGGCAAAAAAGCAAGTCCCACTTCGCCTGTCGGAGAAACTCTATAACGAAATTGCCGCATGGGCGGAGGACGATTTCCGTTCCGTGAATGGACAAATCGAATATCTGCTGTCGGAATGTGTCCGGCAGCGGAAGAAGGACGGAAAGTACGTTGGGGAGGAGATCGATGTGCCGCCGAAATTCGATCTAAAATAAGAAAGGGAGAAATAAGATGGAGCAAACAGCAATGTTGGACATTCAAGGGTATACGAAAACGTACGGAGGAAATAAGAAAGCCGTCGACGATATCCATCTGCAGGTACAGCCTGGAGATATCTATGGATTTATCGGACACAACGGAGCCGGTAAGTCGACGACCATTCGAGCAGTGGTAGGGGTGCTGGATTTTACAGACGGAGAAATCTATATCGATGGACATTCGGTGAAGTCGGAACCGATGCCATGTAAGAAGATGACGGCGTATATCCCGGATAACCCGGATTTGTACGAGAACTTAACCGGCATCCAGTATCTGAATTTTATTGCGGACGTATTTGAAATTGATGCCGATCAGCGGGCGCAGCGTATTCAGAAGTATGCAGATATGTTTGAGATTACAGATGCATTGGGTGACTTGATTAGCTCCTATTCCCATGGAATGAAGCAGAAGGTTGCCATCATATCCGCATTGATTCATGAGCCGAAGTTGATGGTGCTGGACGAGCCCTTTGTGGGATTAGACCCCAAGGCATCCTTTACCTTGAAGCAGATTATGCATGAGATGTGCGAACAGGGCGCTGCTGTCTTCTTCTCCACCCACGTATTGGATGTGGCAGAGAAGCTGTGCAACAAGATTGCCATCATCAAGCAGGGCAAAATCATTGCCCAGGGCACCATGGATGAATTAACCCAGGGACAGTCTCTGGAGGAAGTATTCCTGGAGGTTGAAGATGAGAAGTAAGAACGCCATATTGCTGCGGACACTGCTGAAATCTTCCAGCTTGGCAAACATTCGCAAGTACAGTAGTGAACCGAAAAAGAGAAGCAAAATGCTGGGAACCATCATCGCCTATGTGTTTCTGATGTTGCTCCTGGGTGCATATTGTGTATTTGGATGCGTGGGCCTCTATGCCTTTGGCCTACAGGAAGTGATTCCGCTGACCTGTGCGACCACAATTGCCGGAGTTGCTTTCTTCTTCACTTTGCTGAAGTCCAACGGGTATCTGTTGAACTTCCGGGAGTATGATATGTTGATGGCGCTGCCGTTTTCGTCAAAAGATGTGGCGACCTGCAAGTTCCTATATATGTATTTGAAGTCGCTACCATGGTATCTGGTAATCTCCGTATCCATGATGATTGGTTACGGTGTGATCAGCGCTGCATCCCCGCTGATGTATCCCTGGTGGTTGCTGTTGAGCCTGATGCTGCCCATTATTCCGATGCTCATTGCATCTTTCTTCGGATTTTTGATTGCCAAGATTAGTGCAGGACGGGAAAAAAAGCAAACCATACAGATTATCTTAACATTGATTTTCGTCTTCTTCTGTTTCTCCTTTCAGTACATCATAGAAGCACTGTTGAAGGGCAGAAGTCGTGAGGAAATCACCGGTACCGGATTTGAGATTTCCACAGCAGTCCGGACCTATTATTTCCCGGCGGGCTGGTTTTCCGATGCAGTTACGAAGTTAGAGGAAGCGCCGCTGATGGCCCTTGTAGAGGGGGTACTCTTCCTTGGAGTAAGCGCGCTGTTGTTTGTTGGAATTCTAACATTTGTGGGCAAGTATTATCGACAGATTAATTCGGCACTCAAGAGTCATGCTACGAAGCGGAACTTCCGCATGAGTAAGCAGAAGCATCGCAGTGTAATAAATGCCATTGTATTCAAGGAGTACCGTCGACTGGTCAGCTCCACCAATTATTTTGTGAATGTGGCGATGGGACAAGTGATGGCGGTCGTTGGAAGTATTGCAATTGGAATTGTTGGCATTGATCGGGCCATCGACGTGGTCCTGAAGGATGCACCGGTACCGCATGAAATCGTGTACCCATTGATTCCGTTGATTGTCTACTTCTTCATTGGAATGATGCCAAGTACGGCATGTTCTCCTTCCTTGGAAGGCAAGAATTTCTGGATTCTACAGAGCTTGCCAATAAAGAAGAAAACCATCTATCGGGGCAAGATCCGGTTCCAGCTGTACCTGTCCATACCGTTTATGGTACTTGCAGTATTGTGCATGTCCCTCTCCGCCCGCGTGGGAGTGGTAAACACCTTGTTGTATTTGATTATGGGAATC
>JAILOI010000014.1 GCA_024690885.1 Lachnospiraceae bacterium
TGGTTCATCATCGCTTATGATGTATGGAATTTCGAGTATACATACTTGAACCTTCCTACACATTCTTGGTACTGTGGTGTTGCTTTACTTCTTGCTCCTACCTTTGCAAACGCATTCTGGAACAAGGGTGCATGGATTCAGAACCGTGCAAACACCTTGGCAATCTGGTGCATGTTCGCTCAGATTTTCCCAATGTTCCAGTTGGGCAGCAAGTTCGCAGCTGCACTTCCACGTGTATACGGTGGTGCTACAGCTAACAACGTATCTACCATGGATTTATATGATCAGGCAATTGCACTCTACAACGCAGGTCAGGGTAAGACTGCAGCAGCCGGAGATGCAATCGCAGCAATGGGAATTACCGCAGATCCTACCATGCAGGGTGTGGTTGCAATCGCTGCCATCATCGCAAACGTTGTTTGCATCATGGTAATCATCAAGAGATCTGTTGCAGCAGGACGTAACCCATACTCCAACAACGTATTCGAAGGAACCAGAGACTTTGACGAGGCTATGGCTCGTGCAGAGTAATTCCTGAGGTACAATTTGGGAATCACAAGGACTCCTACCATTTGGTAGGGGTCCTTTTTTGATACCTTTTTGCAGAAAAAATCAATAGGAAGAAGCATGGCATTTTTAACAAATTACCACCTGTGGTCTTGTGGAAACTTACGACTATTAGAAAAGTTTCCTACATGGTATATTATAGGAAACGGGTGCTATATTTTGCCGTTTCCTGTGGTTGGTTGCGGGAGGCGGAAAATCCCGTAAGTGATAGGGATGATGCAACCGGCGCAGGGGCCTTTGGTTGCAACCATCATCGGATATAAGAAGGAGGAATATCGGATGAAAGCAAAAATTTTGGAAGGCGGCATGAGCGTATATCGGAAGAAGGGTCCGAAATTTACCATGGATGATTTGGCAGCAGAGCTGGGCATGAGTAAGAAGACCATCTACACCGTATTTCGCGACAAGAAAAGTTTACTGTATCAGATGGTAGATTATACCTTTGATGCCATCAAAGAGGGTGAGGCAGAGGTGCTGGCAGATCCAAATCTCTCCACCAGAGAGAAGTTACAGGGAATCTTAGGTGTAATGCCGGAGCGGTTCCGTGATTTTGATTTTACCCAGGTGTATTTGATGAAGGATAAGTATCCAGAGTGCTATGCCCGGATTCAGGAACGTTTGGAGAGTGGTTGGGATACCACCCTTGGCTTATTGCGTCAGGGCATTGAAGAAGGGGTGTTCCGTCCGGTGGATGAGACCATCTTCCAGGTGGTATATGAAGCCAGCATCGAACGTTTTATACATGGTACAGAGATTAAGAAGAGCAAGATGCCCTATATGAATGCATTAAATGCATTGGTAGATTTGATGATGGAAGGTATCGTCATTCACAACTAAAACTTCGAGGAGAAAACGATGAGCAGAGTATATATTGATCGGGATTGGAAGTTTTCCTCTGAATTTCAAGAGGCGTATATCCATCAGATGATGCAGGATGGGATGGATGTTACCATCCCCCATACGGTGGCAGAAACTCCGTTTCATTACTTTGATGAGAGTACCTACCAGATGATTTCCTGCTATCAACGGCAGATGGTGATTCCGGCTCAGTGGAAGGGTCAGACGATTTTTCTTGTATTTGAAGGCGTGGGACACCAGGCAGATGTGTATGTGAACGGAGAGCACGTGAAGCATCACTGCAACGGTTATACCCGTTTTTCCATTGATATTTCTGAAGTGGTACGCTACGGCGGCGAGAATTTGGTGACGGTAAAGGTAAATTCCAGGGAAGACATCAACCAGCCGCCTTTTGGCTTTGTCATTGATTATATGACCTATGGTGGCATCTATCGGGATGTGTATTTGGAAGTCAAAAGTCCGGTGTACATGTGGGATGTATTCTATCAGCCAAGCCTGATGACACCACCACGGACCCGTGGTATGAAGGCGGTAGATATTGCCAACTATACGGTGTTGGGACAGTTGGTGACGGAGATGCGACTTTCAGAGACGGCGCAGAAGTTGATGAAAGAGCATCGACTGATGATTCGCCAGACCTTGGATGACAAGCAGATTTCCAAGCAGCCACTGGAGAATGGCGGCTATAGCAAAACCGTGGCGGGGGATGTCTATCTGTGGGATATTGAATCGCCGCGGCTGTATCATGTGGTAACGGAACTTCTGGTGGATGGCCGGGTTTGTGATCGTCACGAAGCGGACATTGGATTTCGGGAGTTTTCCTTCAAGAAGGAGGGATTCTATCTGAATGGCCGTCGGGTGAAGCTGCGTGGATTAAATCGGCACCAGAGTTACCCCTATGTGGGCTATGCCATGCCGGAGCAGATGCAGCGGGAAGATGCCAGAATCTGTAAGAAGGAACTGGGCTTAAATGCTGTACGAACGTCCCACTATCCGCAGTCCCATTATTTTCTGGACGAATGTGATCGCTTAGGACTTCTGGTATTTACGGAGATTCCGGGTTGGCAGCATATCGGAGATCAGGAGTGGAAGGACATTGCAGTGGAGAATACCCGGGAGATGGTGGTGGAATACCGCAATCATACCTCCATTATGTTATGGGGCGTTCGGATCAATGAGTCCGGTGACGATGATGATTTCTATGTACGCACCAACAAGGTGGCCCATGAGATGGACACCACCCGTCCAACCGGTGGTGTGCGTTGCAACAAGAAGATGAGCTTCTTAGAGGATGTCTATACCTACAATGATTTCTCCCACAACGGACCCAATGCCGGATGTGAACCGAAGAAGAAGGTAACACCGGATGTGGAACGGCCTTACTTTATTTCCGAGTACAACGGCCATATGTATCCCACCAAGTCTTTCGATTGGGAAGAACATCGGATGGAGCAGACCCTGCGACATGCACGGGTATTGGATGCCGTCGCCGGTGAAGCAGAGATTGCGGGAGCCTTTGGTTGGTGCATGTTTGATTACAATACCCACAAGGATTTCGGTAGTGGGGATCGCATTTGTTATCACGGTGTGATGGATATGTTCCGAAATCCCAAGATGGCAGCGGCCATCTATGCGGCACAGGCCGACGAGGAGCCTGTACTAGAGATTACCTCTTCCATGGATATTGGAGAGCATCCGGCTTCCGTGCGAGGAGAAACCTATATCATTACCAACGCAGATTCCGTGCGGATGTACAAAAACGATGCCTTGGTGAAGGAATATACACCGGAGATGTCAAGCTTTTCCAATCTGGCCCATGGACCGATTCTCATCGATGATTTCGTCGGAGAAGATATGCAGTTGATGGAGGGATTCTCCAATCGACAGACCCGTTTGATTAAGACTTGTTTGAATACGGTTTCTATCCATGGTTACAAGGCAACCCCGAAGATTTTCTGGGCGGCATTGCAGTTGATGGTCTTCTACCGGATGAACATGAAGGATGCAACCCGTCTTTTCCAGCAGTATGTGGGAGATTGGGGCGGTGTCTCCAAGGTCTATCGATTTGAAGCCATCAAGGATGGCAAGGTGGTAAAAACCGTGGTGAAAAACCCTATGACCACCCCGCATATGGAGGTAAAGGTATCCCATACCACCCTGGTGGAGGACCAGACCTACGATGTGGCCTCCATTCGTATGAAGGCATGCGATGAATACGGCAACGTTTTGCCATATTTCCAGGAAGCAATCCGTGTGGAAGCCTCCGGCATGGTTGGCGTTATCGGACCTCGTACCATTCCGTTCCGTGGTGGTATGGCCGGCCTCTATGTAAAGACCCTTGGAGCCTTAGGAGAGGGCAAAATAAAGTTATCTGCAGAGGGTATGGAGCCGGTGGAGATTTCCTTCTCTGTGGAGAAAAAGGAGAATTCATAATGGAAGATAAGTCGAAGGTAATCTTTGGAAATCCCATCCGGGACAAGGATTATCGTAAAGCAGAAAAATCCAAATTAAAATATCAAAAAAAGTTCGGAGATGACAGTCAGGTGGACTATCCCATCTCCATTCAGAAGAATCCATACATCGGAGACAGCTTGGGCGTAAGCAATATTCTTGTTGGAAATCCAACAGATAATATTCACTACAACCCGGCAGACGAGCAGGTGCTTGGGGTGGAGAACTTTGACCACCAGAAGGGCATCATCGTAGGCAATATCCGTATGGGATTCGGTCATTACCGTATTTCCATGGCCATGGCTTCGGCTGCCAAGTCCATGGGATATACCCCGTATTGGTTGGATTTAAATTCCTTCCCGAAGACCACTTGTACCAAGGTCATCAGTGCACAGAATGATTTATATTCCTTGGGTTCCCGTCTTTCCAAGAATCCGATTTTTAACAAACTGGTGTGGGAACCGATGAACTACGAGGGATTCCGTGCCTTGTCCTATAATGCATCGGATCAGAAGAACGCAGAGTTGATGGCACCGATTTATCGCAATATTCCCAAGGATATTCCGGTGATTGGTACCCACGTATGGCCGGCACAGGCTGCCATTCATGCCGGGATGGAGCATGTAGTCAATGCCATTCCGGATAACTGGCCCATGGCACTGCATTTTTCCGAAGGCAGTGTGCATACCATTCAGTGTAAGAATGCCTACATGGGCTATCGGATTCTAAACGGTATGGATGGCAAGAACATCTGCAAGGCAATGCCGAATCAGGATTTGGTATATACCGGTCATTACATTGACCACGAGTTGGTATCCAATATCGAAGCAGATTGTAAGCGCCGTATGGATCGAAAGACATCCGGCGGCCCGATGCGTTTCCTTTTAACCATCGGTGGAGCCGGTGCCCAGAAGGAAATCTTTGCGGCCATTATCAAATATCTGTTGCCGGTGATTAAGATGAACCGGGCAGCGCTCTATGTCAATGTGGGCGATTATAAGAATGTCTGGGATGATTTGAAGAAGGAGATTCCGGAGATCGTCCATCTGGCAACGGAGCATTTCAATGATTTTGCCGAGTGCACCAAGTTTGCAGCGGATGCTTTGGATGGGGAAGTGACCGGAATCCATGGGTTCTACCATGAAAGTATTTTTGAAGCGGTTTATTGCACCAACCTTCTGATGCGAAGCGCCGATGTACTGGTGACCAAGCCAAGTGAGTTGGCCTTCTATCCGGTACCGAAGCTTTTTATCAAGCGGGTCGGCAAGCATGAGATGTGGGGCGCCATCCATTCCGCAGAAGTGGGAGACGGTACCCTAGAGTGTAGAGATATTCCACACACCTTGCAGATGATTGATTTGTTCTTACAGGACGAGCAGTTGTTAGGGGAGATGTGTGATGCCATCGTAGCCAATAAAGCAATGGGACTCTATGACGGAGCCTACAAGGTGGTGGAACTTGCGATGGGAATGAAAGGGGATCAAACATGGAACAAAAAAGAAGTTTAACAGGAATTGAGAAGGCCTCTTATGGATTAGGGGCGGTTGGTAAGGACATGATGTACATGCTCTCTGCCAGCTACGTATTCTACTATTTCCAGGATATTATGGGCGTAAGTGCCATCATCATCGGTATTATCTCCATGGTGGCACGGATCTTTGATGCATTCAACGATCCGATTATGGGTGTCATCGTTGCCAAAACCAAGACCAAGTGGGGCAAATTCCGTCCCTGGTTGCTGATTGGCACCCTCACCAATGCCATTGTTTTGGTGGTGATGTTCTCTGCACCTCCGACCATGGATGGAAGCGGACTGGCCGCTTATGCAGCCGTTACCTACATCCTCTGGGGTGTGACCTATACCATGATGGATATTCCATACTGGTCCATGATTCCGGCATTTACGGAAGGTGGTAAGGAGCGAGAGGGCTTAACCACGCTGGCTCGTTCTTGCGCCGGCGTAGGTGCTGCCTTGGTATCCATCTTCACCGTAATGGTGGTAGGTGCCCTGGGTCATCGTTTTGCACCACAGGGTGCCAACGCTTACGAGATTGAGCGTGTTGGTTTTCAGTATGCAGCATGGATTGTTGCCATCGTCTTTGTGGTATGTATTGTAATCACCTGTATCAACGTCAAGGAGAAGTCTTCCGTTGAGATGAAGACGGCTTCCGTGGGCGATATGTTTAAGGCTCTGGTGGCCAACGATCAGGCCATGACCATCGTGGTCACCATCGTACTGATCAATACGGCATTGTATGTCACCAGTAACCTGCTGATTTATTTCTTCAAATATGATTTGGGCGGAACCGCCTGGAAGGCAAACTACACCCTGTTTAATACCGTAGGCGGCGGTGTGCAGATTCTGGCGATGATGTTGCTGTATCCATTCCTGCGTCGGGTATTAAAACTAAACAACCTGAAGATTTTTACCTATGGTATCTGTGCATCCATCCTGGGATATCTGATTCTATTAGGACTGGCAACCATGGGCATTAACGCCCTGCCACCATTCTTGGTACCGGGTATCATCGTTATGGCAGTTTCCGGTGTCAACAACGTGGTGGTTACGGTCTTTTTGGCAAATACAGTGGATTACGGAGAATGGAAGAACGGACATCGTGAGGAGTCTGTTATCTTCTCCATGCAGACCTTCGTCGTGAAGTTGGCCAGTGGTATTGCCATCTTAGTGACCTCCATCGCATTGCAGGTATTCCGGTTAAATTCCGGAGAAGCAACTGCAGCAGAGGAGACCATGGATTTATCTGCCGGTGTGGATATGGCATCCAAGGTGGGACTACGTATGGTGATGACCTTGATTCCAATTGCCTGCTTGTTGATTGCCTTCCTTCTTTTCCGTAAGAAGTACATTCTGACCGATGAGAAGATTGATGAGATTTCTGAGGCGCTTGCAGCAAAAAAGGAAGCATAACCGGGAGGAGGATCTATGATTCGAAAAATTGAGGGCGCAACCTGCGCCTTTGAATTGCAGACAGCCAATACCACCTATCTGTTTGCGGTAAGAAGTACCGGACAGTTGGAACATATCTATTACGGATCACGCATTCAGGTATCGGATGTGGAGGCATTGAAGGAACAGCACTGCGTGCAGCAGGGCAACTCCATTGCTTATACCCAGGATGATCTGGATATGACCCTAGAGGATTTGTGCTTGGAGATGAGCGGATATGGCAAAGGCGATATCCGGGAACCGCTGGTGGAAGTGGTTTGCTACGATGGCAGCAGTACCACGGATTTTGTGTACGAGTCCAGTGAGATTACCCAGGGCAAGGCGCCGTTTGAAACGCTGCCGGGTTCCTATGATGAAGAAAATCGGGTGGAGCATCTGTGCGTGACCATGAAGGACCAAAACCAGGGCTTTCACCTAGAACTGCATTACTATGTATATGAAGCAGAGGATGTGATTACCAGAAGCACCAAGTTTATCAATGACAGTGCCCATCCGGTGTCCATCCGTCGATTGCTGAGTACCTGTGTGGATTTCAATGAAGCGGATTTCACCATCTCCTCCTTCCATGGAAATTGGATCAAAGAGATGCAGAAGAAGGACGTGGTATTAACCGGTGGAACCTATGTGAATGCCACCTACGCCGGTTGGTCCTCCAACCGCTCCAATCCTTTTGTGATGGCATCCCGTCCGGGGTGTGATGAGTGGAGTGGAGAGTGCTTTGGATTTAACTTGATCTACAGCGGCAACCACTACGAGGCCTTTGAGGTCAGTTCCTTTGATAAGACCCGGTTTGTCAGCGGGATCAATCCACGAAACTTCGCATACGGATTGGCAGAGGGAGAGTCTCTGGAGGCACCGGAAGCGGTGATGACCTACTCGGCAGCAGGTCACAATGGCATGAGCCAGAATCTCCATCGGTTCGTGCGAAAGCACATCGTCCGTGGCATGTGGAGAGACAAGGAGCGTCCGGTACTGTTAAACAGCTGGGAAGCCAACTACTTTGAAATTGATGAAGGAAAGTTGGTTGCCTTGGCGAAGAAGGGCAAGGAAGCAGGCGTGGAGCTGTTTGTTATGGACGACGGCTGGTTTGGAAATCGCAGTGATGATAAGCGAGCCCTGGGAGATTGGCGGGTCAATACCAAGAAGCTTCCCAACGGACTGAAGGGCCTGGCGGATAAAATTAATGCTTTGGGTCTTTCCTTTGGTATCTGGGTAGAGCCGGAGATGATCAATGTGGACAGTGACCTCTATCGGGCACATCCGGATTGGGCACTACAGATTCCGGGCAAGCCTCACTCCGAGGGACGAAACCAGCGCATCCTGGATTTCTGTAATCCGGAAGTGGTGGATTGCATGATGGAACAGATGCGACAGGTGTTCTCCTCGGCCAACATCGCTTATGTGAAGTGGGATATGAACCGGATTTGGTCCGATTATTATTCTCCGTATCTTCCGGCCGAGAAGCAGCAGGAAGTAAACCATCGTTATATCGTTGGTATGTATCGCATGATGAAAACGCTGACCCAGGAGTTCCCGCAGATTCTCTTTGAGGGCTGCGCCTCCGGTGGAAATCGATTTGATTTGGGCATGCTTTGCTACTTCCCACAGATTTGGGGCAGTGATAACAGTGACGCCATCAGTCGACTCTCCATCCAGAACGGATATAGCTACGGCTATCCGATGAGTGCGGTGACGGCGCATGTATCCGCATGTCCGAATCATCAGACCCTAAGAAATACGCCGCTTTCCAGCAGATTCCATGTGGCCTCCTATGGGGTGCTTGGATATGAGTGTAACTTCTGTGATATGAAGAAGGAGGAGCTAGAGGCGATTGCAGTCCAGATTGCAACGTATAAGAAGCATCGTCGTACCATGCAGTATGGTTCCTTCTATCGGTTACGAAGCGATAACGTCTATCAGTGGATGGTGGTATCCGAAGATCGGAAGGATGCGGTGGGCATGATGTTGCAGCGGGAAGTGATGCCCAACGAACCCTATATGAATTTCCGGGCAAAAGGCCTCGATGCCAACCGGAAGTACCACTTCTATAGCACTCCGTTTCAGCACAACATCAAGACCTTCGGCAGCTTAGTCAACGCTGTGGCGCCGGTGCATGTGAAGCAGGACGGATTGCTGCATCGTGCGATGGCCCAGGTCATCAAAATCGATGGCGAGGTGGAAGATGCCACCCTTTATGGGGATGCCCTGATGCAGGTGGGCAAAAACCTAAAGCAAGGCTTTGCCAGCAGCGGATTCAACAATGAGGTTCGTGTGATGACGGATTTTGCTTCCCGGATGTATTTCATGGAAGCAGAAGAATAAGAGACAGCGAATTCGGCCAAGGGATTTTCCCTTGGCTGAATTTTTTTCAGTTTCCAAACAGGTTTCTTGAAAAAGGTTGAAATAATACACAAAATAGGCCTGTTATGGTATATTTAATAAGACGCTGACAACTTGAGTTTCCGGGGGGAATTTACATCGATGGTAAGAGTCGTACCATTATTTATTGTGTTCTTAATTTGGAGCGCATTGGAAGTGGCCAATGTAACACTTTTGATGCGGCATTTTCTATACTTACCAACCAAGAACGTAAAGAAGCAGGAAGTCATCTGGAAGGGATGTCTGTTCCTGTGTATCGTGGGCGTGGATGTGTGTTTGATTTACCACAATCTGTTATTGGTGGCCCTCATCTTTAGTCCGCTGATGCTGGTGAAATCTGCCATGTTGTTGTCTTCTTTCTTTGAAGTGCACATGCAGCAGGTAGCCTTCGTGGTGTTCTTCGTGGTACTCGTATCCTTTGTGGGTCTAAATGTCAGTCTGATTACTTCCTTTTTGCCTTGGCCCAGTGGCCAAATCGGCGCCTATCTGTGTGAGGTGGCGGGAGAGTTGATCGTCTTTGGCCTGTTATCCATCCTGTTGGTGCTCCGCCGCAAGCAGCTGATGATTTTCTGGGTATCGAAACTATCCACCTTTGATTTGCTGTTATTTGCGCTGATTCTCTATACGGCAGGAACCTGGGAGGCCGGAATTTTTGGAAATAAAATTCAAACCGATCCCACCCTGAAGTTGTTGTTTGGCGTTATGATTACAAGCATCGTGGTGATGATTGTACGTACCGTGATTATATTTGAGCACAAGCGGACCCTAGAGACCATCAATGGCCTGTTGGAGGACCAGGTGAAGCAATCCACCGAGTATTACCAGCAGTTGATGGAGCAGGAGCATCAGACCAAGAAGTTTCGACATGATACCATGAATCTGTTGCTGGGCCTCCATGGCCTGATTCAGGAAGGAAAGCAGGAGCAGGCTCTGGCTTATATCGAGGAGTTGGAGGGGAACTTAGATCAATTGCGACCCAAGTATCACACCGGTAATTTCATTGCCGACGCCATCCTAAGCTCCAAGGATACCAAGGCATCCAAAGTGCAGACACGCATTGACTTCGAGGGGAAAATTCCGGAGAAATTGGTGCGGGATGTGGATATGGTGATTATTTTCTCCAATATTTTGGACAATGCCATTGAAGCTTGTGAGCAGTTAGAGGGCGAGAAGTGTATTCGCATTCAATCCATGATTCGGAAAAGCATGTGGGCGATGGAGGTTTCCAATCCATGCCGGGAAATTAAGATTATGAACAATCAGGTGGCCACCACCAAGGCCGAGAAGGATTTACACGGATTTGGTTTAGCCAACATTCGTCGCTGTGTGGAGAAGTATGACGGCAATCTACAGATTTCCTGCGATGGCGGGAGATTTCGTACCATGGTGTCATTTCTGATTCAGTAGAGGGAGAGGGGGAACTATGATCAATATCGCAATATGTGATGATTCGGAGTTTATTCGAAAAAGTAACGAAGAACTTTTGGTGAAGTACTCCATCCAGAGAGATTTGGATTGCTCCATCAAGAAATATGAAAAGGGGGAAGATTTGCTGAAGGACGTGGATCAGTTCCAGCTGATTTTCCTGGATTATCAGTTTGAGGAGAAGGGCGCCAACGGCATGGTGATTGCCAAGGAAATCCGAAAGCGCAACATGGATGTGGCCATCATCTTCCTATCCAGTTATACCAACATTGTATTTGAAACTTTTGAAGTGGCGGCCTTCCGCTTTCTGATAAAGCCCTTGGATGAGGAGAAGCTGTATGCGGCCATGGATGATTTCGTATCCCGCCTTCAGTGGGATCACGCCATTACCGTAAAGTCCGCCCGATCCAGTCGTTTCATCAAGGAGAATCAAATCTCCTACATCGAAGCCAGCGGCAAAAACTGCATCATCTATTTTATCAACGGGCAGGAGACGGTGGAGTGTACGGAAACCCTCTCCGCAGTGGAGGAGCGGCTGTCGCCGAAGTTATTCTTCCGTTGCCATAAGTCGTATCTGATCAATTTAAAGTACGTGGAGTCCTTTGATCATACGGATTTAACCTTACAAAATGAGGAAGTCTTACCCATTAGTCGCCAGCGCTATAAACCCTTTAGCAATGCCTATGCAGAGTTTTTGGTGCGGACATAAGAATTCCATTGAAATCAAAAAACCGGAGTGAATGGTTCATTCACCCCGGTTTTTTTGTTTTGTTACTCCCGTATCCCGTTAGTTACAGCACTTTCATTTTTGCAGCACAAAAGCACGATAGAATAAAGGCAACTCAAAGAGAACTGTAGCCGGAGGTAAATATGGGTAAGAGATTAGAAATCGAAAATCTCACCTTTTCCTTCAAGGATAAGGAGATTTTAAAAGAAGCAAATTACATTTTTGAGGAAGGAAACATCTACGTGGTCATCGCCAAGAACGGAGAAGGCAAAAGTACCCTCTTCAAACTCATCGGTGGTGAGTACAAGGATTACACCGGAGATATCAAAGGCAATGCCAATGCCATGCTGCACAAGCAGACACCGGTCTACTTCGAAGACATGACGGTACAGGAGAACATCGAAACCTTCATCTACTGTCTCAATTCCAAGAAGAAGGCCAAAGATGTACTTGAGGAATATGAACTGACGGATATCAAAAACCGGGTATGCCGCCTGCTTTCCGGAGGAGAGAAGCAACGCCTCTATATCGCCATCACCGGTCTGACAGAGGAAGATGTGTATCTCTACGATGAAGCGGATTCCGCATTGGATGCCATCGGACGGAAGTTCTATTACGACATCCTAAAGAAGCGGGCCAAGGAGGGCAAGATTGTAATCGCAATCACCCACCACCTAACCGAGGCAATCAACATCGCTGATGAGGTCTGCTTCATGACCAACAATATGTTAAAGCGCATCGAACTTCGAAACCTGCCATCGGATTTCATGCAGTACAACGAGGATGCGATGCTTAGTTATTTAGGGAGCGAGGTATAAGACATGAAGAAGATTATCCTGAATTTTTTAAAGGCAGATGTACGTATGCCGCAGCTGATGTTTTGGGACTGGATGTTCCCGGTGATTCTCATCGTTGTGATTGGAATCTTTGTTGGAAAAGGTAGTTTATCCACCTTCCTCTTTCCGGGATTTCTGGCATTCTTCCTGATGCAGAGTATCATCTTCTCCATTCCCTATCGTTTGGCCCAGTTCAATGAAACCGGAATCCTTCGATTCATTCGGGAAAAAGGAAGTGTGGGAAAGCTGTTGTTTGGTTTCTATGGAAGTCGATTTTTCATCATTTTGATTCAGATGGCCATCGTACTTTTGGTTGGAAAGCTGGCAATGAAAGTGGAGTTTACCATCAATGCTCCCATCTTCGTGTTAGCCTTCGTTATGACGTTGGTGGTATTTTTTATCATCGCAACCATCATTGGAATGTTGACCAAGACCCAGAATGCAGCCCTTGGATTATCCCAGGCCGTATACTTCGTATTAATCGGTGTATCGGGCATTGTGTATCCGCTGGATAAAAGCCCGGCCCTATTGGTTGCAATTTCACATATCTCACCATTGCGCTACATCCATGAATTGTGGCAGATCGCCTTATACAATCAGGCAAGCGTAGATGGATTACATCTGTTGATTTTACTAGCGATGAGTGCAATCGGAGGCCTGATAATCTTCCAGTTGTCCAAGTCGAGAAGGGATGTGGCCCTTGAAGGTTGTGCACAGAATTGATGCCAGGGATTTTAAGCATCAGGAAAGCGTCAAAGAAGTTTTTACAAGAAATTCCAAGAACCGGGATGTTTATTCCGTACAGAACCGGGTGATGATTCAGGAGGTTATGGGGAGTGTAGTAACACTTCACATTGCTACCACCTTAGGCAAAAAGCAGAAAAGTCCCACCCTGGTAAAACTCTTTTTCCCGGAGCGCAAATACGCCATGGAATATGTGATTGAGGAGAATCAGTATACCTATGAGTTCCTCTACCAGATGTTAGAGGCCAAGGAGTATTTCAATATGGTCTTTTTGGATGAGGCCAAGAATGTCATAACCTCCATCACCTATGTGTTTGATGGGGAGCATGTGATGGAGTACCCGTTTCGCGCCAAGGATTATTCCGACCTGTCGTTGGAAAGCAGTGTAGATATTGAAGGAGATCAAATCTCCATGTACACGGTGGGGACGGAGGAAGATCCGGTGGTACACACCTGGCAGAATGTAGGACAACACTACGTATTTCACCCGGCGAAAAAGGGGCATGGACGAATCTCCCATATGGACCGGAACCAGATGAGCCCGGGCTTATGGATGCTGATTGTCACCGATGGCATGGGAAAACTGCTTACCCAGTTTCTGGTGTATGTATAGAGGATATGCACATGGAAAAAGACATTGCGATTGCCGTGAAAACACAATATGAAGCCCTGCAACGCATTCCGGTGAACCGGGAGGACGAAGATGCGGTATTTGACCGGCTCTACTTCTTCTTCGTGGTCAAAAGCGGATATGCCAAACAGGCGAAGGCCATCTTAGGAGATGGAAGTTATACGGCCATATTAGAACGCTATCAACAAGAGTTAGAGGAAGCTCTGTTGTATTTAAAACAACAGCGGAAGAAGCTGCACCGAAGCATCTTCCAACGCAGCCAAACCCTCTTTCATTATTTAGGACTCTGTTATCTGAAATTCCTGGAAGGAAAACCGGTGGAGGTGGATCTTCATGCCGATGAGATTGCCTTTTTAAATCAGGTGTTGGGATACTCCTACATCTATGATTATATGGTGACCTTCTGGGGCAGAAAGTTAAGACTTCCCATGGAAGGGGTGAAGATGGAACCGAAAACGGAGGAAGAAATCGGATATGTAAATACCCACTTCTTCCTAACCGGAACGGATTATCTGACCCATTCCATGACAGAAGAAAACGAAGCTGCATTAAAACAACAAATTCCATATGTGTTGGAAAAACAACAGATGGATTTGATGGCGGAACTCCTGTGGGGCTTAAGTTTCTATCGAAGCGATGCACCGGAATTAGAACTGATGGTGGAGGCTTTGTTACAGGAGGCAAAGCATCCGAATTACAGCAAAACACGGACAAGTATTCACGCCCGTTATGCAAGCATATGCGCACTGTTGGCAGTGCAGGAGAGAATGGATGACACAGACAGTCAACGTGGAATGGATATTTCCAACCGGGGCAGCTGCCGATCCGCTTCCTAAGATGGGGTTAACCCATTTTGCCGAGCATTGCTTACTGAAGGCAAGGTTTGGTGAGGAGCGTCTGATTGATGTAAGCAGACGGTTTGGAGCCAATATCAATGCCAAAACCGGAGACGCCGCAGTGACGGTGTCCATAGATATAGCAGATACCCATTTGGAGCAATTCCTGGAATTTCTGGGAAGTTGGCGAAGTCGCTTTGCCGAAGGGGCCTTGCTGGATGAGGCCTATCTGGAAAGTGAACGCCGCTGCATCTTACAAGAGATGGAGAGTAAAGCCCCCAATCATAGCAATCACATTTTAGGATCCAAAGATAGCCTGATGGCCATCAATGAAGGTGATTTGCGTCAGCGTCTGGGGGAATTGCTGCAAGGGGACATGCACATGGAGTTCCATTCCCCCATGGGGCCCCGTGGTTACCTAGGTTCCTCCCAAGAGACTTCTAGGTGCAAAACAATCCGGGTGCTGGGGGAAGGCAAGGAAGATATCTTGCTCCTCTCCCTCCGTTTACCCGGAGGTCTGGGGGAACACCTGCGAGAAATTGGATGGTTTCTGGAGCAGTATCTCAACCGGAACACATCCATTGCCCGAATCTATTTGGAATTGGGGTGCTTAAGCATCTTTTTTCATGGCAGCATGGCCCAGATTTACCAAGGCCTACAAGCATTCTATCAGCTGCCTACGCAGGATTTATCCGAACATGTGCCCATGCCAAAGGCCACCTTTTCACACACCTTGGAGGATATCCAATGTCAGATGTTACAGGGGGGAGGGCAGGCAAGCCGTCTGCGGGGCAATCAGTGGCAGCAGTTGTTTCTGACCTTGCTGTATGACAATGCAAAGCCAAGTGTGGTAAGTACCATCGAATTAAATGAACAATGGCTTTCCTTGTTTCCTATGCCGCGTGTATTGCCGCTTCCGGCAGAACCCTTTATAAAACCCAAGGGAAGATTTCAAGCGGATGAGTTGGTACAAATCTGGAAGGCCCCCAATTATTTTTCCGGGGAAAAGTATTGCAGCCACATTGTCTGGCGCCTGCTATCCGGCACCACCGGAGCCTTGTATCAACAGTGGGTGTTGGCCAACAACTGGTGCTATAGTTTTAACTTCTATCCGAGGGAATTGGCCTGTAGGGGCTACATGGTGTTATATGTGAAGATCAATTCCGCGGCTTCCAGGGAGATGTATCAAAACTCCTTTCGGCAAGTGGTAGAAGACGTATCAAGCAACCTGACAAATTCACAATTGGCCTGGGCCAAGGAGGAAGTGCTACGAGAAAAAGGGGACGCTAAAAATCGACTGGCAGAGTGGATTGGCATCGGTACACGCTTGTTGTACGATGAAGCGCCGAATGAGGATTATGCCGAAGCAATCGGTGCAATCACAAGGGCGGACATCCAAAGATTTTTGAGGGACTATCTGCTGGTGGATCCGGCGTATGTATTCTAGGAGGAGAGTATGGACATGTTGAATTATATTGCGATTGATTCTGATACGATCATATTCGCAATGCGTGATGAACTAAAGCGAATCCGACGGACCAACATGATGATGTCATTGCTGCATAAGAAGCTGATGAGTCATCAGAAACTGTTGGATGTGGAAGAAGAATTATACGATTTGATCAAGGACCAGATTCCGTTGGACGAGGATTATTTCTTGGACGGTGAATTACAGGAGCAGATTCAGGGGCTTTATCCGGTGATTTATTCCGTATTTGATGTGAAAAAGGTGATGCGAGCCTATGATACCAGGCCCGAAGGCGTCCTGCCCATCCTCTTTGAAAATGACATGATTTACATCGGACCGTTGACTCGGGATAAGACCGTTTTCAAGGAGTATATCAACCGTTTGGCTTCCAATGACAAGGCCATCCGAAAGAAACTGGAATTATCCGGTACCACGTCGGAACAGGTGCTCTTTAATATGGATTTCATCTTGGACCAGATGAAGCACATTCAAAGGGCAGCCAAGGAACTGGTGGAAGACGGATATGAGAACGAAGTATGGATTCTTTGTCAGGGGAAATTGCAGCGCCATGCGTTCCAGATTTTATCCAAGAAGAGCAAACAGCGGGGTGGGGATATCATCGCCGCAGTGGACGATCAGTTGGGACTGATCAATGACATCCGTGTAGAGGATATTCGGGAATATGGGGTGGACGTGCACATTGCAGTCAGCAGTACTTGTGATTTCAGCCGTTATAATTCCAACATGTTTGCCCAGTCCAACAGTGGTGCAGGATTCGATGCCACCAGTGCAACCTATTCAGCAGTGGGTGAGAGCTTGGAACGCTTTGCCGGCGGTATCTATCACCCACAGGTGATTCAGATGGGCACGGCCAAGGAAGTGGGAAGTCACATAGACTTATCAAAGTTTATCCTTTTTTCCAAGGAACAATATGAAGAAAAAAGCTTTCCTTATCATCCGCTGCAGGAGTCCACACGAATTTGCTGGACCAAGGCAGAGAATTTAGTCCGTGGAGGCGAAGACTGGGTGCCACTGGCATTTACCCAGTTGCCGTACCGGGCACAGGAAGGGGAGATTCGGATTTCGCCTGCAATTTCCACCGGTCTGGCCCTGGGACCCACAAGGGAACAGGCCATCCTAAGCGGTATCTACGAGGTGTTGGAGCGAGATGCCTTCGCCTCCAGCTGGTTATTGAAACTTGCCCCCAATCGGGAACTTCGGGTGGAAGACTATATGGATACCTCGAAGATTATTACAGATACCCGTTATGCCATTCGGGCTTACGACATCAGTGTTCAGGATTTGCTGCACACCGTGATGGTAACCATTCACGATACCGGAAATGAGCATGTGATGGTGGGAGCAGCCACTCGATTTACCACCAGGGAGGCCATCCGGAAGGCCTTTATCGAAGCGGCCCAGGGCATTACCTATATCAATATGCTGGTTCGGATGTATGAGAAGGAAGGTTTGATGGAGGACTTCAATCGCATTGACAGTTTCCAGAAACATGCAGCCTTCTATTCCATCTATCCAAAGATGCAGAAGAAGGTGGGATATGTCCTAGATCCGGATTACAGGTTTGTACCCAGAGAAAATTCCAACTTCCCGGAGACAGAGGGCTTAGCCCCGTCGGAACAGCTGGCAGCTGTACTGGATCGGTTGGAAAAACAACAGAAGGATGTTTATTACGTGAATATGGATTTCCCGGGTTTAAGCAATTTGCACGCATCCGCCGCCAGAATCATCATTCCGGGCTTACAGCCGCTGCATGGGGCACACAAGTATCGGTTTTTGGATGATCGTCGGTTACGTGAAATCGCAGGAACGGGAGTTTTGAATCCATACCCGCATCCATTTCCATAAGTGTATATCACATCATTCCAAATATGAGTGAAGGAGGTAAAAGGGAAGTTATATCGGGGGGATATGATGGGTTATATAGATAAAGCAATGAATAACAAAACATATAACAAACAATTGTAAAAAAAGGAGAAAAAACATGATGAAGAACAATGAAGTAATGATCGACGTAGTAGCAACCAAAGAGCACAAGAACATGGTAGACGCAGAGAACTGCTTCTTCGGCTGCACCAGCTGTTCCGTAGATGTCAACGACTTGGAGTTGGATGTGGTATCTACCAAGGAGCACAAGAACACCGTGGATGGTGAGAACTGCTTCTTCGGTTGCACCAGCTGCTCTGTTGATGTCAACGATTTGGAGTTGGATGTGGTATCCACCAAGGAACACAAGACACCGGTGGATGATGAGAACTGCTTCTTTGGCTGCACTAGCTGCTCTGTTGATGTCAACGATTTGGAGTTAGACTAAAGCAAACATGAGAATAAAAGTGCAGAGTCTCTCTGCACTTTTATTTTTTCGGGGGAGGAGAAGATGGAAAAATATATCTATGTATTGCCTTATAAAATTCAGGAATTGGCCCGGGAGCATCAGGTGCGAATCATCACTCAGAAAAGCTCTATTATTTTAAGCAAGAGCACCTCTTCGGATTTGATTTGTCAGGTGCTGTCCATGGCCGGGGGAAAAAGTGTAATGGAGATTTGTGATGCCTTTTCCACAAAACTCAGTCGGGAAGGCGTCGGTAAGATTTTAGAATTTTTGGATGAAAACCACATCATCTATGTATCCAATGGGGAATTGCCCCGGGAACAACAGAAGCTGATGGAGTACTTTGCACAGTACACCACCTGCTTAGAGAAGAATCGAAGCAAACTGACAACGTTAACCTTCGGCCTCTATGGACAGGAGGAGTTCCGGGAGCATATGACAAAACGCCTCCGGGAGTTTGGATTACAGGTGTTGTCTATGGAAAATTTGGAGCGGGATTTGCCGCTGGTGGATGTGGTGTTATCCGCGTATGACGCAACGGAGACCCAGGCGTTGGATTCGGATGCAGCCTGTATCGGAGCCCATCCCGGCGTGTTATGGATGTTTGCGTACTACTATGGGGATGCTTTTCTGTTAAGTCCCCTGTTGAATAAGGAAAACTACACGGATTTTCAATCCTTCCGTGAGCAGGTCAATATGGAGGAGATGGCGGAGAATGGAATCTCCAAGAACGTGCTGGTCCAGGGCATGGCAGAAAACGAGATGCTGATGGATGTGATCAATTCCATCCTGAAGCTAAACCTCCAGACATCATATAACAAAACGATTATCTATGATTCCATTGAGAAAAAGCTGATGCTGGAGCGGGTATATTATTTCCCGTCCACCAAGGACGCCGAGGAGTTGGCGGTCAGCAGATGGGACGGTGAACTATGAATCAAGTCATGAAAGCGAATTATCGGACGGTGGAAGAAGACACCATCGAATTGATGGTGTATGGAAAGCGTATTCCAATCTTTTGGCGAGAGCGCCTGACGGATTCCCAGATGCCCTTTTATACCGAAGCGTATTTGCGGGAGACTTTTCGGGATTTGGATACCGAGAGATTGATTTTCCTGGCCAATGTGCTCTGTCACGAGATGACGCCGGTGAATTCCTATGAGGCTTATGTGGCCCAGGCAGATCAGATGCTGCGGGAGATGAAGGAGGCCATGCCATGGAAGGAGACCGATTGGAAACAGCGCCTGGCAGAACACCGGGAGGTACTTGCCCGCATGAATCAGAAGGACCGGGAGTTCTATGACCGGGCCCTCTTGCATATGAAGGGGCAGCAGGGGGCTAGGACCAAAGAAGATGTGGTGTGGCTGTTGATGCTGCGCTTCCCGCGGTATATTCACCGGTTGAGCCGGGATGTGGTGAAGAAGGAATTATGGAAGGAGACCACCATCAGCCGGATTTATCATGAAAACTCCAAACTGCGCACCTTCCATCAGCAGGGGGATTTTATGAAGCCAATCGATGAAATCACCGAAGAAATTAAGACCTTAACCGCCTATGGACGGAAGAAGTATCCGGGCAAGAAGCGCATTGCACTTCCGGCGCCTACCAAGGAATCCAAGTATTCTGTGGAAGAATTGGTGATGCAGCGACGCTCCAGACGTCACTATAAGGAAGAAGAAGTATCCCTGACCACCTTGTCCAACATCCTCTATTATTCCTATGGGGTCACCGGACAGCTGCCCAACACCAAGCTGGCACTGCGTGCAGTTCCATCCGGTGGTGGCCTCTATCCCGTGGATGTCTACATTGCCGTAAATCATGTGGAGAGCTTAACCAAGGGCATCTATTATTACGACCCCCTGGCCCATGAATTGGTGCAGGTCAACGACCGGGATTTAACGGAGATTTCCACCGAGGTCAGTGGCTATGCGGCGATGATTGACAAGGCAGCCTTTACCTTTTTGTTGGGGGCCAATTTCTGGCGAAACCAGTGGAAATATCATGAACGCGGCTACCGGGTGATTCTCATCGATTGTGGTCATGTGGCCCAGAATCTGCATATGATGGCGACGGCCTACGACTTGGGTTCCTGCTGTCTCATGGGCTTTGTGGATGATGAGATCGATCATATTCTGGAACTGGATGGGGTGGTGGAACACTCCATGTATGTCATCACGGTGGGAGTTAATCGCTAGAGCGGCTCTAAACGGCACCAATGCCTCCGAATTTATGACCAGTTACTCCCGAATATGTCCAGTTACTCCCGTTGGTTTTTTGTGGATTTTGATGGAGTATAATAAAACCATCAAGAGAAGGTAACAACTACAAAACAACAAAGGAGGATAACGCTCATGATGTTCAGTTGGTGGGGTGGAATTGGTAAGGGAAACTAGTTCCAAATGAAAAAACAAGAGAAGATCTTCCGGCGATTTCATCGCTGGAATGATCTTTTTTTTGTGGGTGGAAAAAAGTATTTGAATCGCTGCTATAGTTAGTATATAATCAATTGGTACGCGAGGAAGAATCCTTGTGTCGTCGGCTTCAATAGCTCAGTTGGTAGAGCACTTCACTCGTAATGAAGGGGTCGCCGGTTCAAGTCCGGCTTGGAGCTTTTGCTTATGCAAATCCCAATACGTATGTCAGATAGGAGTTTTATATGACATACGAACAATTTCTTAAGGAGGTACCATCGTACCTCGCTGGCAGATTTCCTGCCGATACCCAGATTCACATTCGAAGCGTACTGAAGAACAACGACAGTCAGAAGGATGGTTTGGTGATTTCCGAAACCGGAAATACCATTTCTCCCACCATTTATCTGAATGGGTTTTATCGTCGTATGGAGGAAGAAGGAGATTCCTTTGAGCAGGTGATGGATGATGTGCTGATGCTTTATCGCAACAATCGTCCGGCCAAGGATTTAGATGTGGACTTTTTCTCTGATTACGAGCAGGTGAAATCGAAGGTGGTGTACAAGCTGGTGAGCAAACAGCAGAATGCGAAACTTCTGGAAGACGTTCCACATATGGAAGTGCTGGATTTAGCCGTGGTATTTTTATGCCTGTTTCCGTCTGCGGAACACAACTACTCCACCGTGTTGATTCACAACGAGCATTGCAAGTTGTGGAAGGTGAATGGGGAAGCACTGTGGGAGCAGGCCAAGGTGAATACCCCACGCTTGCTGCCTTATGTATTGCAGCCCATGGATGATGTGCTTACGGAACTGATGCAGGTGGATCTGACGGATGAGATATCCATGCAGATGGGCTTACATCCCATGTATGTGCTGAGCAATCAGGCCCGGATGCATGGGGCCTCCGCGATTCTGTATCCCCATATGTTACAGGAGTTCGCCAATTGCATGCAGTCCGACTTCTATATCATTCCATCCAGCATTCATGAGTTGATTTTGATTCCTACCGGGGAGCGCAACGACGATGCACGGTTGAACGAATTGATTGCTTACGTGAATGCGGAAGAATTGCAGCCGGAGGATATCTTATCCGACCATGTGTATTATTTTTCCAGAGAGCGGGAAGAAATTCTCTTTGATCTGGTATAGCATGGAACACGAGGAGGAAGGGATAAAAACCCTTCCTTTTTCGTTTGTTTCTATGTAAGAAGTGTAGTATAATGCAACAAGGAAATTTTCAGTTTGCAAGGAGATAAAACCATGGCAGAAGAGGCTAAGAAGAATCGTTTTAATAGTAAGAAGGTATTGGATTCCGTGAAGAATATTCCAATTCCATTCCTGGTATTAGGTGTTTCGGTTATCTATTATATTGTTGCATTGGTTGTAAGCATCGTGGCATTGGATATTCCGGTGGTTGCAGCAGGTGTATTTGTGATTTTAGAAGCAGTGTTGGCTGCACTTCTAAACAAAATCCCGCTTTGGGTTCATGGCCTGTTCTTCATCGGTATGATTGTTGCAGGCATTGCCTTCCATCAGGTTGGATTTATGGTTTTGATGGCATTCGCCTATGCAGTTTCCGTCGTTTTGTTATACGCTTGGACGAGAGATTATAAGTAACGTGAACAAGAGAAATTATCAGAGAGAATTAGATCAACTGATATCGAAGATTGAGACAGAGGGCAAGGTTCCCACCTTGCTTTTGCACAGTTGTTGTGCGCCTTGCAGTAGTTATTGCATCGAATATCTGTCTCAATTTTTTGCTATCACGGTCTTTTATTACAATCCCAATATTTATCCGGACGAGGAGTACCTGCAGCGTGTGGAAGAGCAGCAGCGCTTCATTCGGGAATTTCCCACGAAGCATCCGGTGTCCTTCATTGAAGGCGACTTCGAGAAGGAGCGCTTCTATTCGGAGGTTGCCCGCGGTCTTGAACATGAGCCGGAGCGTGGGGCGCGTTGCACCAAGTGCTTTGAGCTTCGCCTGGGTGAGACGGCCAAGCGTGCCGCCTTCGAAGGCATGGACTTCTTTGCGACGACGCTGACCATCAGTCCCATGAAGGATGTGGTGCTTTTAAACGACATTGGGGAGCAGATGGGCCAGCGCTTTGGGGTGCGCTATCTGCCGACGGAGTTTCGTAAGAAGGGCGGTTATCTGCGCTCCACCGAAATCTCCAAATCCTATGACATGTATCGCCAGGACTACTGCGGTTGTGTGTTCTCGTTACGTGAGCGTGAGGCCCAGAAGGCTGCATCGAATTGATATTTTTCTGTGTAAGTGTTTTCTTGTGTGCTTGTTTTGTTTGCCGGTGTTGTTATGTATAAACGTTCTCCTCCGCTCGCGTACAATGCTCGCTACAAGGAGAAGTTTACACATAACAACAAGTGAGCGTGGGTGTGCACACTTCAAAAACAGCTTACCCAGAAAAATTTTTATTATAATGGTTAGGTCCTTTTGGACCGCACGCAATCCGTTGGATATTACCAACCGCTTACGCTGGCGATACGCCTTTTGGGGCCGGTGGTGCTTGATTGACGCATGCGCCTCCGCTCGCGTACGTTTGCATAGTTAGGTCCTTTTGGACCACACGCAATCCGTTGGATATTACCAACCGTTTACGCTGGCGATACGCCTTTTTGGGGCCGGTGGTGCTTGATTGACTCATGGAGTCTTGTCATAGATAGGAAAAGAAGAAAAGAAAAAGAAAAGAGGATTACAGTATGGCACAGTTATGGGGTGGAAGATTCACCAAAGAAACCGACAAATTGGTTTATGCATTTAATGCTTCGATTGGTTTTGATCAGAAGTTTTTTCATGAGGATGTGGCAGGTAGCCGCGCTCATGTGAAGATGCTTTGCAAGCAGGGCATTTTAACAGATGAGGAACGGGACCAGATCCTTGCCGGTTTAGATGGTATTGAAGCAGACGTGGATGCCGGTAAGCTTAAAATTACGGATACCTATGAAGATATTCACAGCTTTGTGGAAGCAAACTTGATTGATCGCATTGGGGATCCGGGCAAGAAGCTTCATACCGGACGTAGCCGTAACGACCAGGTGGCATTGGATATGCGTCTGTATACCCGTGGTCAGGTACAGGAGATGGATGGGTTGTTGAAGCATTTCCTTGAGACCATTTTGTCTGTGATGGAAGCCAATGTGGATACCATTATGCCGGGCTTTACCCACTTGCAGAAGGCTCAGCCGATTACCTTGGCTCACCACATGGGTGCATATTTTGAGATGTTTAAGCGTGATCGTTTACGCTTACATGATATCTATGAGCGTATGAATTTCTGTCCGTTAGGCAGTGGCGCCCTTGCCGGTACCACCTATCCGCTGGATCGGGAGTTTACCGCTTCGGAATTAGGATTCTATGGTCCAACCGCCAACTCCATGGACGGTGTGTCTGACCGTGATTACCTGATTGAGTTTTTATCTGCCTTGTCCACCATGATGATGCATCTGTCCCGTTTTTCCGAGGAAGTCATCATCTGGAATTCCAACGAATATCGTTTCGTGGAAATCGATGATGCTTACAGCACCGGCAGCAGTATTATGCCGCAGAAGAAGAATCCGGACATTGCGGAACTGGTACGTGGTAAGACCGGCCGTGTCTACGGGGCACTGATGAGCTTACTTACCACCATGAAGGGAATTCCGCTTGCCTACAACAAGGACATGCAGGAAGACAAGGAGCTGGCCTTCGATGCCATGGACACCGCCAAGGGTTGCGTTGCCCTCTTCGATGGTATGCTTGCTACGATGAAATTCAACAACCGTGTGATGGCGGATTCTGCGCGCCACGGTTTTACCAATGCGACGGATGCCGCTGATTACCTGGTGAACCACGGGGTTCCGTTCCGTGATGCCCACGGTATCATCGGACAGATTGTGCTTCACTGCATCGATCGAGGAATCGCCATCGATGACATGTCCCTCGAGGATTTACGTTCCTTCTCGGACAAGTTTGAGGCCGACATCTTTGATGCCATCTCCATGGAGACTTGCGTAAATAAGCGCCTTACGGTTGGTGCACCTGGACACGACGCGATGCTTTCGCACATCCGCTTGTGTCGTGAGTACCTTAGTTAGGACCTAGGGTTTCCGTAATGGGTCGCGCTCTGCCTTCGTGGTTCCTATACTGCTCACAAGTGGTGCCGGGTTTGGGTTAAGCTCCCCTTCCGGTACATATATACTACACGTAAGACACGCTTTCGCTCTGGCGCAGCGTAGCGGATGCTAAAAACCTGCGTCGCTATCGCTTCGCCTGTTTCAGCACCGACGCTGCTAAAAGGTCTTACTTAGCAGTATATATGCACCTCGCGGGGTGGAACGCACGGTGTTGTTCTAGTATATGACCACATAGGCGAGCGCTTACGCTATGGAAAAATCGGTCGCCAACCAAATGGTCACGACAACAACCATGGAAGATGCTTGAATACTATGGGAGACAGCCACGACGAGCTTTGGTATGGACTGCTAAGGAAGACTCTTAAGCAGCGTCGGTGCTGAAACGTGCGTAGCAGGTTTTTAGCATCCGCTACGCTGCGACAGAAGCGAAAGCGTGTCTTCCGTGTAGTCATATCAAAGGAGGAGTGGCGTCAATCCAGAAGCCGCGAGGCGCCACTTGCGTGTAGCACGTGTTTCCGACGCAAAGCGTCTTCCCCGTAGCAGTATCTGAGGAAAGCCTTGGCGGCGTCAACCAACAGAAAATTAGGGGTTGAAATCTTAATCGAAGTAGAGTAGTATATTTCAGAGAAAGACAGATGTCCGCGAAGAACGGACAGAGGAAGGAAAGAAGAAAAGATGAGCGAGAAGTTAAAAGTAGGAATCTTAGGCGGAACCGGAATGGTAGGACAGCGCTTTATTGCGTTGTTGGAGAATCACCCATGGTTTGAGGTGACCACAATTGCAGCATCCCCAAGAAGTGCAGGCAAGACATATGCAGAGTGCGTAGAGGGACGTTGGAAGATGGATACTCCAATGCCGGAAGCCGTAAAGAATATTGTAGTAAAGAATGTCAATGAAGTAGAAGCAGTAGCATCAGAAGTAGACTTCGTATTTTCCGCAGTAGATATGACCAAGGATGAGATCAAGGCAATTGAGGAAGCATATGCCAAGACCGAGACACCGGTGGTATCTAATAATAGTGCGCATCGTTGGACACCGGATGTACCAATGGTAGTGCCGGAAATTAATGCAGAGCATATGAAGGTGATTGAGTTCCAGAAGAAGCGTTTGGGAACCACACGCGGATTCGTAGCAGTAAAGCCAAACTGCTCGATTCAGTCTTATGCACCGGTACTTACCGCATGGCGTAAGTTCGAGCCTACCGAAGTTGTAGTAACAACCTATCAGGCAATTTCCGGAGCAGGTAAGACCTTCAAGGACTGGCCGGAGATGGAAGGAAACATCATTCCATTCATCGGAGGCGAGGAAGAGAAGTCTGAGAAGGAGCCACTTCGTATCTGGGGCGAGATTAAGGACGGCGTCATTGAGCCGGCAACCTGGCCACTGATCACCAGCCAGTGTATCCGTGTACCGGTATTGAACGGACATACCGCTGCTGTATTTGTTAAGTTTAAGAAGAAGCCAGCAAGAGAAGACTTGTTGAAGGCGATGCTTGAGTTCAAGGGAGCTCCTCAGGAGTTGAACCTTCCAAGTGCTCCAAAGCAGTTCATCCAGTACTTAGAAGAGGACAACCGTCCACAGGTTTCTATGGATGTAAACTATGAGAACGGCATGGGTATCAGCATTGGTCGTCTTCGTGAAGACAGCTTGTTT
>JAILOI010000032.1 GCA_024690885.1 Lachnospiraceae bacterium
AAAAACATGAACATTACATATCACGAGGCATCCCGCAGTTTTCGCCTGGATGCCGGAGATAGTAGCTATATTATCGGGATTGTGGGACAAGAAGGGTTCCTAGGTCACGCATATTATGGTCCGACGATCGGCGCAGATGATGTCACATATCTCTTTGGCATCGGCCGGGATTACGCGGAACCAACGGAAGAGATGCGGGATCGGAGCTCTTTTTTGGATGCATTCCCCATGGAATACGCCGGCGATGGGGTGGGCGACTATCGGGAGAGTGCCATCGGCATCACGGACGCCGGGGGACATCATGGGGTGCAGCTTACCTACCGCGGCCATCGCATCTATACCGGAAAACCGAAGCTAACCGGACTTCCGGCCACCTTCGCTACAGAAGCGGAGGCCATGACCTTGGAAATCGATGTGACAGATGAAACCCTTCGATTAGAAGGCACGCTGATCTACACCGTCTTTGCGGACAATGGCGCCATCACGCGAAGCATGCGCCTTACAAACGCATCCGACGAACCCATCTATCTGGACAAGGTCATGTCTCTGTGCATGGACGTTCCGGACGAGGACTACGAGATGCTTTCCCTCCACGGCTCCTGGGCCAGGGAACGTCGCATCCAGTGTCGGCCCTTGGGTTACGGTAAGTCTTCCATCAATTCCACCCGCGGGGAATCCTCCCATCAGGAGCATCCCTTCCTGGCACTTGTTGGAAAAACAACAACCCAGGAGAGCGGCCCGGTGTACGGCTTCCACTTCGTCTATTCCGGAAATTTCCTGGGCCAGGTGGAAAAAAGCCAGTTTGACTCCCTTCGCGTACTGATGGGCATCCATCCGGAAGGCTTCCGCTGGAAGTTATCCCCGGGCGAATCCTTCCAGGCGCCGGAAGTGGTGATGGTTTATAGTGACGCGGGCTTAGGTGCCATGAGCCGTACCTATCACGACTTGTATCGAAACCACTTAATTCGCAGTCCATACCTGCATAAACCGCGGCCGGTGCTGATCAATAACTGGGAAGCCACCTACTTCGATTTCGATGAGGCAAAGCTTCTGGATATCGCCAAAACCGCCAAGGCATGCGGCATAGAGATGCTGGTCATGGACGATGGCTGGTTTGGCAAAAGAAACGACGATAACACCAGCCTAGGGGATTGGCAGGTCAATACCGACAAACTCCCTGGCGGCTTAAAACATCTGGTGGATGAGGTAAATACCATCGGCCTTCAATTTGGTATCTGGTTTGAACCGGAGATGATTTCCCCGGATTCCGATTTGTTCCGGGCCCATCCGGATTGGATGATTCATATCCCGGAGCGTACGCCATGTCGCAGCCGCAACCAATACGTGCTGGATATCACCAGAGCAGAAGTGCGGGACTATGCATATCAATGCGTGGCCGACATCCTTCACTCCGCCAACATCGCCTATGTGAAGTGGGATATGAACCGTCAGCTCTCCGATATCGGAAGCTTAGCACTTCCGGCAGATCGCCAGGGAGAACTGATGCATCGCTATGTATTGGCAGTATATGAAATGCAGGAGCGTCTGGTGACGGAGTTTCCGGATTTACTCCTGGAGAATTGCTCCGGAGGCGGCGCCAGATTCGACCCGGGCATGCTCTACTACAGCCCACAGATTTGGTGCTCCGACGATACGGATGCCATCGAACGCCTCTCCATCCAGGAGGGCACGGCACTGCTGTATCCATTGTCCACCATCGGTGCCCACGTCTCCGCCTGCCCCAATCATACGGTGGGACGCAACACACCATTTGCCACAAGAGCAGACGTGGCGCTGGCGGGAACCTTTGGCTATGAGCTGGACATCACCAAATTATCCCGGGAGGAGCGGGCCGAGATTCCAACCCAGATTGCAACCTATCACCGCTATCAGGAATTGATGCGGGAAGGGGACTATTACCGACTGGCATCTTACGGCGAAAACCATTATTATGATTGTTATGAGGTGGTATCCAAGGATCGACGGGAAGCTCTCGTAACCTTCGTTCAGGTGCTGGCAAAACCCAACGCCAAGAGCATCCGCATCCGCCTGGCCGGCTTAGATCCGGACAAGAAGTATCACATCGAAGAAGAAAAGATTACCGTTTATGGGTCTACACTTTTACACGCAGGCTTACTCATTCAACGACCCTGGGGAGATTTCCAATCCAAACGGATTCATATAACAGAGGAGTAAAACTATGGCAAAAAGTGTTCGCCTGGCGGATATCGCGAAACAGGTCGGCGTCAGCGCCGTCACGGTTTCTAAGGCACTATCCGGCCAGAAGGGTGTAAGTGAAGAAATGCGGCAGAAAATCGTCGCATTGGCAGATGAACTGGGCTACAAGCAGCCATCTGCAGTGAAGAAGCAGGAAGCAGTGGGCAAAAGTTATAACATTGCAGTCCTCATTCATGAGAAATATTTGGATAAGTACAATTCCTTTTATATGTTGTTGTACCAGAACCTGGCGGCCCATGCCATCTCCTCCGGCAGCATCACACTGATGGAAGTGGTGACGGACGAGGCGGAAAGCAGCTGCAAGGTGCCCATGGTATTGCAGGAAAACAAGGCCGACGGTCTGGTGTTGATGGGCAAGTTCCGCATGGAATATCTCAACGCCATCCATGCCAACGCCCAGGTGCCTTACATCTACTTGGATGACAACGGCGCCCGGGTGGATTACGATTCCGTGATTTCCGATAGCTTTTACGGCGCCTATTATCTGACCAATTATCTCTTTGAGATGGGTCACACCCAAATTGGATTTGTGGGCAACGTGATGAGCACCGGCTCCATTACCGACCGGTACTTAGGCTATGTGAAGTCTCTGATGGAGCATGGCATCGAGGTGGAAAAAAGATGGGTCATCGAGGATCGAAACGATGAAATCGGTGTGATGTACACCGCCGATGAGTTGAAACTCCCCAAGACCTTGCCAACCGCCTTCTTATGCAACTGCGATTTGGCGGCCAGTGTGATTATTAAGCGCTTAGAGAATGATGGCTATGTGGTGCCGGATGATTTCTCCGTGGTGGGATACGACAATTTCCTCTACCCGGGCATCTGCGATGTACCGCTGACCACCTATGAAGTTGATATGACGGAGATGGCATCCAAGTGCCTGCGCATCCTACTGAAGAAGATGGCAGGCCTCGAATACAAGAAGGGTGCGAATATTGTAGAAGGACGCCTGGTCATCCGCGACAGCGTCAAGAAAATTTCGGAATAATTATGGAAGATAGAACCGGCGATACTGCAGAGGCGTATGGCCGGTTTCTCTTTTAAAAAGATTAATAAAGTGAGTGGTGCCGGGAATGCCCACCGTATTGCCGATGGAAACCACCGTATCGTCGGTGGATAGCAGCAGTTCTCTGGCCCGCTCAATCCGCTTCTGGTTCAGATAATGCAGGGGTGGCACCCCCATGTGCTGGGAAAAATCCCGACACAGCCGATACTTACTCATCTTCAATTCTTGTTCCAAACTATCCAAGGTAATGGGTTCTCCATACCGTAAATCCAAAATCTGTTTTAATTGCAACACATGAGGTGGCACCTCCCGGAGGGCTTCCTCCTTGGTCTCGTCCTCGGAAAGCAGGGCCGTCAGCGCCATCTGTATGAGGGAAGAGGCCCGGTACATGGCAAAGGTGGTGCCGGAGAGGAGACAGTCGTTGATGGCCACAAATCCCTTCTCCACCAGGGGTGCATAGGGGCAGGACATGGCATAGAAGGCATGATCCCCATACAACTTGGCCAGCCCCCGCTGATATCCGGCAATCGCTTCCCCCTGCACCAGATACAAGGCCACGTCCACATGCTTGGTGAGGGTTTGAACCACTACCTCCTGATCGAATCCGGTCAGGATGGCACTGTGGGGATCGCAAGTAGCACTTTCTCCATGGGCCGCAATACGCACCTTCCCGGAATTCACATAGAGATAGAGGGAGTAATCCCCGGCAAGAAACTTGGTCTCCATCAGACGGGAGATGGTCAACTCCCCGCCGTAGAGCAGATGCGGCAGCACCGGATCCACCGGGGGTTGTTCATTCTTATGGAAAAAAGTGAAGTCCACGCTGGCTGGAAGCTTGTGGCTCATCAGCCGAGGGTGAATCAGCTGCGTGTGGGTTGCAAGGAATCCGGTATCGGAAAAAACAATCATCACGACCTCCTTTAAGCAAATCGAACTTAAATTTAGCTTAATTTAACTAAAATAAAAATCGACGAAATCAAAAATAAGCTGTTTTTATGTGAAAAATTACTAAAACAAAGCTTAAAAACTTGTTTAAATCATCGAAAAGGCTTGTTTTTACAAGAATCACTTATTTACAGCAATAATAATAGATGATTAAATTATTCCAGTCAATATAATTAAATTAAGTTAATGATGAATTAACGTCAAGACATTTTTTTAGGAGGTAAGAAAACGTGAGAATGAAGAAAGTATTGGCAGTTTTGCTGGCAACATCCATGCTGGTAGCTGCAACGGGGTGTGGTGCTTCTGAGACAGAAGGAACCGGAGAAAGCGGTTCTACCGAGACCAAGACAAGCACTGCAGATGGGGGCTTAGTACCTTATGCAGAAATTAACCTGGGAGAGGATTTCACCGATCTCGAGGCAACCATTACCATGTTTAACCACAGAACGGATATGGATTCCGATGACTACGGCGGAGTGAACTGGAAGCAGTACTTAGCTGAGTTCAATAAGGTATATCCAAACATTACCGTTGAGATTACAACAGATACCAACTATGCAGATGATGCATTGACCCATTTGCAGTCCGGTGATTATGAAACCATTATGGGAATTCCGGCAGTAGATGTGGCAGACTTAAGCACTTATTTCCTTTCCTATGGTGATCTCGACACCATGTCTGAGGAAATCAACTATGCAGATACCTGGATGTATCAGAAGGAAGTCTATGGTGTTCCTTCTACTGCAACCACCCAGGGTATCGTATACAACAAGAAAGTATTTGAAGATGCAGGCATTACCGATCTTCCAAAGACTCCGGACGAGTTCATTGATGCGTTGAAGAAGATCAAGGAAAACACCGATGCAATTCCGTTGTACACCAACTATGCAGCAGGCTGGACCATGGGTGCTTGGGATGCTTACTACGCAATCAATGCAACCGGTGATGCGCAGTATGCAAACCAGAAGTTCTTACACACCAAGGATCCGTTCCAGGATTACGGCGATGATACTCATCCATATGCAGTTTACAAGATCCTCTACGATGCAGTTGCTGAGGGCTTAACCGAGGATGACTACACCACCACAGACTGGGAAGGCAGCAAGGGTATGTTGAACAACGGTGAAATCGGATGTATGGTACTTGGTTCCTGGTCTGTACCTCAGATGAAGGCAGCAGGTCCAAACGCAGATGACATCGGATACATGGCATTCCCAATTACCGTTGACCAGAGACAGTTCGCTTCTGCAGGTGCAGATTACAGCTATGGTATCAACGTAAACGCTCCGGAAGATGAGCAGCAGGCAGCACTTGTATTTGTTAAGTGGCTCACTGAGGAGTCCGGATTTGCTTACAACGAGGATGGTCTTCCAGTCGATGCTTCTACCGATGAGACCAAGCTTTCCTTCGAGGGCGTTACCTTCTTGAAGGATGAGCCGGCAGTAGAAGGCGAAGAGGATCTCTTAAACGAGTTGAATGCAGAGTCTGAGTTGAACATCAACAACGGTGGTAACACCAAGGTTCAGGAGATTATTGAACATGCATCCATCGGTGATATGTCCTTCGATGACATTATGAAGGAATGGAACCAGGCTTGGAGCGATGCTCAGGATGCTTGTGGAGCAGAAGTAATTTACTAAAACCGTTTCAAAAAAGTGATAAGAAATTTTGGGGAGCGCGTCGGGTGGCTCGCTCCCCTTTTAAAAAAAGAAACGGATGATTGCTAGGAGGAAGGATTGTTATGGCGACTGCGCTGGAAAAGACAAAATGCTGGATAAGAAGTAGAAAGGGGCAGCAGGTGCTGATCTGTGTTGGATTTACAGTAATTCCTCTCTTTTTGTTATTCCTTTTTACGTATTTACCATTCGGTGAGATGGTGAAATTCAGCTTTTACAAAATGAAATATTCAACCCCGGTGGATCGAAGAACCTTCGTGGGATTGAAAAACTACTTCGATGTATTTCATCGTAAGGACTGCTTTGGAGCATTGACCTTGAGCTTGTATTACTGCGTAGGTGCAATTATACAGCTGGTGTTGGCCTTGTATCTGGCAACGGTTTTAAGCTTCAAGGTAAAAGGTGGAAACCTCTTCAAGGGATTGATGTTCTTCCCTTATTTGATTAGCGGTATCGCAATCGGATTTATTTTTAAATTTTTCTATACCAGAGGATTCGTACTCGATACGATTCTTACTACATTTGGACTTTCCATTGAACAACTTCCATACTGGCTCAAGGATCAGAGCGTCAACAACTGGTCTTTGGTGGCAACCTCGGTTTGGAGATATTTCGGTCAGAACATGGTGCTTTTTATCGGAGCCATCATGTCCGTAGATTCCGAGTTGTACGAGGCTGCACAGCTGG
The DNA here is from genome assembly GCA_024690885.1 of Lachnospiraceae bacterium. Classification (GTDB taxonomy): domain Bacteria; phylum Bacillota; class Clostridia; order Lachnospirales; family Lachnospiraceae; genus XBD2001. The sequence continues at coordinate 6,556 of JAILOI010000032.1, forward strand.
ATGGTGCAAATAAATTTCAACAGTTTTGGCACATCATACTGCCAAGTATTAAAACCATTGTTACCTTAAATGTCATTCTTTCCATCACCGGTTCCCTGTCTGCATTCGAGCAGCCATTCGTTATCACCGGCGGTGCCAACGGAACAGGAACCTATTTCGTTGTCATGAATGAGATTGCCCACGTCAGCCAGAAGGTTGGATTGGCTTCTGCCATGGCCGTAGTACTTTTGCTCATTATTTTCGGTTGTACGATTTTACAGAAGCTCTTCTTCAAGTACATCTTCCGTGATGCGGAAAGCGAGGATGAATCCTACGCAGCCAAGAAGGCCCGCATCAAGGCTGAGAAGGCAAAAGCAAAGGCATTGCGAGCTGAAAAGAAGGCAACTACAAGCGTAATGCAAGAAGGGGTGTAAGCCATGGAAAGAAAAGCACATATTCGACTCGATGAAGTTTTCCTCACATTTTTAAAGTATTTTTCCCTCATCTTCTTCGGTTTTGTCGCAGTAATACCGGTCATTTCCTGTGTCATTACTGCGTTCAAAACCCAGGAGGAGTACCAGAGCACCAACGTCATGACGTTGCCGGAAAATTGGCTAAACTTCGACAACTTTATCAAAGCATTTACCACCGCCAACATGGGACGTGCATTCCTAAACTCCCTCTTGGTTATGGTCTTCGTCCTGCTAGTATCCATTATCGTAGGAACCCAGCTGGCATACGTATTAAACCGTTTTCAGTTCCCGGGTAACCGCTTGATTCGAAACTTGTTTTTGTTCGCATCTTTGCTTCCGGGTGTAGCGATGCAGGTTACGGTGTACAACATTATGTCGTCCCTTGGCCTTATCAACCATCTCTACGGATACATCTTTATGATGTGTGGAACGGATGTAATCTCCATCTACATCTTCATTCAGTTCATGGAGAACATTCCGATTTCCCTGGATGAATCCGCCATCATTGACGGTGCATCCTACTGGACCATTTACTGGAAAGTGATGCTACCACTGCTTCGTCCGGCCATCGTTACTTCTTGTATTTTGAAGGGCGTAGGCGTATACAACGAGTACTATGCAGCGAACCTTTACTTGCAGGACCAGAGCCTGCACACCATTGCCACATCCCTCTACACCTTCGTAGGACCGATGGGCAGCCAATACAATTTGATCTGCGCAGGAGTTATCATCTCCCTGCTTCCGGCACTGATTGTCTTCATTCTGTTCCAGAAGCAAATCTACAGCGGCATAACCGCCGGCGCAGTGAAGGGATAAGACGACATGTGGATTGAGGAGATTACAGAAGAATTAAAACATCACATCATACCTTTTTGGGAAGGCCTTATGGATGAAGCCCACGGCGGTTTCTACGGCTACATGGATTATGATCTGCAGGTGGATCAAAACGCAGAGAAGGGCTGTATTCTAAACAGCCGGATTACCTGGTTTTTCTCCAATGCATACCTGAGATTACAGAATCCAAAGCTGCTTACCTGTGCCACCCATGGATATGAGTTTTTGAAAAAGGCCTGCCTGGATGAAACCTATGGCGGCGTGTACTGGGCAGTCAGTGCTGTTGGAAATCCAACAGACACCACCAAGCACACCTACAATCAGGCCTTTGCCATCTATGCATTGTGCGCCTATTA
>JAILOI010000076.1 GCA_024690885.1 Lachnospiraceae bacterium
GCAAAGCCCGTGCGCTTGGCGAGACGCTCGTCGATGACCAGGTCCGCGAAGTGCACCACCTTGGTGCGGTAGGACATGTCGTTGCGCTTGGCCGCTTCCTGCAGACTCTCGATTCCGGAGAGGGAAAAGAGGGATTGCTGGATGGGCTGGTAGATTACCAGAACGCCTTTGCCGTGCATGCTCTGTAGGTAGCCTTCGTCGGCAAGCTGACGGATGGCGCGGCGAACGGTGTTTCTGGAACAGTCGTAGGCACCAATCAGGGCATGCTCCGACGGAAGGTAGGAGTCCCTGGGATAGCAACCGGATTCAATTTTGTCTTTTAAGTCCTCGTAGATATCACCGTACTTTGCTTTCATACAGCCTCCGTAAGTGAACTAATTTATGTAACCGATTAAAAGTTTTAAGGTGTTTTCGGCACCGTCCCGATGACTGCGCTCGTAGCCGTGGGAAGCGTAAACACCGGCACCGATGAGACCGTGACGCACGTCGTAGCCGGCGCGTAGGGTAGCTTCTACATCAGAGCCATAGTGCGGGTAGACGTCCACTACGAAGTCGGCACCCATCTTCTTGCCGGCTTCCATAAGGCCTTTGACCACGCTGTAAGCATAAGGGCCGCCGCTGTCCTTGGAACAGATGGACACCTGACGCTCGGTGCAGTTTAAGCCTTCGCCAACGCAACCCATGTCCACGGAGAGGGCTTCGGTAACACCGGCCGGAACGGAAGCACAGCCGCCGTGGCCCACCTCTTCGTAAACCGTTACGTGGATGTAGACGGCGCGGGAAGGGGTAATCTTCTCGTCTTTTAAATACTTGGCGTAACCAAGTAAGATACCAACGCTTAACTTGTCGTCTAAGAAACGGCTCTTGATGTAGCCGCTCTTGGTGATGCGGGTGTTGGGCTCGAAGCAGATGATGTCACCGACACCGATACCGAGCTTCTCCACATCTTCCTTGGACTTTACGTCTTCGTCGATGACCACTTCACAGGAATCAAAGGTGCGGCTGGTGTCGCGATACTCGCCGTTGACATGAACGGAGGCGTTAATGAGCTGGAAGGTGCCTTCGTAGTCTCCGTTGAACTTGGTGACGATGCGCACGTTCTCCGTCTCTGCGTTGTTGGCTTCCATACCGCCAAGGGGTGTGACGGTCAGACGACCGTTGCTCTTGATGGTGGAGACCATGCCGCCGAGGGTGTCGGTGTGGGCTTCCACGAAGATGCCGTTGGTCTTGTCCTTGCCACCGATGGTAACTAAAACGCCGCCCTTGCCGGTGATGGCAGCATCATACCCCAGGGCCTGAAATTCCTTCTGTACCCAGGCTGCAGCATCGTCGGTGTAACCGGTGGGAGAATCAATCTGAAGCAACTCCACGGTCTTGTCCATGATGAAGTCCGTATATTTTTTTAAATTATTTTTCGCTTTTGTAGCCATAATCATAACCTCGTCTTTCCGAAATAAATACAACCTTATGTTACACCACAATACGGAAAAAAGCACGGTGGATATCCAAAGTCCTTCGAACATCCATCATGCTTTTTCCGTCTCTCTTGTAAAAATTTATTCTATCCCTGGTTCCCCGACCGGTGCTTCTGCATTCTTATTCGAAAAAATCAAGCCAAAAATAAAACGTACGAATGGTCCGGCATAGAAAAACTGCCAGAAAAAAGCCATCGGTAAATTGTGTGCCGTCAATGAAATCCAGTTGGTAAAAAGTTCCCCATCAACCCCTTTAAAAATACAACAAGCCACAAAGCTCATGAGCGGACACATGAAAGCCACCGTAACACCGGAGATAAAGAAGGTGATTAAAATCGGTTTGTCATCAAAACTCAAATGACGAAACACAACCTTCTGCGCCAGTTTTCCAACGAGGAAGAATTCCAGCACAAATCCCACCGGCACCATAATCGGCAACTCCTTCAAAGCAAAACCGAAAACCTCATAGTTAAATGTGCCCATGTCCCTTGTGATGTTGTAGATGACCATGGCATAGACCATAACCACCACCATCAGTATGGTAAAAATAAAATCTTGAAACTTCGTCTTTGGCATAAAAAACACTCCTTTCAGAAACGAACCGATCGTGTTGTTCCTGCAAGAAGTGCATAGTTTCCAATGATACCAACTGTATTCAATTTTGTCACAACGTTAGCTATTATAACAGCCTGAGAAAAAAATGCAAGTTTTTCTCTGTAAAAAAACGTCGTCCCCTTCCAGGGACGACGTCTCTCATCTATGTATCAGATACTGCTGATAGTTCTCTTTTGTAAGTCCACCGAAAAGGTAATCTTCCCTCCGGGGATCCCTGCAATTGTTCCTAAGGGATGGGTGGAGAAATTCTCCATCTGTCCTAGTGCACGGCGCTGTATGGAACGATTGTCCAATTTGCCCCGTTCCTTAATAAATAAGAACAAAGACACCATATCCGGATCGAATTCCTTACCTCTCGAAGCCGTCAATACGTTCAAAATCTTATGATTTATCACATCTTCCCGGTAAGCGTGATCATCTGCGAGATGATCATATACGTCACAGATACGGATAATTCCGACGTAGGGATTGATCATGGGGTCTCCCTCATAATACTGCGGTCCGCTTCCGTCATAATTTACATGATGTAAAAATACCGCTTCTACTACGTCCTGCGGCATTACGCCATCTGCCAATAAGCGTTTCGCACCCAACACCGGGTGGCGTTTCTTCGATTCCTGTTCCAACACCGTCAGGGATGATTTCGTACGGGCACATTCCTCCGGAATTTCCAGTTTGCCAATGTCATGGAGCAAAGCGGCATCGCACAACTGTTGTAATTCCAACGGACCAAAGCCGTAGGTCAATCCCATCACTATGCTCATCCGAGCTACAGATACCGAATGCCAGAAGGTGTATTCATCCATTCCGGCCAATTGACGCATTTGATTGGATACATATGGATTTTTCATGGCAGATAACAGCAACTCGTCTGCCTGCTGAATGTATGACTTTTCCATGCTTTCTACCTCCAAACATACGTCCCCTCACGAACAAGGGTTAACTATATACCTCATACAGTTAAATTGCAAGCAATTTTTCACTTTGCTACAATCTGTCAAATTTGTGTATTCAAAAAAGGACATCTCCCATGGATGGGAAATGCCCTTTTATCAAGGTTTCTTATTCTAAAATGAAAAGCCGTTCAACTCCTGCTTCATAGAATTTCACCATATAGTTGGTGTAAACCACAGCCACTTCATGGCTCATTCCATGAATGATCGGATCAAACAGATGGCGGAAAAAGTGCACCGTCAAATTCTTGGTGAACAGCCGCAACGCTTGTATCTGTTCCTGTTGGAATTCCAACAAATCCAACCGGTCAATCATATCCTCCCGGTTGGTAATATCCACTGCTACCAGTTCCTCAAGGAAGTTGTCGTAACGGGTTCCCTTGGACTTGGTCAGAAGCAGCAAGGTCTCCTCGTAATGTTCGTAAGCGTAAGCGATGATGTCCAAATACTCTGTGGTATTGTCCGTTGGAAATGTACCCGGATGTTCCATGGCTTGCTGCCAGTAGCTTCTCTGGGCATCGGCATGAATCTGCAGAATGGCTGCTGCCACCGGCTCTACAATTGCGCCAAAAAGCGCTTCTTTATTGGCAAATCGGGTGTAGACCGCGCGGGAACTGGTTTCGGCCTTGGCTGCAATCTCACGAATGTTTGCACCCTCATAGCCTTTTTCCAAAAATTCCTTTCGGGCCACTTCCAATAGTTTTGCTGATACGCCTGCTATCCGTCGCATGGATGTTCTCACTTCCCTATTTCATGGTACTTTCTGCAGCCATCTGCTGCATCCGGTACAGTTTCTCGTACGCCGGGCAATTGCTCAGCAAGTCTTCGTGCTTGCCATCGCCGACCACTCGGCCATCTTCCAACACTACGATTTTGTCACAATTTACCACGGAACGCAATCTGTGAGCAATCATAAGCACCGTCTTCTCCCGGGTCAAGTTGTCGATGGCCCGCTGAATGTTGGTCTCGGTCTCCGGGTCTAAGGAGGCGGTGCTTTCGTCTAACAAAACGATTGGCGCTTCTTTTAAGAAGGCTCTGGCGATGGAGAGACGCTGACGTTCGCCGCCGGAGAGGGTGCGTCCATTCTCCCCAAGCATGGTATCGATCCCCTCCGGCAACTTCTCAATGAAGCTGTCACACTGGGCCAGATGGGCTGCCCGCAACACTTGCTCCCGGGTGGCGTTTTTGTTTCCAATGCGGATGTTGTTATAGATGGTGTCGTTAAACAGAACCACATCCTGGAACACAATGGAGAAGTAGGAAAATACCTGCTCCGGCGCAATGGTGGTGATATCCTCTCCACCGATGGTAACCCTTCCTTCCGTCGGATCCCAGAAACGGGCTGCCAAACGAAGCAGGGTACTTTTGCCGCTGCCGGATGGGCCCACCAGTGCGGTGTACTCCCCTTGCTTTGCTACAAAAGAAACATCCCGGACCACGTCCTCTGTTTCATATCCAAAGGTCACCCCGTCGAAGGCGATATCATAGCCGGCCGGAGTCACATTCTCCCGTCCGGTTTGCTCCGGATAATCCAAGATATCGGTAATGCGCTTCATGGCCACATGGGAAGCCAACACGGCACCGAAATACTCCGTTGCTTCTGCCAGCGGCTCATACACACGGAAGGATGCCAGCAAAAACACCAGATAGGTCACCGGATGCAGCGTTCCTGCGGCCAACTCCTTGGCTCCTACGATGGTAACCAATACAAATCCCAGTCGCAGCACGTTATATGCGGTGGAAATACACAGTCCTGCCAAAAATTCAAAGAGCAACAGTCCACCCAACATGCCTTTGCACTTTTTCTCAATCACATCCTCATAATGGGTGCGCACGTTGGAAAACTTCAGGGTTTTGATGTTATCCAGATACTCCTGCAACCGCTCGGATACCACCAGTCGCTTCTTGCGGTTGCGCCAGTGGGTTTTGCCGGACACCACGTTGCTTAGGGACATGACCAGGACGGCCAACGGGAAACATGCCGCCAAGCACAGGGTCAGTTTCAAATTGACGATGCCAAGAATCACTAAAATGATGATTGCGTATAATACACTACCTAAGGTGTCCACCACGCCGTTGGCAAAGACGCCTTCAATGGTTCCGATGTCATCCATGATGGTAGAGGTAAAATCGCTGATGTCCCTTTTTCCAAGATAGGAAGAAGGCAGGCGTCGTAATTTATCCGCCACTTCCATACGCAAGTCTGCCACTTCTGCACCGGCTACCACGTATTTGTAACTATAATAATAGTAGTAACTGATGTAGATGAAGGCGATGATGGCAATGCCAATCAATATGTATTTTCCCATAGAAATCGGGGTACCCTCGTACAATTCTCCCAACAACATTGCGATGGGGATCAAGGCCGCCGCGCAGCAACTCTCAAATATTGCCAGAATCAGGCTGGAAATATGCATCTTCCTTGCGCCTTCATCGCTCAATCGATATAACTTCTTGATCATGCCTGCACCTCCCTAGAAATCTTCCACTCAATCACCTGATGGAATTCCTCCACCAGATGTTTATACGCACCGTCTTCTGCCATTAGGCTTGCGTGCGTTCCCCGCTCCACGATACGTCCGTCTCCAATCACGCAAATCTGGTCCGCATCCTCCACGGTGGAGATGCGGTGCGCAATCATGATGACCGTCTTGCCGGCCAGAAGCTTTTTCAATGCCTGACGAATCAAGTACTCATTCTCACTATCCGCAAAGGCTGTAGCTTCGTCTAACACTACGATTGGTGCATCTTTTAATATCGCTCGGGCGATGGCCAAACGCTGCATCTCACCACCGGAAAGGTAGGTTCCCTGGGCACCGTAGATGGTCTCCATCCCCTGGGGCAATTTCTCAATGATATCCATGCACTGAGCCGCTTCAAGTGCTTCCCGCACTTCCTCCTCACTGGCATCGGGACGATAGAGGGCCACGTTCTCCCGAATGGTAGTTTTCAACATGGTGGATTCCTGGAACACCACGCTGACCATGCGATTCAACGTTTCGTGGGAGATGTTACGCACATCCACGCCACCGATTTGAATGCTGCCCTCGGTGACATCCCAGAAGCGGGCAATCAGGCTTCCGATGGTACTTTTGCCACCGCCGGAGCTACCAACCAAGGCGGTGATAGAGCCCGCCGGAATTTCCAGGTTCACATCCGAAAGGGCCAGAGGCAAATCCTGGGCATAGCGGAAGGACACATGTTCCAGGCGTACATCGGCTCCCTGCGGCACTTCGTTGCCTGTATATTCCATGGTTTTCTCTGATAGCATACCTTCCATGACGCCTAAAGCTTCTTTTACAATGATGGACTCCGAAGAGTTACTCATGATTTTTTTCAACGCGGAACGGGCCATAGGCAGCATTGCCGCAAAAAAGATAAAGTTGGCAATGACGTTGGAGTCACCGGTGCGGTTGTACTGCAGAATGGCGCCTAGTACCACGGTGAAGAAGATGGAATTGATGGCGGTGTTATAGGCGCTGTCCCCCTTCTGCATGGAGAGGGCAAACTTCAGCATATAGTTCCGGAAGTCCTCCACCGCCTTCTTATAACGCTGGAAGGAATCCGCCGACTGTCCGAAGGTTTTCACCACGGAGATGCCGCGAACATATTCCACTGCCGCATTGGAAATATTGGCCGCAGCCTTCTGATAATTGCTGACGAAGTCCGCGCCGCCTCCCATCATAATGACCATCAACAGAACGAAGCCAATGATGACCGGAATGATGCAGGCCACTGCCATCCAAACGCTATAGCGGAACATGAAGATACACAGAATCACCGGCAGTGTCACTGCCTGAGCGGTGTTTGGAATCTGATGGGCAATCAGGGTCTCCGACATCTCCGTATTCTTCTCTAAGATTTTGCGGATTGCTCCGCCGGAGTGGGTATCGTGATAGCCGAGGGGTAAGCAACCGATGTGTCGCACCAGCTTCACTTTCAGCCGCGCCGCGGTGTTGAATGCGGTGATATGGGAGAATAGTAGCGCCAAGCCATACATTCCATATCCCATACCAATGCACATTAAGGTGTTCCAACCGCAGTCTTTCAAAAACTCCAGTTGGATGGCTGCAAAATTCTTGCCCACGGACAATACTTCCCGGGCTACTTCGTACACATAGGTGTAGGCAAGCACATAGTAGTATGCGCTGCACACCGCACAAGCAATGCTAAGAACCATGCAGATTTTCAATCCGCCCATGGTATCCAGCAATAACTTGTAAGGATTTTTCTTTTTCATGTTTTCCTCCTTATTCTCGTTAGTTTTAACTAACATTGAAACACGGTTTCAATTATAGGGGGCATGTGAGAGAAAATCAAGAGGGAAATTGAAGAATTTGGGGAAGCTGCGGGGGATTCGCATAGGGAAGAGCTGATTTAGGGCGTCTCCTATGCGCAGGTGGTTAAACTGGACTGGGATTTCTTGGGGATTCGCATAGGAATATGCTGATTTAGGGCGTCTCCTATGCGCAGGCGCTCTGTTTTGCGCATGGTTTTGATTGGGCGCACGGAGCGGAAAGCGAATTCTCTGCATCTCCTATGCGCAGACAGTTAAACTGGGCTGGGATTTCTTAGGTATTCGCATAGGGATATGCTGATTTAGGGCGTCTCCTATGCGCGGGCATCATCTTTGAATAGAATAATTGACGGCGTGCACGTAGCGACCAATGAATTCTCTGCATCTCCTATGCTTTTGGCGCCGAGTCAGTCCCCGTGCTACACAAAAAAAGAGTACGACCACTTGGTCGTACTCTCTTTTTCGATGCGGGTGACAGGACTTGAACCTGCACGGTCGCCCACCAGAACCTAAATCTGGCGCGTCTGCCAATTCCGCCACACCCGCAAATGCTCAAAAAAAAGCATCAAACTGAATATCGGCTCATCGCTTCAGCACGTTTGATTCTATCTGATTTTGAGCGGATGCGCAACCACTTTTTACAAAATTAACGCTTTGCCTTCTGGGATTCAAAGAAATCATCGATGCTTTGCATCAACACTTCCGGCGGCATGGTCTTCAAGAGATACTTCTCCGGCTTTAAGCCCATAACGCTCATCACACTTTCCTTGTCGTTCTTGGCCGTCAGAAACATCACCGGTGTATTGGCGGTGGAGGACTCACTACGAATCATCTCCAGCACCTGGGGGCCGGAAGCAACCGGCATCTCATAATCCAACAAAATCAAATCCACCTGGTTCTTGGCCAGCAACGAGATGGCATTCATGCCGGAATTGGCCATAAACACCCGATACTTATCGGAAAGCCACAATTTCAGGGTACGCAGCATGGTGGGATCATCATCCACCACCAAAATATGCTTTTTCTCCATCTCCCGGTCCACATCGTCTGCCACTTCTCCAATACGTTCCACCAGGGCTTTCACATTCAGCGGTCGGGTGAAGCATCCCCGCAGGATGTTTTCGGAAATGGATTTCTTCGCCAACTCCAGCTCCTCTTCATTACCGATGAGGAAGCAGAACAGTTCATCCCGCTCCACACACAAATCCTTCAAATACACGAGAAAGTCCCGATCAAACTCCTCGACCCCATCCAGATAAACCAGGATGATTTCTCCGAAGTTCTCCATCTTGGATAGGGTGCTCACCTTCGGACCCACCACATCCACTTCGAACCCCTCACCGGTCAGGTTCTTGACCATTGCGTTTACCATAAATCCCTGGGCCTGACTGATTAGTAAAATTTTCTTCTCCATGTCGTATCCTCACACTCTCTTGTTATAGGTTTGCTTCCGCTATTGCTTCTAACAGCGCTGCCTGATCTACCTCAGCCAGACGCTGACCAATCTTCTTGACTGCTTCTTCATAAGCTTCCGGAATCTTGTAATCATTCAACATGTGCATCACATCATCCGCACTGTCAAAATCAAAAGCTTCCGCAAATTCCCGAATGGCTCCGATTGCGTCCTGCAATTCTTCCAACGGAATCTCGGGGCGCACATCGGCACCCTCCTGCTCATTCGAGATCAGGGGACTTAATTTATCAAAATAGGACCGGTACATACCAAGCATCTCCGGTGTCTTCTCATCGATTTCTATCGCGCCGCTTTCATCGCCGCCACGCACCCGATCACCGGCTGCCTCCAGTTCGGCCGCAAGTTCCGATAATCGCAGAGCTCCAATCAGTCGGGAGGAACTCTTCAGGGCATGTACCAACACCGTGTAATTATCATAATCCCTGGCCTGCCAGAACTTCTCAATATCCGCAGACTTCGTAGGCACCATGGTCACATACTCCGTCAACACCTGCATCAGAAGTTCCTCGCTTCCGCAGTTTTGGATGGCACTCTCGTAATCAATGGACGTAATTCCCGCCAGCGGCGAGATATGTACCGAGGTCTCCGGTTCCGACGCTGCTTCTTCCTCTGCTTCGCCCCGTTCTATCAGCTCCTCCGGTAAATACTGTTCCACCAGATGTTCCAGTTTTAAACCATCGATCGGCTTGGACATAAAATCCGTAAATCCGGCTTCCAGGTAAGTCTCTCTGGCTCCGGACAAGGCATTGGCCGTCAGTGCAATCACCGGCGTCTCCCGATTTAGATTCTCCGGCATCTCTTGCATTTTGGCCAGGGTTTCCACGCCGTCCATCTCGGGCATGCGATGATCCAGGAAAATCATGTCGTATTTGATTTTCTTTACCAGGTCCAGGGTTTCGAATCCACTTTCTGCCGTGTCGATTTGCACCTGGGTTCGTTTCAAAAGACCTTTGACCACCGTAAGATTCATCGGCGTATCATCCACCACCAACAGTCGGGCCATCGGCGCTCGGAAGCTCTCCTTGTAGCCTGTGTTCTGTCGCTTAGTCCGCTCGTACATCTCTGTAAAATTGCCGATGGCATCCCATTTTACCACCTGCTGATGCAAACGGAAGGAGAAGTCCGATCCCTCTCCATAGACACTTTCCACGTCCAGATGGGTATCCATCAAATCCAGCAATTGCTTTACAATACTCATGCCAAGGCCGGTACCCTCGATGTTTCGATTCCGCTCCTCCTCAATTCGTTCGAACCGGGAGAACAACTTTCGAATATCTTCCTCCTTGATGCCGATGCCCGTATCCTTCACATGCACCAAAAGGTCCATACCATCCTCCGATGTTTTCTCATAATCGAAGGTCATGGTCACCGAGCCTTCCTCCGTATACTTCACTGCATTGGTTAAGATATTTAGGATGACCTGCTTGATGCGAATCTCATCCCCGTACAACAGATGGGGCATCTGCTCATTGACCATCACATCCAGCTTCAGATGTTTGTCCGCCGCCTTGGCGGAAACCATGTTAATCAAATCATTGATGGAGCTGGCCAAATCGTACTGCACCGGAATAATCTCCATCTTGCCGGATTCCAACTTGGAGGAATCCAAAATATCGTTCACCAGGCCCAGCAAGGAACGGCTGGCATTCTGGATATCCACTGCATAGCCGATGATTTCCGGCTCACTGCTCTCCCGCAAAATCATCTCATCCATACCCAATACCGCATTGATCGGCGTCCGAAGTTCATGGGACACATTGGACAAAAAGGCCGCCTTGGTCTCTGCGGATTTCTGTGCCACCCGCAAGTCCTCCTGGAGTTTCTGCTCCCGCTTCACCTGGTCCACATAACTGGTGATACTCACCGCCATCTCGTAAACGGATTTGTATAATTCCCCGATTTCATCCTTGGAATGAATCTCGATGGCTTGCAGTTCCTCGAGCATACTCTCTTTCTGTTCCAAATCCGCTGCCGTAAACTCTCCCAACTTCTTCGAAAGGCTGGTTACCGGACCGGCAATATAATGCTGCGCATAATAATTTGCCAACACCATAAACGGTACTGCCACACTGATAATCAGCAAAATCAGCTTCGCATCGAAGGCAATACCCTTGTTATTCAGAAGGAATCGTACCTGCTGGGCTTGTTCCTCCGTCAGGCCCTCGGTTGCTTCCGATTCTGCTGACGTCGCAGTCGTTTCTTCCCCTACCGTGGTCGAAGTATTGGATTCCCCATGGGTTTCCTGGGATTCCGTATTGCCGGGGCCACCGCGGTTATCTTCCATGAAATCGGATAAAATGCCTGACCCCTGTTGCGTCGATACATTGTCTCGAATATCCGGAATCAACTGGTTGGCAAAAACGGCAGCTGCCACACCAAGCATAATTCCTTCTGCCAAAATGATGGCCAATACCCGCTTGGAAATAACGGAACGGACCATCCGCTTCTGCCCGGCCTCATCCTTCCGATACAATCCGCCCATATAGAAATATTGGCGATATTGCTCCGGGATCACATTGAGCACCAGGTAGATGATTCCCAGGGCCAGAAAAATTTCCGGAGCCACCCGCAGGGTATAGTTGAAATTATAGCTCCAGCTAAAATCCGCATAGCCTCTGGCATTTAATACCAGCATCATCAATCCCCACATAGGACCGGCTACGATGGTCATGGACACGAAGGTCAACAGGGTCCGTCGAAGACTTCTGGCATGTCCACGCAAGACGAAGTAATACCCCCAGATTTCCACAATCAATACAATGGTGATGGCATATGCGAATTCTCCATCGCGAAAATACCCCACCAGAAACAACACCACATAGCTGATCATGGCCGGCACACTTCCACACAATCCACTTAACAAAATTGCCGGAAGCAACATATAGTCAAACATTGAAAAAAGTCCATTGCTGGTCCAATTCTCAATATCAAAATGTGTTTGCACCAGTGTCGTCGCCAAAAAGAATAAAGCGGTCACACCAACTCTTATGAAACGGTCTCTGCGCCAAAAACTTCCCTTGTTCTCCCCAAGCTGTCCTTTTTGCATCATGTTTCATCCTCCTGTCCATTCTACGGAGTGTGGATAATGTGGATAACTCTGTTGAAAAAAATTCCAACATAACCTTTTCCGCGAATTATCAACCTTTTTACTGTGGATAAGTGTGGATAACTTTCTGATTGTACCTTGTTCAATTGTATCAAATAAATTTGAAATAATTCTGTTGATTCCTAAATCAACAAGCTATATAAGCCCCATTTTAAGGCATCCGTGGTGAATTCCATCCTCATGAAGGGATTTGGTCACATAGTCGGCAATTGCTTTCAACTCATTTGTTCCATTGCCCATTACAATGGCGTGACCGGCAGTTTCCATCATCTCGGTGTCGTTGACACTATCACCGAAGGCATAACTGTCCCGGATATCCACACCCAATAATTCACATACCTTGGCAATACCGGTGCCCTTGTTGAATCCCTTGGGGACCATCTCACAGACGGTGGAACTATGAATCATAAAGTCATACTCCGTTCCCATCTCGTTCTGGCACCGTTCCATATCTGCATTGTCCGTTGCACAGGATAACTTGGAAATTCTCCAATCTCCCCAATGCTCCGAAATTCTCAAGCGATCTTCGCCCATTTCGGCAATGAGCTTTTTGCCATAATCCTCATGGTTGAATTCATCATCATCAAAGTAGAGGTAGCGCTTGCCCTCTAAAATCGGACGCAAGCCGCAGGCCCGCACCGTCTCCACGGTGTGAATCGCCAAATCCCTGGGAATCTCATGATAGAAGATTTCCTCGCCGTGATACTCAATCATGGTACCGCAACCGGATACAATGCCATCGAAGCCGATATCCAAGAGGTTCTTCTCCCGAATAAAACTTCTGGTCCGTCCGCTGTTGATAAATACCGCATGGCCCCTGGCCTGCATCTGGTGAATCGCCGTGATGGTACTCTCCGGGATACGATTGTACTCATCCCAGATTGTACCGTCGATGTCTAAAAATACTACTTTTTTACTCATAAAACAAAATCCTTATCCTTCATCCTTCTTGGTGGCATAGAAATACAGCTTCTCCCCGCCACCGAGGGTATATACACCGCTGATGTTACTCTTAAGCAGATATCCATCGGAGGTAACATATAGAGGCAGATAGCGATACTGATTCCAAATCAGCGCTTCTGCATCATGTAATCGTGCCAAGCGCACCGTCGGATCCGTGGTGGTGGTAATCTCCGTTGCCAGCGCCACTTCCTCCTCGCTCTCACCTAAAAGGGGCAAAATCATGCTGGCCGCATCATCATAAGATGCGCTCATCTCCCCAAAGGTCATGGTATACGCACCACTTTCCACCCGGGCTGCATAGGTGCCCTCATCCACCACCTCCGGCGTAAGGGTGATGCCCACCTGGGCTGCCTGCTGTTGCAAAAGTTCCACTAACGCCTGTTTCTCTGCATTTTCCGGCACAAGCACCGGAATTTCTAAGGCCGGCTCGCAGGTATAACTGTGGTCCTCCTGCTCCGTAAACACAAAACCATAGGGCTCTAGCAGGCCCATCACATCCTTGCTGCGATAGATGGCTTTGTTGGTACTCTCATAGATTCCACCATTGCCATCCCCAAGTCCCGGCAGCATCCAGTTGGTGGCTACCTCGCCATTGGCTCCCATCATATGGGAGGTGAAGGCTTTCCGCTGAATCAGACGGGAGATGGCCTGACGATAATCGGCAGCCTGCTTGGGTTCCATCTCTGCAAACAGCGAAGCCGTTGGCGAAAACATCAGATACGACACAGAAAGCGCCCCGGTCCGATGATATTCCTCGTCTGTCACCAACTCATCCATAACATCTTCCGGTAATTCATCCGCAAAATCCAAATCTCCTCCGTTGTATGCGGTATAGGCATCCGCCGCATCCGCATTCACCATCACATAAAGCCCCGGCATGGTGACATTGGCTGCATCATAGAAGTTGGGATTCCGGTCGTAGCTCATAAACTCATCATGCTGCCACTGGGCCAGCTGATAGGCTCCATTGCAGACAAACCCTGCTTCCCAGGTCCAGGCCCCCGGCGTATTGCCTGCGGGGTTGGCTGCCATAACACTGGCCTTATGCACCGGTGCATAGGCCGGCTTCGCCAATAAACTTGTAAAATACGGGCATGGTCCCGTTAACGTAATCTCTAATGTAAGATTATCCGTCGCCTCCACCAGAAGACTTCCATCTTCGGCTCTTGCAATGGGCGCAAAGCATCCGGTATCTACGCCGGCTTCCTCCAAGGAGATGGCCCGGTTCCAACTGTACACGAAATCCTCTGCTAAAAGCGGATCTCCGTTGCTCCATTTTGTTTCCTTCAGATGGATGGTATACTTGCATCCATCCTCCGAGACTTCCGCCTCATCTGCTGCAATGGCGGTAACCAGGGTGCCTTTCGCATTGTAGGTATAGAGTCCCACAAAGGAATTGGCCACCAGGGTCTTCTCCTCCGTGGATTTCGCCAACAGGGGATCAAGATACTCTGGCTCACCACCTAGGTTGATGTAGAGTTTTGCCGTATCCTTGTTGGTGGTACTTGCCACCTGCTGCTCCTCGGCTCCCCGGTTGGTTTCTGTTGGGACTACCGACACCTTGTCCCGACCACAACCGGCCAAACTAATTGTAAGTAAAACCGCCAGTATTCCTGCGGTAGTTCTTTTCATGTGAATGCCTCCTAAAAAAGGATATATATATCTACAGATTACCACGTTTTGCCCATTCATTACTACCATGAAATTGTGATGAAAAAGGTCACACCACGATTCATTTCTATTGTGGAAAATTTTACAGAATGATATGATGGATATGTGGGGATTACCTGATATTTATGGAGGTTTATATGCAATATAACATCAACTTTGATATTGCCGCTATTTTTGTGTGTCTTTTTTCGATTTATTGTGTGATCGCAAAAAAGGGATTGGTGCGCGCGCAAAATCGTGTATTGCTTGGCCTATGTATCATGAACCTGGCCTGTACCGTATTTGATATCCTCGCAGTACTGTCCCTCCAAGAAGATTCCGTCATTCCACTTTGCATCTGCTATGCACTGAATCTCTGTTATTTCCTTTTGCATAACGCGGTGCCCCTTGTCTGTTTATTATACTTAGGACATCTGACCGGTGAGAATTTCAAGTATTCGCCCTATTACTATACCGGCGTAGGCTTTCCGTATTTGCTGTTGGTGATTGGTTTATTGACCAATATTCAACATCACTTTCTGTTTTCCATTACCAAGGATCGCATCTACATACGTGAAACCGGTTTTTTCCTATTGTATCTGGTTGCTGCGATTTATCTCATTGCAATCGTAGTAAAACTGTTTAAGTATCGGATTTCCATGGATCCTACCCGACGTTGGATGCTCCTCTTTTACCTAAGTTCTTCCATTATTGCGTTGTGTGTAGAGTACTTCTACCCAAGTGCATTGGTAGAGCTGTTCTTCCA
Organism: Lachnospiraceae bacterium; assembly: GCA_024690885.1. Lineage (GTDB taxonomy): Bacteria > Bacillota > Clostridia > Lachnospirales > Lachnospiraceae > XBD2001. The sequence continues at coordinate 15,300 of JAILOI010000076.1, forward strand.
GGCAGTTTCCATCCTCGGTGTAATTTTTACCATCGACAACCTGCGTGAAATCTCCTGTGACGATGCCAACGCATACAACCGTACTGCTCTGGTAGAAGATTTGAATATTCTCTTCAGCTCCAAACAGGATTTTCTTGTATTGGTCGTCAAGGTGCCAAAACTCATTGATTTTATTCCAAGCATTGGTCTTACACCGGTGGCACGCATCCTCTATGATATCAGTGAATTTTTGCATGCCTTGCCCGGTGTCGAATTGTATCACTGCGGCGAAGGTCGGTTTGTGCTTACGCATCTGGAAATTTCCAAGCGCGATTTACTGCTGAATCAGATTACCAATCGGTTCCGCGAGCCTTGGGCCTATCAGCAGATTGAGACTCACTTGAATGCCGAGATTTGCTATGCCGAGTCCCCGGCAGAAATCACATCCATCGACGATATTTATACCATCCTTCAGTCTCCAATCAAAGAGTCGGTGAACTTGACGGGGACCACCTATTGCTATGATTTCCAGCGGTATCTTCGGGAGAACCAGGTGCATGCTGCTTTGCAAAAGGCTCTGAAAAATCGATCCTTTGAAATTTACTATCAGCCCATTATGGATGTCAAACATCAAGCCATCCATTCCGCCGAAGCCCTCATCCGCTTAAACGATGATACCTTAGGCTACGTCTCACCGGAAGAGTTTATACCGATTGCGGAACGACGGGGCTGCATCATCGAAATCGGTGATTTCGTTATGGAAGAGGTGTGTCGATTTATCTGTGAAAATGACATCAAAGACTATGGAATACAGTTTATTGACATTAATCTTTCAGCTTACCAATGCATGGACCAAAAAATTGCAGGGCGCTTTTTAGACCTGATGAAGAAGTATCACATCAATCCAAACCAGATCAGCTTCGAACTAACCGAGGCTGCCATCAACCGCAACCTCTCCCTGATTCCGGTTTTGATTGAACGGTTTGCAAAACGGGGCGTTCAGTTCTCGCTGGATGATTACGGCACCGGAAATTCCAATATTTCCACCATCTTTGCACTGCCCTTCTCCACGGTGAAGTTAGACAAGAATGTGCTGTGGGCCGCAGAGAAGAACCATAAGAACTTAGAAATTTTAAAGAATATCATGAAATTAGTGAAAAGCTTCCATCTCAAGTTGCTCATCGAGGGCATTGAGACAGAACATCAGATGAATTGGTTGTTGGAAAATGATTGCGATTACTGTCAGGGCTACTATTTCTCCCGGGCGTTACCGGAAGGAGATTTCCTGAAATTCATTTCCCGCTTCAATCACATTGAATTGTAAACGAAAAGAGATTTTGCAGTCCTTGCAAAATCTCTTTTTTTACTTATCCCCCTGTGCCGCTGCTCCCGCCTGGAGCTTGGGCCCTGCCATACATGTGCTTCACACACTCTTTTTCTTGTCCTCTAAGAGTGCCCATCCCAAGGGGTGTGTCCGTTACCCGCTTTTACCATTCGAGTCGGTTGTTTGTCTACACCGCTGACATTTTTCTTTGTTTTAGATGTCATCTATCATTCCCTGGTTTTTTGTTCCGGTTCCACTCGCCTAGAAAAATTACAAAGCCTGTTTTGTGATGCGGGGGCCGCAAAAAATCGAATCCATTCTTAGGTTTTGCTTTCCGCGCCATCCGTGGCGCGTCACCCCCGCATCGATACAAAGCAGGCTTTTATTTTTCTACGGCTCATTCCAAGTCACAAAAAACCGGGAATATAGATGACATCCGAAGGCTTTTCTTTTAATGTCAGCGGAAGACAAACAGGCGGAGAAGAATTGTAAAACGTGTAACGAACACACCCCTTGGAATGGACCACTAACCCCGTCCCGGGGGACCAAAATAAAAAAGGTACCGCTTGAAAGCGGTACCTTGTGGAAAAACGATTTATTTGTCGTAGAGATGACAAACACAATAATGTCCCGGCTCGACCTCGATCTGGTGAGGTACTTCTGTCTTACAACGCTCGGTAGCGTAAGGACAACGGGTATGGAACTTACAACCTGCCGGTGGGTTGGCTGGGGAAGGAATGCTTCCCTCTAACACGATACGGTTCATCTTCGCCTTCGGATCCGGAATCGGAATTGCGGAGAAGAGGGCCTTGGTGTAAGGATGAAGTGGGTTCTTGAAGATGTCCTTCTTGTCACCGTACTCAACCAGGTTACCAAGGTACATAACGCCAACGGTATCGGAAATATGTTCAACAACGGACAAGTCATGGGAGATGAATAAGTAAGTTAACTTACGCTCTTCCTGAAGCTTGTTCAAGAGGTTGATAATCTGAGCCTGAATGGAAACGTCCAAAGCAGAAACCGGCTCATCACAAACAACGAATTCCGGATTCAAAGCCAATGCACGAGCGATACAAATACGCTGACGCTGTCCACCGGAGAACTCATGTGGGTAACGATCCTTGTGGAACGGCTGTAAACCACATTCATCCATAATCTGATCCAGGTAATCTTCGTACTCGTTCTTCGGAACAACACCATGTTCCTTCACAGCTTCTCCGATGATCTCACCAACCGGGAGACGTGGAGATAAGGAAGAGAACGGATCCTGGAAGATAATCTGCATCTTGGTACGTAAGTCACGCATCTGCTTCTTGGACATGTCGTAAACTTCCTGTCCATTGAAGAGTACCTGACCACCGGTCTTCTCACCGGAGAGACGCAAGATTACACGACCGGTCGTAGTCTTACCACATCCGGACTCACCAACCAAACCCATGGTGGTACCACGCTTCAAATTGAAGGTAACACCATCCACAGCCTTGACTGCACCAACTTCCTTACCAAGGCTACCCTTGATTGGGAAGTATTTCTTCAACTGATTAACCATCAGAATGTACTGAGGGTCATATTCCACCGGCGTAAAATCGCTTGGTGTCACAATCTGACTGTTCTTAGCCATCTTACTTGCCCTCCTTCTGATCATAATAACGATAACAGCTTACCTTATGAGTCTCAGAGAGAGAAATCTCACAAGGATACTCGCCATTACAAGCCTCGATGCACTTGTCGCAACGATCCTTAAAATAGCAGTAGTTCGGCATGTTGATTGGGTTTGGAACCTTACCCGGAATGGAGTAAAGCTCATCTACCTGCTTACCAACAACCGGCTTTGAAGCCATAAGGCCAATGGTGTAAGGATGAGAAGGATGCTCGAAGATATCTTCCGCAGTACCTTTCTCAACGACACGACCGGCATACATAACAACAACATAATCTGCCATCTCAGCAATTACACCCAGGTCATGGGTAATCAACATGATGGAAGAATTGATCTTGTCCTTCAGATTACGAAGCAAATCCAAAATCTGTGCCTGGATGGTTACATCCAAAGCAGTCGTCGGCTCATCCGCAATGATGACCTTCGGGTTGCAAGCAAGTGCCATAGCGATAACGATACGCTGACGCATACCACCGGATAACTCGTGTGGGTACATGTTGTAAACGCCCTCGCTGTTGGCAATACCAACCTGCTCTAATAACTCGATACAACGAGCCTTAATGTCTTCCTTGGTTTTGCCTTCGCCATCGTGCAATTCGATTACTTCCTCAATCTGCTCACCGATACGGAATACCGGATTCAGAGAGGTCATCGGCTCCTGGAAAATCATGGAAACCTGGTTACCACGAATCTTCTGCATTGCTTCCTGTGGAGTCTTGGCAATATCGTAAACCTTGTCGCCCAAATTCAGACGGATTGCTCCGGAGAGAATCTGTCCGTGTGGACGCTGTAATAACTGCATCAAGGACAGGGAGGTTACAGACTTACCGCAACCGGACTCTCCTACGACACCAACCGTCTTGCCAATCGGTACTTCAAAGGAAACACCGTCAACAGACTTTACCGTACCTGCATCCGTAAAGAAGTAGGTATGTAAATCATCAAATTCTACCGCATTCTCCGGATTCTTCATCTCAGTTACGTACTCAGACTCCGGTACATTCTTGCGTTTTCTCTTTTTCTCTAATTCATTGGTTATCTTACGATTGGCCTTGGAAATCTTGCGAGCTTCCTTGGCGGTAAGATATCCTTCTGGATGTTTCTTAGCCATATATACCACCTTATCTCTTCATACGTGGGTCGAAGGCATCACGAAGGCCATCTCCTACGAAGTTAAATCCTAAAACTGCAATTAACAAACAAATTCCTGCCGGAATCCATACGAACCAATAATGAGTCATAACGAACGCATTATTAACATCGCTGATGATGTTACCCCAAGAAGCAAATGGGAACTTAACACCAAGTCCTAAGAAGGATAAGGTTGCTTCCGTAATAATGGTAGAACCAAGGCTCATCGTACAAATAACGATGAGCTGAGGAATTACATTCGGAATCAAGTGCTTAAAAATACGCTTGCTGGTACGAATACCGCATGCCTCTGTTGCGGTCATAAACTCCTGCTCACGAAGAGAAAGAATCTGACCACGAACCAAACGTGCAATACTTGGCCATCCTAAGAAACCAAGGATTAGCATCAAATACAACATACGAACCTGAGGATCTAACTTCATGGCATCCATAGCTGCACCTAAGATAATAATCAACGGCAGCGAAGGAATACAGTAGAATACATCAACGATTCGCATGATTAAGTTATCAATCCAACCTCCGAAGTATCCACTGATACCACCGAGGATAATTCCGAGCAATGCTTCAATAAATACAACGATGAAACCAATTAATAAGGATACACGTCCACCGTACATCAGACGGGTTAACATATCCATACCGTTGGTATCGGTTCCAAGCCAATGTTCCTTGGATGGTGAAGCATATGCATCGTATACATAAGTTGCAGTTCCCTCCGTGATGGACCAAACCTTGGCCGTGGCATCATAGGAAATGTGATACTCATGCTCCTCACCATCTTCACCGGTGAAGTTAAATTCCTTGGCATCTGCTGCAATCTGTGCTGCAACTTCCTCACCAAACTCACGAGAGATTACCACATCACTCTGAGCGGAAGAAATAACAAAACGGGAAATATAACCAATGGCTTCGCCGCCCTTGGTTACGTTGCCATCTTCATCCAATGCATATTCTACGTCGCCAACCGTGAAGGTCTTCTCTCCATTCACATAAGCAACCAATGCTGCATGGATTTCATCAAAGCTCATATCGGAAATCTTGTTTAAGATATCCTTGAATGCCAATGCAACCGGAGCTCCGTTAGCGGAAATCAGGTATAAATCCTTGCCTTCTTCGGTTAACTCATACGTGGTCTCCTTGACCTCGAAGGTTGCATCTCCCTTGCCCTGTGCAAGAAGGAACTTGGCCTGCGCAATAGAGTCAAAGTTCTGTCCCTCTGCACTCAGATAACGGAAGTCTGCATTCTGTGTCACACCTGCATATTCCTTCTGCAAATCGGAATAGGTGTAAAACTGCTGATCCTGACGGTACGGACTAATCAGTCCACCGATAAAGGAAAAAATAAACATGGTAATTAACATCACCATACCTACAACCGCAAGACGGTTACGGAAGAAACGCTGTGCAACCAACGCTCCCGGTGATAAGGTTCTGACACGGCGGTCGTCATTCAGAGACAGCTGCTCGTTGTCATTGTTTTCTGGTGTATTCTGTAAATCGCTCATGGCTGCCTCCTTTCTATTCAATACGTACACGTGGATCTACCACTGCGTACAAGATATCAGACAATAAGTTACCGGCCAACGTCAAAATGGCCATAAAGCTCAAATAGAACATGGAGAACGGAATATCACCGGCTACCATGGCCTGATAAGAGGTATAACCAATACCCGGAATCATAAACAGAGTCTCGGTAATGAGCGCACCGGCAAACAAGCTCGGCAGGGAACCACCAACGATGGTAACCAGCGGAATGAGGGTGTTACGGAATGCGTGATGATAGATTACCTTACGCTCAGAAAGTCCCTTGGCACGTGCCGTACGGATATAATCGGAGTTTAAGACCTCCAACATATTGGTACGTGTATAACGCATCAGAGAACCAACGGATACGATAACCAAGGTTGCAATTGGCAATACTAAGTGGTTGGCCTTGTCCAAAAGCTGTCCCATCGCATCCAACTTGGCATAGTCACGACCTACCAATCCATAGAGATCGAACCATCCCAGCTTTACAGAGAATAACAATTTCAATAAGGTCGCGAAAAAGAAGGTCGGTAAAGAAATACCCACCAATGCTCCTGCAGTAATGGCATAATCTGCCTTCGAGTACTGCTTGGTTGCAGCAATCACGCCCAACGGAATTGCAATCAGAAGTTCGATTACA
>JAILOI010000078.1 GCA_024690885.1 Lachnospiraceae bacterium
ATCATACCCTGGACAATCTGCTTCTGTCCGAAGAGGAAGAAGATGATCATCGGGATGATGGCCAGCAATGCGGCCGCCATAATCTTGTTCCACTCGGTTACGTAAGAACCGATGAAGGACTGTACTGCAACCGGAATGGTCTTGTGGTCACCGGCAAGTCCTAACATCATGGATGGAAGCAAGAAGTCGTTCCAAATCCACATGCCGTTTAAGATGGTAACCGTCATGATGACCGGTTTCAAAAGCGGGAAGATGATCTGGAAGAAAATCTGTTCCGGCGCGCAACCATCGATGGCAGCGGCCTCTTCCAATTCATACGGAATGCCCTTGATGAAACCAACCAGGATGAATACCGTCATAGCGCCACCGAAACCGAGGTATGCAAACACGATACCCGGTATGGATTGAATCATGGAGATTCCCACGAATTTTCCAACGTCACGGAAGGTCGCAACCAATGGAAGCATAACCACCTGGAACGGGATAATCATGGATGCAATGAAGGTAAAATAAATCAGTGCAGCCCACTTTTTGCTCTGGTTACGGCTGATCACCCAAGCGGCCATAGCGCCGAAGAGAATCAGCAAACCGGTGGAGAGAACAGTAATCAAAACAGAACTGCCGAAGGCTCTCCAGAAATTAAAGTGGGTGTTGTAAATCACACCGGTAATGTTGGTCATCAACTGGTCGAAGCTTGCTCCCGCAAGGCTAACCGGATCGTTGGTGATGGATGTGGTACTCTTGGCAGAGTTTACACAAACCATGTAAAACGGGAACAAGATGTAGATTGCTACTAAAATTGCAATGATAGTCTCAATTACAAGTACGTATTTTTTCGGTGTACGATTCATTACAAAGCCACCTCCTTCTTGTTCGATGTACGAACCTGAACAATGGAAACAACCGCTAAAATGATGAAGAATAATACAGCCTTCGCCTGGGAAAGTGCATATTCATTCTGGCTGATTGCGGTGCTGTAGATGTTCAAAGCTAACATCTCGGTACCGTTGGTGATGTAGGAACCGAGGAAGTCGGAAACAGAGCCGGCTCCGTTGGTCATCGCCAAGTTTACATCGAACTGCTTGAATGCAGAGGTCAATGTAAGGAAGGTACAAATCGTAATTGTTGGGGCAATCATCGGAATTTTGATTTTGGTCAATAACTGCCATGGGCTTGCTCCATCAATAGAAGCAGCCTCAAGTGTATCTGCCGGCACACCGGTCAAACCAGTGATGTAAATCAACATGATATAACCGCCGTACTGCCATATATATACAATAACAATTGCTGCTAGTGCTGTCGGTGTTTCGGAAAGCATAGACTTCGTGGCCAAAAGATTGGTCAAAACACTACTGAAAATAAACTTCCAGATATAGCCCAAAACAATACCACCGATTAAGTTCGGCAAGAAATAGGAAGCTCTAAAAAAGCCCAATGCCTTAATTTTGGTTGTGCACAAAAGTGCAAGTAAAAAGCCAATCAGATTAACTAAAATAACATTGAAAAATACAAATAAAAATGTGATCAGTATGGACCACAGGAATCCCGGCTGACGGAACATACGAAGGTAGTTGCTAAAGCCAACTACATTGCGCACGCGGATTCCATCCCAATCTGTAAACGAATAACCGATACCGAAAAACAAAGGAATAATAACGGTTACCAAAAAGGTAGCCAACAGCGGGAACAGGAAAAGTCCATACACGATGGCTCTGTGATATTTTAATGTTGGAAAGAGATATATTCCTGCGATAGTCAGAAGAATGCCTGCGACAAGGATGGCGCCTCGAATATCCACATTCCGGCCACTGACTGTAATGAAAAATTTGAATCCAAGACAATCAAGGACAAGAGCAAATACCAAGGATGCGATACCAAGCCCAAGCATTACAAAAGACGAAATCTTTCTTCTTGCTGTAAACGCTGTCATGTATTTCGTTCCTCCCTTCTTATACTTCATAAAAATGATAGCGGGCGCCGAGTTGTGGTCGCCCGCTATACAATTCAACTCTCACCTATAAGCTAGACGGGAATCTATTACTGTGCGTAATAAGCCTCACATACCTTGCTGATTGTTTCAACAAATCCGGCCACGTCTAAGTTACCCTTAGCGAAGTCTTCGAATACGACAGAAGTATCGTTCTGAAGACCATCCTTCTTCTCGAAGGTATGCATTGGAGATAACTTACCATTGGTCTTGTAGGTATTAACAGCCTCAGCGAATGGATCGCTTGGGATGTCAGATACTGTGTTGAACGGAGATACGAAACCACACTCGTTAACGAATGCCTTCTGTGCAGTCTCCTCAGAGCACCACTGTAAGAATGCCTTAGCAGCGTCTACGTTGCCATCAGCATATACGGTCCAGTAAGAAGTAGCACCACCGCAGATGGTATCAATGCCATCAGCAAATGCGAATGGAGCGATTCCACACTTGAATCCGCTATAGTCATCACTACCGGTTAAGTTTGCACCGAACCAAGAACCCTGGGTAATGAAAGCAGCCTTGCCCTGTGCAAAAAGAGCAGTCTCCTGATCATAGTTACCGGTGGTAGCGATAGTCTCGTCACAATGCTGCTGGATCAAATCGATGAACTCAGCAAACTGTGTCATTCTGTCGGCGTCAATCTTGCCGCCGTCCTGAAGAAGGTCAAACCACTCAGAGTCAGAACCTGCAGAAAGACCTGCATCTAAATACTGACCGAACATATGAGTACCGGTAGACCATCCAAGCTCTGTAGCGTTTGCGCCATAGTCAACAACAGCAGTTAAGCCTAACTCGTCCTTCTTGGACTCAAGTGTTTCAAAAGCTGCCTTGTATCCCTCTGGACTTGTCAATGTAGAAGAATCTACACCAGCTGCCTCAAGGATATCAGCGTTGTAACCAATGCCCCAAGCCTCTACCATGTATGGGAAACCTACGGTGCCATCACCGTTCACATACTCAAGCTCGGTGTTCTCTGTCCATGCTTCGCCGGACATATCAGCAAGCATTCCCTCCCAGTTTGCGAACTGGTTTGCTTCTGCTACGAAGATGTCAGGCATGGTTCCTGCCTGATAGTCCTTCTTCAAGGTATCAGATGCAGTTGCACTATTGGATCCACCAACGGTCTGAATCTCAACAGCCTGTCCGGACTCCTCGGTATAAGCAGCAGCTAAAGCCTGTAACTGCTCATCGATTTCCGGCTTACCATTCAGTAATACGATTGCATCACCGCTGGCAGCTGTCTCAGTTGTTGTTGCGTCCCCAGTGTTTGTTGTGCTTGCTGCATCATCCCCAGTGCTTACACCACAAGCAACAAGAGAAGATACCATTGCCCCTGCTAACAAAACAGACAAAATTTTCTTCTTCATAAATTTCTCCCTCACCTTTTGTTAATTGAAAAAAAACTGAAAAAACGTTGCTGCGGATTACCCATATATTTTTGCGCGCTAGATAATCCGTCTATGGTTGCATTGTAGCACGGTCCTGTTTCCATGACAAGCATTTTTTGTAATTATTGAACATAAAATCCAATTTTTGTTATCGATTTCATTGTTCAATATGCACTTTAACTATTTTACCTCCCAGTAAAAAACATGGGTATAATGCATAATCAAAGGCATTTCATGGAGTTTTTCGGAAACGTTTCCGAAACTACGATATTTTTATGGAGTTCACGTTTTTCCGGCAAACTCCATATATATTTTTTAGAGCAAAAGCTCTACAACCACCATCATAAGGTCCCTAACGATTCGGGTACTCTGTTTGTACAAATCGGCGAAGCGCCTCTAAGGAGCGTTCCACCTTCTCCGTATCGATGCAATAGGCCATACGGAAATAGCCCGGGCAACCGAAGTTGTCCGCCGGCACAAGAATCAAATCATAATTCTTGGCCTTGCTGCAGAAAGCAACACTGTCTTCCTCCAATGCTTTGGGGAAGATATAGAAGGTTCCGTTGGGCTTCACCACCGTAAATCCCAATCGAATCAGTTCGTCATATAGAAGGTTGCGATTTCTCTCATACACCGAGATATCGCTGGTTTGATCAATCACTCTGGCCACCGCCATCTGGATGGTGGAGGACGGACAATTATGTCCAATGCCACGACTGATCTGCCCGAAAATCACAGCCAGAATATCTGCATCCGTTGCCTTCGGATTCACCGCAATGTATCCGATTCGCTCTCCCGGTAAGCTTAAGCTCTTGGAGAAGGAATAACAGGACAATGTGTTGTCGTAAAAACAGCTTGGATACGGGGCTTTCTTGTTATCGAAAACAATCTCCCGATAAGGCTCATCGCTGATCAGGAAGATATCATGTCCATATTCCGCTGCCTTCTGACGCATCAAATCCGCCAGTTTCTCTAATGTTGCTTCCGAGTATACGACGCCGGAAGGATTGTTGGGCGAGTTGATTAAGACTGCCTGAACTTCCGGTGTTAACATCTCCTCAAAGGCTTCCATGTTGATCTGGAAATCCTCGGTGTTGGCCGGAACCACGGATAATCTGGCACCGGTATCATTCACATACGGCATATATTCCGGAAAAAAGGGAGCAAATGTCAGCACCACATCCCCCGGTTTGGTTACCGCCCGCAGAGCATGGGCGAGAGCGCCTGCTGCTCCACTGGTCATAAAAATATGCTTGGTTTCATAATCAATGCCAAAACGCTTCTTCAAACTTGCCGCTACAATGCCTCGCACCTTGGTGTTACCAAGGGATGGGCTGTATCCATGAAGTTCTGCCGGACTCAATGTTTCATGTAAATCAATCACCGCCCGGGTATATCCGTCCACACAAGGAACCGACGGATTGCCAAGACTGTAATCAAATACATTCTCATATCCAATCTCTGCACCTCGCGCAGTTGCATACTCACTTAACTCGCGGATGACGGACTTCGCTGCTAACCTCTGCTTATAAGTTTCGTTAATCATTTTCTTTTTCCTTTTCCTCTTTTTATTGTATGGAAACGTTTCCCAAAAAGCAAGAAAGCCACTGCAAATCGCAGTGGCTTTCCCTTGATTTTGGCACCTTTCGCCAAAATTCATTCCATGAAATTGTGCAGTATTGTTTACTGACGAATCAGGTCTAACAATGCTTCCTTGCTCTGCAGTCCAACTGCCTTAGCAGAAGCCTGACCATTCTTAAATACCATGATGGTAGGAATGGACATAATGTTGTAACGCTCTGCAATTGCAGATGCCTGATCAACATCAACCTTGCCAACCTTCACGTCTGTTAATTCCTCAGCCAACTGCTCTACAATTGGTCCCTGCTTCTGGCAAGGTCCACACCAGGTAGCCCAGAAATCAACCAATACCGGTTCGCTGGAATTTAATACTTCCTGTTCAAAGTTTCCTTCGTTTAAAATAATAGCTGCCATATCTAATCTCCTCATTAAAAAAGTTTATTGTTCTTTTGACACCTTTATCCTAACACGGTTTTTAATTGTTGTCAATTAGATTTTATACAATTTATTAAATACTTTAATAATTAGCGGATGCGGTATATTTTATTGGGTTCCTCAGGATCAATCAAGGTTCCATAGCCGACAGTACGACCATCCTCCGCCACCCAGAGAACTGCCGACTGCTCTGCATCTTCCTTGGATACCACGGAATATGCGTATACCTCTATCAGGCCGGTATCCCAGGAGTCTCCCACATAGTCGCCTACATGAACCAAAAACATTCCTTCCGGTGCACTCAGCGGTTCCTTGTCGCTGATGTTGTAGTCCTTCTCGGAATACTCCCGCTCCACGACTGTGATGCCATCCTCCTGATTTTCTACCGTCACATTTCCCAGCGGCCACTGCACCCCTGGGATCTGATATCCGGTAAATATCAGGACGCCTACACCAATCATTACCAAAACAAAAAATACCAGAAGCACCCATACCCATACCGGTAATTTCTTGCGCTCCTTCTCTGCATCGCCCCACAAATCCGTATCGATTGTGCCTTCTGCACTTTGTCCCAACGCCTTCCGCGGTGGTTTCGTCCAGATAATATCCTCCGGGCGCTCTTCTTCGATTGCTTCTTCTGTTGGCCAATCCAGTGATTCTTCCGGTTCTACCTCCGGTTCTACTTCTTTCTGCGGCTCAGCTTCTATCTCCGGCTCTGTTGTTGCTTCCGGTTCCGGCTCTATCACGGATTCTTCGATTGCGAGCACTTCTTCCGGAATCTCCTCGATTGGGGTTTCTTCAATTGGGGGTTCCTTGACCGGAATTTCCTCGATTGGAGCTTCTTCGATTGGGATTTCCTCTACCGCAGGTTCTTCAATTTCCGGCTCCACCGTCGGCTCCTCTTGCGGTTGCTTCGCAGCCTTGTCGCCGTTCACGGAATGATCAATGACGGCCAAACAATCTTCGCAGAAGATTCCCCGGTCCGCTTCCTTCTGCATGCATAGCATACAGGTGCAATTCACTTCTTCTCCGGCTGCCAGCGCCTCCATCCGTTGCTGGAAGGCAGCTCCGCGTGGGGATAAGAACGGCTTTCGGTCATGAATAAATGCAACGACCTTCTTCGCCTCCTCCGGACGCTTCAAGTGAAACTGTCGGCTGATTTCCGCAGCCAGCAGAATATCGTTTTGCAGTTTTTTCTTGTCTTCTTGATTCATGGTTCCTATCGGCCTTCCTATAGATATACGATGTTTCCGTCCACGATGCCATAGGACATCCGCTCACCCCATTGGCACTTCGCAGTACCGGCTGTGCGATCGGTAATCTCCGTCTCTACTATATCTTCATCCCTCTCAACTACGCAATGAATCGTAACATCTGCATCGTATTCTGTATTTAATATCAGTATTCCCCGTTCTCTCAGGAGATACTCTATTTTACCATATCCATTATAGTCTGTCGTAATGGAAAGTTTGGTTCCCGAAGTTTTCTCAATTAAGGTGCAGGCTTCCACTCCCGCGGAAACTGCTCCCTGATACGCACGTACCAGGCCTCCGGTTCCAAGCAACACGCCGCCAAAATACCGGGTCACCACCACAACCACATTGTGCAGGTGCGCTCCCTCTAGCACATCCATCATGGGACGTCCCGCCGTCTGGGATGGTTCCCCATCATCCGAGAAGCGCTTGATTTCATCCTCCGGACCGATGATGTATGCAAAACAGTTATGCCGTGCACTATAGTGCTCCTTCTTCTTGGCCGCTACAAACGCCAGCGCTTCCTCCTCCGTATGCACGGTTTGAAACGCTGCGATAAACCGTGACTTTTTCTCCACGATTTCCGCTTCCTTAGCCGTATAGATTTCCCATTGTTTCTCTTGTTGCACCGGCATTTACACCCTTTCTCGGAATTGTTTTTTCTTTATTATATAGGAACAATTTGCTATAATAAAGGTAATTTTGCTTAACTATAAGGAGACTCTATGAATTACGGAAAGAAAAGTCTTAAGAAAAACAAAAGCAAATTATCCAACAAGAAAGCAACCGCCAAGAAGAAATTCGCATTGACCTTTTTCAAATCGATTCTCGCTTTGATTCTTGTAACGGTCGCTATTGTTGCAATCGCTTTTATATGGTATGCCAGAAATCTTATTTCGGAACTGCCGGATGTTTCTACCATAGATATTTCTCCAAGCGGTTTTTCCACCACGATTTATGACAAGAATGGCGCTGAAATCGAAGCGTTGGCTTCTGCCGGTGCCAACCGTCAATATGTTGGCATCAGCGAAATCCCTGTGGATTTGCAGCACGCCTTCGTTGCCATCGAGGATGCCCGCTTTTATGAACACAATGGCATTGATATTCGCGGTATCTTCCGCGCCGGAGTCACCGCCATTGTTACCGGAGATTTATCCCAGGGTGCCAGTACCATCACCCAACAGTTGCTGAAGAATAACTTTTTTACCAACTGGACCAATGAAGAAACCAAGTTAGACAGTATCAATCGTAAGATTCAGGAACAATATCTGGCCATCCAGTTAGAGAAGATTACCACCAAAGAAACCATTCTTGAGAATTACCTTAATACCATTAACCTGGGCCAGAATACACTGGGCGTGGAAGCTGCCAGCGAGCGCTACTTCAACAAGGACGTATCCGAGTTGAATTTATCGGAAGCCGCTGTGATTGCTGCCATTACCCAGAACCCTTCCCGTTTCAACCCAATCAGTAATCCGGAAGAGAATGCGAAACGTCGCAAGAAGGTACTGACCAAGATGCTCGAACAGGGCTACATCGATGAAAGCCAGTACAATACCGCGTTGGACGATGATGTTTACGACCGCATCCAGGTAGTTAACAGCCAGGTTGCCACTTCATCCACCACCTATTTTGTGGATGCGCTGACCGATCAGGTCATCGCTGATTTGATCGAACAGAAGGGATACTCCGAAACCCAGGCTTACCAGAAGCTTTATAGCGGTGGTTTACATATCTACTCCACCGAGGATCCGGCGATTCAGACCATTTTGGATGAGGAAATCAGCAACGAGGAGAATTACTCCAAGGCTCTAACCTCTTTCTCCTATCGCTTGACCATCACCAAAGCCGACGGTTCCACCGCCAACTACAGTGATCAGACCATGCTTTCCTATTACCAGGCTGAGAACAAGAAGTATTCCATTAACTTTGAATCTCAGGAAGAAGCTGCGGCTGCCATCGAAGCCTACAAGAAAGAGATTATGGAACCGGGGGACACCATCGCCGAAGGTGGTGAATCCATCGTGTACACCTTACAGCCTCAGGCTGCCATGACCATTATGGATCAGAGCACCGGACAAGTGGTTGCCCTCGCCGGAGGTCGTGGTGACAAGACCGCCAGCAAGACCCTGAACCGCGCTACCGGTATTACCCGTCAGGCCGGTTCTACCTTCAAGATTATTGCCGCTTATGCGCCTGCCTTAGACGCCGGCGGTTTGACCCTCGCCAGTGTTCAGGATGATGCTCCGAT
Source organism: Lachnospiraceae bacterium (assembly GCA_024690885.1). Classification (GTDB taxonomy): domain Bacteria; phylum Bacillota; class Clostridia; order Lachnospirales; family Lachnospiraceae; genus XBD2001. The sequence continues at coordinate 8,896 of JAILOI010000078.1, forward strand.
GAATTATGCCAACGGAACACC
>JAILOI010000079.1 GCA_024690885.1 Lachnospiraceae bacterium
AACCAAGGCTAAGATGAAGAAGAAAATGCCAACGGAGTTCATGCGATTAGCTGCACCGTTGTTGCATTGTACCTATGATGATTTAAGACAACGTCATAAGGAACGTCAGATGCATCGGACGATGGCAATCATGAGTGGTGTGATGGGCCTAGGAATTGTTTTTGGCGTTTACTATGCGTATACCGCAGCACAGATTCGCGAAAACTATCGGGAGAAGCAGATCAATCAGTCCAAGTATTTGGCAGATACCGCCCTTCAATTAATCGATGAGGGGGATCGTATTACAGCAATTCAAGTGGCCGAAGAAGCACTGCCAATGACGGGCGACCGCCCTTATGTTGCCAGCGCGGAATATGCTTTGTCTCAAGGATTGAATGTATATACGGATGATACACGCATTTATATGGATCGTGTGCTAAACACAGATCTACCGGTGAAAGATTTCAATTTCAGCGCGGATGGCAAGATCATTGTTCTGTGGGACGCGGCCAATAAGGCTTATGTTTATAACGTCGAAGATGGTAGCTTGATTCTTGCAATCGACGGACCATTGGATGAGAATTATAGTGATATTGCATTGAATGGTGCATTTATTACCTCTGATCAACACGTATTATTGGGATATAGCGACCGGGTGGTTTGTTATGACCTTGATGGCAAGGAACTCTGGAATCAGATGTGTGACGTGGAGGAATTCTTGGAATGTGAGACTTTTTTCTACGATGATCATCTCGGACTTGCCGTAGCAACCGGTTACAATAATCTGATTGCATGGAATCAAAAGGGCGAGGAATTATTGAATCTGAAACCGGGAGAGGACGAGGCTAGCTTTTCTCCGATGCTGAATGGAGTTTTTAGTCCGGACGGTAAGCAGTTGGTAGTGAGCAGATTCGTGGACGCTGAGCAGGGCGAGCTCGATGTGTATGATTTGGCATCCGGAGAGGTACGAGCTTATACCACGTTTGCGGGACATATTGATGCGGTAGCGTTCGTGGATGATACCCATCTGGCAGTGGCATCTTCACAAGCCGGAGAATCCGTACGAAACGGTATGATAGAGTTGCTTGATTTGGAAAGTGGAAGCGCAAGTTGGGCCACGGCCTACATGGATGATTCCAATGTACTGACGCCTAAGGAATTTGCTTTCCTTCCTATGAATTATACCGGAGGGGATGGAACACAGCGGAACTTGGTGAACTATTTTGTGAACAATCATTTTTGTGCTTTGGATGCTGCGACCGGAGAAGTATGTTTTGAATTGAGTACGACATCCCCAATTGTTGGATTTGTAGGAAATGGTAGTGACCAAGTTGCATTGTGGGAACAGAATGGACAGTTAAGTTTTGTATCTTTGGATAGTGGCAAGAGTCGAAACTCTGCGGTTCCCGGAAATATTACGAGTGTTGTCTCTACTAAGGTCGCTTCCTCAGTGATTGCGGTACAACCAAATCTGAAGTCTCAGGTTGTGTTAATGAGCATTCCACAGGATCCGAATCTGGAGGAATTCTGTAAGACGGATGATACGATAAAAAAGACGATGTTTACGGAAGACGGTGCCTACGTTGTTGTGGTGAGCGAATCGGATGAGGGGACTCGTCGGGTGGAAGCGTACAACTATGATACCGGAGTAAGTGTCGGAAGAGTTGATGCTGCAAATGGTATCAGAATCTTCGTCGGAAAAAACCATGATTTGTTTGTGGTAGACAGTGTGGAGAATGTGCTTTACAAATATGAAATTACCGAGGATGGCGTGAAGGAAGTAACGCACGTCGCTGTTGATGGAGAGAATGAATTTCCATTTAATCAGGAGCACTATCGATATATGGATTACGGTTATGGTGGATACCAGGTCATTGATCTGGAGTCTATGGATGTCGTTTGTCAGAACACGACCCAACCGGTATTTCTAGGTGCTACTGGTGGAAATGAGGGCGATACGGTTGCTTATGTAGATTCTGAAAACATTCTGCATATCAAGGACGGGGCTGCCAAGAATGAAATCGAGGTGCAGGAAGACAGCATGAAGACCAGGCTGACTTCAACCAATGCAGGCGGTCTGGCCATTAGCCCGGATGGTCATTATGTTGCGATGGATTGTTTGGATTCCAACATTCGTGTATATGATATTGAAAAAGAAAGCATCAAAGCTGAGATTCCATTTGGCGGACGCTCTTTTGCCTATGTTGGATTTACACCGGATAGTAAGAAACTTCTGATGCAGGGAGATGATTATACACTAAAGGTATATGATGTTGAGAAGGACAATATGCTATTAGAAGGAAGCAAGGAGTTGTTTCAAATTCAGAGCGTATCGTACTTAAAGGATAAAAACGAAAAGCTTACAAAGGTTGCACTTCATACAAGCAGTGCGCTTTACTTACTGGATCCGGACTCTTTTGAAACGACTGCAAAGATTACGAATGGTTGTGATATTTCTTTTGCGCAGGATGCAATTCTTTCCGCAAGTAACAAGCGTGTGGTGAAGATGCCATATTACTCTCTGGATGAATTGTATGAACTTGCAGATGAGCAGACTGGCGGGGTTCGATTGTCCAATCAAAAACGTGTGCAGTTACATGTAGATTAACCCGTCGGTTTTCTGTTATGATGAAAAAGGAAATGAACCCGGGAGGTTACATAAATGAAATTAACCGACTTAATGAAATACAACGAAATCGTCATTCAGTGCCATGACAATCCGGATGCGGATGCCATCGGCTCCGGATTTGCGTTATATCGATATTACAAACATTTGGGAAAGAAGGTCCGCTTTATCTATGGTGGACGGTTTGAAATCAACAAGAGTAACTTACGCATGCTGGTAGATGAACTGAAGATTCCAATTGAGCATGTGACTGAAATGGATTACAAACCCGAGTTGCTGCTGATGTCGGATTGCCAGTATGACGGTGGCAATGTACAGAAGTTTGAGGCTGAGACCGTAGCAGTGATTGATCATCATCAGGTGATTACCCAGTTGCCCCCATTAAGTGAAGTGCGTAGCAATATCGGCAGCGCCAGCACCATCGTTTGGGACATGATGCGGGCAGCAGGTGTGAATATCAATCTCTATGAGGATGTGGCGACGGCGCTTTATTATGGCCTTTATACCGATACCAATAACTTCTCTGAGATTCATCATCCGTTGGACAAGGATGCCAGAGATGCACTGTCTTTCAACAAGAGTCTATTGATTCGCCTGCGTAACGCCAACCTAAGTCTCGAAGAATTGCGGATTGCAGGTGTGGCTATGCTTGGTTATGAATACTATGAGGATCATAAGTACGCCATCATTCGCACCGATCCCTGTGACCCGAATATCCTGGGCTTAATCAGTGATTTCTGTTTATCCGTGGATTCCATTGAAGTGGTGCTGGTTTATAGCGTGCTGGATATGGGAATTAAGTTCTCGGTACGCAGCTGCAGCACGGAATCCCACGCCAATGAGGTGGCAGAATTTCTTGCACGTGGAGTGGGTGCCGGCGGCGGTCATCTGGTGAAGGCCGGTGGTTTCTTACAAACCAAGCTTTTAGAGCAGGTGTATCCGAAGTGTCAGAACGCTTCCGAAAATCAGTTGCGCCATATTTTTACGGAAATCCTGCGTCAGCGTATGGAAGAGTACTTCCAAAGCTACGATGTCATCTATGCCGGCAAGGATGTGGTGGATCGTTCGGACATGAAAATCTATACCAAACAGCCGGTGCGTGTG
>JAILOI010000084.1 GCA_024690885.1 Lachnospiraceae bacterium
CCAGCTTCATAGCCAAAAGCCGGGCATAACGCCTAGCAAGCAACAAGAGAACGAGTAGAAAAGGGAGGCAACAACATGGCATCTAAAATTTGGAAGGCAATCGTGGTCATTCTTGGAATGTGGCTGGTAACCATCGCAATCGGTGCGACCTTCAGTGCACTTCACATCAATTTTGACCAGACCATCTTCACCATCATCACCGTATTCATCGGAATTCGTGTGTATGAGCGTTGGATTGGTTATAAAAGCGAATAATTCCAAATAGAAACCGGCGGTGCGGGTAAGCATCGCCGGTTTTTTTGTTGCATGCAATGCAAATTGACAAACCGTAGGATGTGGGGTAAATTTTAATCCGATAGTTAGGATTGCCTAACTTTCGGTTCTGCAGCTGGCCTGCGACCGTATCATAGCATTGTAAGTTTAACTAGAATAGGAGACAACGTTGGAAAAACAACAAAAAGAAGAGGTCGGCATCCGCTACCTGTTAGCACTTGCGGACCGAAAACATAAACAGAAGATTTATATCGCCATGGTATGCAGTGTGTTGGCGGGCTTTTTGGCCTTCGTTCCATTCGTCTGCATCTATCGATGTGTAGCAGCGTTATTCCATCACACCGGCGATTTTAAAACCATCTTAAGTTTGGGCATCATCACCCTGGTATCGGTGGTGCTGCGATTTATACTACTTGGAAGTGGTATGGCTCTCTCACATGTGGGAGCGTATGACGTACTCTATAGTGTACGAACCAAAATCTGTAACCATATCGGTAAAATCAATCTGGGCTTTTTCTCCGAGAATTCCATGGGAGAAGTGAAGCGAATCCTGATGGAGGATGTGGAGCGCCTGGAAATCTTTCTGGCACATCAGATGCCGGATGTGGTGGCAGCCATCGTGATTCCGGTGGTGGTGCTGATTTATTTATTTACCATCAGTGTGCCCATGTCCCTGATTCTTATGGTGCCGGTCATTTTAACCTTTGCTTTGATGTCGCTGGAGATGTTTATTGCACGGGATGTGGTGGCCCAGATTCCAACCATCGTGGGACGCTTAAATTCCGGCATTCTGCAGTTTATCAGCGGTATGACGGTCATGAAAACCTATAACCTGACGGCAGATTCCTACGATAATTATCGGGACGCGGTGACCGGATATAACGATATCTGGGTGGAAACCTCCAAGAAGATTGCACCCATCAGCGCGATTCTTAAGTGTTTGGTGGAGTCCGGGGTGCTGTTCACCTTGCCGTTCGGTGGCTATCTGTATGTGAAGGGAAGTCTGTCCATGGAGGATTACATCTTCTTCCTTATTATGGGCATCGTCTTCCTCTCATCCTTCAACAACATCTTAAACTTCGCCCAGATTTTCAGCCAGATTTCCTCCGGCATTGAGCGGGTACGGGATGTGATGGAGATTCCGGAGACCACCGGAGGAAGTACGAAGCTGCCGGCAGATCGGGGCCTCTCCATCGAACTGCGGGACGTGGACTTTGCCTATACCGAGGAGAGTACGGACGTGCTGCATCACCTTTCCGTGACGATTCCCAAGGGGAAACTGACGGCCTTCGTGGGAGCGTCCGGTGCAGGAAAGACCACGGCGGCCCAGTTGATTCCCAGATTCTGGGATGTAAACGCCGGCCATATCTACATCGAGGGCATCGACATTCGGGAGATACCATTGGCGGATTTGATGGATCATATGTCCTTTGTGTTCCAGGAGGCCTTCGTCTTAAATGATACGGTGTATAACAACATCGTGATTGGAAAGCAGGGCGCCACGGAAGAAGAGGTGTACCAAGCCGCCAAGGCCGCCCAGATTCACGACTTCATCGTAAGCCTTCCGGAGGGGTATCAGACCCGTATGGGAAGTGAGGGTGTGAAGTTCTCCGGCGGAGAGCGCCAGCGGTTGTGCATCGCCAGAGCAATTTTAAAAGATGCACCAATCATCGTCTTCGACGAGGCAACCAGCTTTACGGACGGAGAGAACGAGCACAAGATTCAGATGGCCCTCGACCAATTGTTGGAGGGCAAAACCACCATCATGGTGGCCCATCGCTTGCATACCATAATGAATGCAGAACAGATCTGTGTCTTCAGGGACGGGGAGATTGTGGAATACGGCAAGCATCAGGAACTAGTGGAGCAGCAGGGCGAGTACGCCAAGCTGTGGGCAACGTATAGCGAGGTGGACGACGATGATGAAAGATATTAAATTCCTGATGGGAGCGGATTGCAAAAAGCTGATCCTCCCCATCTGTTTGTCCGTACTGGATTCTCTGTTAAATTCCGTGATGTACGGGGTGATGCTGCTGACTTTGGCAGCGCTTTACGATGGAAGCTTCTCGGCGGCCATGGTGATGCGTGCCCTCTTGTGGTTACTGGGCATCTTCGTGTTGCGTTGTATCTTCCAGGGAGTGGCATTTACGGATGCCCAGTGCTTGGGCGCCAATGCCTCCGGTAAGTTGCGTCTTAGGCTGGGAAATCATATCCGAAAGCTGCATCTGGGATACTTTAACAATCACAGCATCGGACGCTTAAACGGGGTACTGACCACGGATGTTACGGATTATGAAACCATTATCACCCACTGCCTCTGTGATGTGGTGAAGGTGGCAAGTTTTGGAATTCTTTCGGTTGGATTTCTGTTCTATATCCATCCGGCCTTTGGACTGGTTACCCTGGTGGTATGCGGCCTGGCAGTACCGGTGCTGTTTCGCTCCGGTAAGGCTTCCGGAGACTCGGCCACGCGCCTAAAGCAGGCCAAATCCAACGTGGTCACCCGCTTAATTGAGTACATCAGCGGAATCAAAACCTTCCGTCTCTATAACCTAACGGGAGCGCGATTTGTAAAATTGGACCGGGATTTAAAGGGACTTCGGGATGCTTCCACCAAATCGGAGTTGTCCGTATTGCCCCTATCCTTAGGCTTTTATATTATTACGGCTATGCTGATTCCCATCTCCATCATCTTCGGTGGATACCTGCAGATGCGGGGAGAGATTACAGCGGCACAGTTTGTCCTGGTGATGTTTGTGACCGTATCGCTGGTGGATTTGCTTGGAGTGTTAAGCTCCCTCTATCCCCAGATTCGTTCCATCACCAAGGCCACGGAGAACGTGCGGGAAGTATTGGACGAAACACCGTTTGGCTATGATCCGGCAGTGACAAAACTGGATAACTTTGATATTGCATACGAGGATGTACACTTTTCCTACAACGGAAAGCAGGAGGTGCTTGGCGGAGTAAGCTTTACGGCCAAGGCAGGTACCACCACGGCACTCATTGGACCAAGCGGAAGCGGTAAGACTACCATCACCAGCTTATTGTCCAGGTTCTGGGATGTGACCGGTGGACGCATTACCATCGGCGGTCGGGATATCCGGGAGATTTCACCGGACCTGCTTGCGTCTAATATGGCCATCGTATTCCAGGATGTGTACCTTTTAAATGATACGATTTATAACAACATCCGTATCGGAAAACCGGACGCAACCGAGGAAGAAGTCTACGCTGCAGCCAAGGCGGCCTGTGCCCATGCGTTCATTCTGGCGCAGCCCGATGGATATCAGACCATGTTATCCGAGGGAGGCGGCGGCTTATCCGGCGGAGAGAAGCAGCGCATTTCCATTGCCAGAGCACTGTTAAAAGATGCACCGATAGTTCTGTTAGACGAAACCACCTCCAATCTGGATGCGGATAATGAACAGGAAATCAACCGGGCCTTCCGGAAGCTGATGAAGCATAAGACGGTGTTAGTCATCGCCCATAAGCTTGGCACCATCCGTCGGGCCGATCAGATTCTGGTATTGAAGGACGGTAAAATATACGAGGAAGGAAACCACGAAACCCTGTTGGCACAAGGGGGTTGGTATGCAGATGTTTGCAGAGAACAGGAAGCAGCCAAGACGTGGCAGATTTCCTAAATGTTGTTTTTGCAACAGATAAAAAAT